>NZ_JBSICH010000004.1:0-132019 GCF_053613315.1 Streptomyces sp. JK94 | reverse complement strand
CTGGGGGGGGTGTTTTTTGTGCTATTGAGGGCCCTTTTCTTTTTGCGGGGGAACGCGGACCGGGCCCTCCGGCTCGCCCGTCGGACCGGTCCGCCCAGCGGACCGGCGGGCCCGGCGCGCCCGTGCGGCCGTCAGGCCACGTCGGTCACGCCGGGCCCGTCAGGGCTCAGGCCTCGAACACCTCACGCACCAGCTGCTCCTGCTCGGCCTGGTGCCGCTTCGCGGAGCCGACGGCCGGGGACGAGCCGTGCGGCCGCGAGATGCGGCGCAGGCGCTCGCCGTGCGGGACGTCGGCGCCGACCGCGAGGTCCAGGTGGTCGATCAGGTTGAGCGCGATGAACGGCCAGGCACCCTGGTTCGCCGGCTCCTCCTGCGCCCACAGGTACTTCTCGGCGTTCGGGTACTTGGCGATCTCCGCCTGGAGCTCGGTACCCGGCAGCGGGTACAGGCGCTCGATGCGGATGACGGCCGTGTCCGTGGCCCCGCGCTTCTTCCGCTCGGCGTCGAGGTCGTAGTAGACCTTGCCGGCGGTGAAGACGACCTTCTTGACCGCGGCCGGGTCGACCGAGTCGTCGCCGATGACCGGGCGGAACTGGCCGGTGGTGAACTCCTCCGCCTTGGAGGCCGCGGCCTTGAGGCGCAGCATCGACTTCGGCGTGAAGACGACCAGCGGCTTGTGGTGCGGGTTGTGCACCTGCCACCGCAGGAGGTGGAAGTAGTTCGACGGCAGGGTCGGCATCGCGACCGTCATGTTGTTCTGCGCGCAGAGCTGGAGGAAGCGCTCCGGGCGGGCCGAGGAGTGGTCCGGGCCCTGGCCCTCGTAGCCGTGCGGCAGGAGGAGCGTCACGCCGGAGGTCTGGTTCCACTTCTGCTCGGCCGACGAGATGAACTCGTCCACGACCGTCTGCGCGCCGTTGACGAAGTCGCCGAACTGCGCCTCCCACATCACCAGCGCGTCGGGGCGGGCCAGCGAGTAGCCGTACTCGAAGCCCATCACGGCGTACTCGGAGAGCAGGGAGTTGTAGACGTTGTACCGGGCCTGGTCCTCGGACAGGTACAGCAGCGGCGTGAACTCGTCGCCGGTCTCGCGGTTGATGAGCACCGCGTGCCGCTGGCCGAAGGTGCCGCGCTGCGAGTCCTGGCCGGAGAGCCGGACCGGGACGCCCTCGAGGAGCAGCGAGCCGACGGCGAGGGTCTCGCCCATGCCCCAGTCGATCGTGCCGTCCTCGACCATCGCCGCCCGGCGCTGGAGCTGCGGCAGCAGCCGCGGGTGCACGGTGATGTGGTCGGGGATGTTGACCTGGGACTCGGCGATCCGCTTGACGGTCTCGGCGGTGACCGCGGTGTTCACGGCGACCGGGAACTCGGCCTGCGGCTCCGCGGGCTCCGCGGACGCCGGCTGGGAGGCGGCCTCGCGGACCTCGGTGAAGACCTTCTCCAGCTGGCCCTGGTAGTCCTGCAGCGCCTGCTCGGCCTCTTCCAGGGTGATGTCGCCGCGACCGATGAGGGACTCGGTGTACAGCTTGCGCACCGAGCGCTTCTTGTCGATCAGGTCGTACATCAGCGGCTGGGTGAAGGCCGGGTTGTCGGTCTCGTTGTGGCCGCGGCGGCGGTAGCAGATGAGGTCGATCACCACGTCCTTGTTGAAGGCCTGGCGGAACTCGAAGGCCAGCCGCGCCACGCGGACGCAGGCCTCCGGGTCGTCGCCGTTCACGTGGAAGATCGGGGCCTCGATCATGCGGGCCACGTCCGTCGCGTACATGGAGGAACGCGAGGACTCCGGGGCGGCGGTGAAGCCGACCTGGTTGTTGATGACGACGTGCACCGTGCCGCCGGTGCGGTAGCCGCGCAGCTGCGACATGTTCAGGGTCTCGGCCACCACGCCCTGGCCCGCGAAGGCCGCGTCGCCGTGGATGGCCACCGGCAGGACGGTGAAGTCCGTGCCGCCCTTGTTGATGATGTCCTGCTTGGCGCGGGCGACGCCCTCCAGGACCGGGTCGACCGCCTCCAGGTGCGAGGGGTTGGCGACCAGCGAGACGTTGATCTGCTCGCCGTCCAGCCCGGTGAAGGTGCCCTCGGCGCCCAGGTGGTACTTCACGTCACCGGAGCCGTGCATCGACTTCGGGTCGAGGTTGCCCTCGAACTCGCGGAAGATCTGCGCGTACGACTTGCCGACGACGTTGGCCAGCACGTTCAGCCGGCCGCGGTGGGCCATGCCGATGACGACCTCGTCCAGGCGGGACTCGGCCGCCGAGTCGATGACCGCGTCCAGCAGCGGGATGACGGACTCGCCGCCCTCCAGGGAGAACCGCTTCTGGCCGACGTACTTGGTCTGCAGGAACGTCTCGAACGCCTCGGCCGCGTTCAGCCGGCGCAGGATGCGCAGCTGCTCCTCGCGCTCCGGCTTGGTGTGCGAGCGCTCGATGCGGTCCTGGATCCACTTGCGCTGCTTCGGGTCCTGGATGTGCATGAACTCGACGCCGGTGGTGCGGCAGTACGAGTCGCGCAGCACGCCGAGGATGTCGCGCAGCTTCATCAGGGACTTGCCGGCGAAGCCGCCGACCGCGAACTCGCGCTCCAGGTCCCACAGGGTGAGCCCGTGCTCGGTGATGTCCAGGTCGGGGTGCTTGCGCTGCTGGTACTCCAGCGGGTCGGTGTCGGCCATGACGTGGCCGCGGACCCGGTAGGAGTGGATCAGCTCGAAGACGCGGGCGGCCTTGGTGACGTCGTCGTCGTGCGAGGCGTCGATGTCCTTGAGCCAGCGGACCGGCTCGTAGGGGATGCGCAGGGCCTCGAAGATCTCGTCGTAGAAGCCGTTCTCGCCGAGGAGGAGGTTGGCGACCTGGCGCAGGAACTCGCCGGAGGCGGCGCCCTGGATGACCCGGTGGTCGTAGGTCGACGTGAGTGTCATGACCTTCGAGATGCCGAGCTTGTTCAGGGTGTCCTGGGAGGTGCCCTGGAACTCCGCCGGGTAGTCCATGGAGCCGACGCCCATGATGACCGACTGGCCGGGCATCAGGCGCGGCACCGAGTGGACGGTGCCGAGGCCGCCCGGGTTGGTCAGGGAGACCGTGACGCCGGAGAAGTCGTCCATCGTCAGCTTGCCGTCGCGGGCGCGGCGGACGATGTCCTCGTAGGCCTGCCAGAACTCGAAGAAGTTCAGCGTCTCGGCCTTCTTGATCGCCGCGACGACCAGCTGGCGGTCGCCGTTGGGCTTGACCAGGTCGATGGCGAGGCCGAGGTTGACGTGGGCCGGCTTGACGAGGGTCGGCTTGCCGTCCTTCTCGCCGAACGAGTGGTTCATCGCCGGCATGGCCTTGATGGCCTGCACCATCGCGTAGCCGATCAGGTGCGTGAAGGAGATCTTCCCGCCCCGGGCGCGCTTGAGGTGGTTGTTGATGACGATGCGGTTGTCGAACAGCAGCTTCACCGGGACCGCGCGCACGGACGTGGCCGTGGGCAGCTCCAGCGAGGCGTTCATGTTCTTCGCGACCGCGGCGGCCGGGCCGCGCAGGGGCACCGTCTCGGGGCCCTCGGGGGCGGCGGTGGCGTCCTTGGAGGGAGCGGCGGGCGCGGCGGCCTTCGCCTCGGGCTTGGCGGCGGGCCGGGCCTGCGCGGGCTTGGCGGCGGGCTGTGCCGCCGGCGCGGCGGCGGGGGCCGGCTGGGCAGCCGCCGGGGCCGGAGCCTGGGCCTTGGCCGGAGCGGGGACCTGCGCCGGGGGCGCGTGAGCCGCCTGGGGCGCGCCGGCGGTGTCCGCGTTCGCGGTGTCGGAGGCCGACTGGACCGCGGCCGCTCCTGGCTTGTAGTCGGCGAAGAAGTCCCACCAGGCTCGGTCGACGGAGTTCGGGTCCTGGAGGTACTGCTGATAGATCTCGTCGACGAGCCATTCGTTGGCACCGAACGCGGCAGCGGGGTTCTTGCCCGCTTGGTCGGTGTCGGTCGAGATGCTTGAGTTACTGGGGGACTGTGGCGACACGGCGAGAACCGCCCTCTTCCGCTTCACAAGATGGTGGACAGCGGGAATCAAGGCTACGCCTCCCCGGCCCGGAAGGTCAGACCGGGCCCGTTCATCGTCGCGTAAGTCACATTGCAGACGGCGTTTCGGCGCTGGAAATGGCGGGAAACAAGCGAGGTTCTGGCGTGTGTGGGAAGGGGAGGCCGGGACCCGGCGCCGGAAGAACGCGGGTCCGTGCCTGATCACACGTGTCCGTCGGCGCGGATGCCTGTGGATCTTGGCGTTCCGCCTCGAACCCTACGTCAACTCGAAGCCGAGGGGAGGCCCGGAAGAGTGATGAGAATCCGGCATCCCCGCTCGGATTCGGCCACTCCGATCCGGCCGCCGTGCAGATCCACCGCCCAGCGGGCGATCGCCAGGCCGAGCCCGGTGCCGCCGTCGCTGCCCGGACCGTGCGGCCGGGAGACCGAACCCCGGTTGAACCGCTCGAAGACCCGGCGCCACTCGGAGCGCGGAATGCCGGGGCCCTCGTCGAGGACCTCCAGCTCCAGCGACTCCGGAAGGTTCCCGCGCCGCGCCCTGACCGTCACCCGGCCGTGCGGCGGGCTGTGCTTGACCGCGTTGTCGATGAGGTTGGCGACGACCTGGTGGATGCGCTCGGGGTCGGCGTGCGCGGTCAGGTCCGGGGGGAAGACGTCGAGCGCCAGGTGGACGTCGGTGCGGGTGTGGCTGCCGGAGCCGGAGGCGATGCCCGCGCGCGCCGAGGCGACCATGTTGGCCTCCTTCAGTACGCCCGAGAGGTACGGCCACACCTCGAAGCGCCGCGTGCGCAGCGGTATGACGCCGTTGTCCAGGCGGGAGAGGTCCAGCAGCGTCTCCACCAGCCGGCCGAGCCGCTCGGTCTGGCCGAGCGCCGTGCGCATGGTCTCCGGGTCGGCCTCGGTGACCCCGTCGACGATGTTCTCCAGCACCGCGCGCAGGCCCGCGATGGGGGTGCGCAGCTCGTGCGAGACGTTCGCCACCAGCTCCTTGCGCTGCCGGTCCTGGGCCTCCAGGTCGTCGGCCATGCGGTTGATGGTGACGGCCAGGTCGCCCAGCTCGTCGCGGCGGTTCTCGCGCACCCGGCGCGTGTAGTCGCCGTGCGAGATGGACCGGGCGACGGCGTTCATCTCGTCCAGCGGCGCGGTGAGCGAGTGCGCCACGAACTGCGTGATCAGCAGCGTGGCGATCATCGAGAAGACCGTGATGAAGCGCAGCTCCGTCTTGGTGTGCACCGCGATCACCGACAGACCCGTGGTGATCAGCACCGAGGTGACGACCAGCGCGCCCAGCTTGGTCTTGATCGAGAACGGGCGTACGCCGCCCCAGGGTTCCCCCGTGTTCCGGGGGCCGGAGCTCCTCCGCGCGGCCTCCCGTCCACGGCTCATGGCGCCGGCGTCTCCAGCGCGTAGCCCACGCCGTGCACCGTGCGGATGCGCTCGGCGCCGATCTTGCGGCGCAGCGCCTTGATGTGGCTGTCGACGGTGCGGGTGCCGGAGGCGTCCGCCCAGTCCCACACCTCGGCCAGCAGCTGCTCGCGGGAGAGCACCGCGCGCGGGGTGTTGGCGAGGCAGACCAGCAGGTCGAACTCGGTGGGGGTGAGGTGGACGTCCTCGCTGCGCACCCGCACCCGGCGCTGCGCGTGGTCGATCTCCAGTTCGCCGAGGCGCAGGATGCCGCTGCGCGGCGTGGAGGCGGCCACGACGGCCCGCTCCACCCGGCGCAGCAGCACGTGCACGCGCGCGGCCAGCTCGCGCATCGAGAAGGGCTTGGTCATGTAGTCGTCGGCGCCGACGCCGAGCCCGACGAGCATGTCCGTCTCGTCGTCGCGCGCGGTGAGCATCAGCACCGGCACCGGACGCTGGGCCTGCACACGACGGCAGACCTCCAGGCCGTCGAAGCCGGGCAGCATGATGTCGAGGATGAGCAGGTCGGGCTGCCACGCCTCGGCCGTGTCGACGGCGGCCGGGCCGTCACCCGCCGTTTGCACGAGGAACCCTTCGGCGCGCAGGCGGGTCGCGATGGCGTCCACGATCGTCTGGTCGTCCTCGACCACCAGCACCCGGCGCTGTGCGCCCTGGGTGGCCGCCGTGCCGTTGTGGGAGGTCTGTGTCTGCTCCATCGCCCGCCCCTGAGGTGTGCTTACCGGAATCAGTGGGGTGATTCCTCGTCTGCGCATGACTGCGATTGACGCTTGAATGACCGCGTCAGAGCAGCAGCGTACGGGGAGTCACGGCGCCTTTGCTATCCAGGCCCGATGCCGAGGTGGACGACGTCCGGAACGCCCCGGGCAACGGGGATCTCTTCGGTACGCACCTGCTGGAACCCGGCATTACGCAAGGTTTCTTCGAATTCCGGAGAGGGCTGCGCGGACCATACGGCGAGCACTCCGCCGGGCTTCACCACCCGTGCACACCCCGCCAGTCCGTCCCGTGAGTACAGTCCGCCGTTGCCCTCCGTGACCGTCCAGTCGGGGCCGTTGTCGATGTCGAGGCAGAGGGCGTCGTACGTGGCGGAAGTCTCATTGACGTAGGCGACCAGATCCGCTTCGACGACGTCCGTGCGCGGGTCGGCCAGCGCACCGGCGGACACCTCGGCCAGCGGTCCGTCCCGGTGCCAGTCGATGACGGCGCGTTCCCGCTCGACGACCGTGATGCGGCCCCAGCGGGGGTCGCCGGCCGCGTGTGCGAGCGAGAAGCCGACGCCGAGGCCGCCGAGGAGCAGGTGCGGCGCGGTCCGCCCGCCGGAGGCGGCGAGCGCGTCGGCCGCCGCGTCGACCAGGCGCCGCTCCGAGCGTCCGTCGGAGGTGTCCATCAGGAAGCAGCCGTTCGCGATGATCTGCAGCAGCGCCCCGTGCCGGCGCAGGACCACCTCGCCGTACGGGCCCTCGCGACGGTCCAGCACTTCGGGGGAGTCGGGGGAGTCGTGGGAAGTGAAGGGCATCGGCCCATCCTGGCAGGGGAATGCCGGGCGGTGCGGGCGCGCTGCCACGGAAGGGGCCACAGGGGGGTGTCTTGATCGCTCACAGCGAACATGCCCCGGGGAACAATCGGGGACTCCCTTTCATTGAGTCGATGTAACTCAACTTGACTGCCGAAGGGGAGATCATGGCTGCTGAGTCCGCCGCCACCACACCGCTCACCCTGCCCGTGCTGCCGCTCGACGACGAAGTGGTCCTGCCCGGCATGGTCGTCCCCCTGGACCTGAGCGACGCCGAGGTACGGGCCGCGGTGGAGGCCGCCCAGGCCGCCGCGCGGTCCGAGCCCGGCAAGCCCCGGGTCCTCCTCGTCCCGCGCGTCGACGGCACCTACGCGAGGACGGGCGTCCTCGGCACGGTCGAGCAGGTCGGCCGTCTCGCCGACGGCGACCCGGGCGCCCTGGTCCGCGGCCGGGGCCGGGTTCGCATCGGCGCCGGCACCACCGGGCCCGGCGCCGCGCTGTGGGTGGAGGGCACGCGCATCGACGAGACCGTGCCCGAGCCGCTGCCGGGCCAGGTCGCCGAGCTGGCGAAGGAGTACAAGGCCCTCGCCACCGCCTGGCTGCGCAAGCGCGGTGCCTGGCAGGTCGTGGACCGCGTCCAGGCCATCGACGACGTCTCCGCGCTCGCCGACAACTCCGGTTACTCGCCCTTCCTCACCACCGAGCAGAAGGTCGGGCTGCTGGAGACCACCGACCCGGTCGCCCGCCTGAAGCTCGCCACCCAGCAGCTGCGCGACCACCTCGCCGAGCAGGACGTCGCCGAGACCATCGCCAAGGACGTCCAGGAGGGCGTCGACAGGCAGCAGCGGGAGTTCCTGCTGCGCCGCCAGCTGGAGGCCGTGCGCAAGGAACTGCGGGAACTCAACGGCGACGGCGGTGACCCGGCCGAGGAGTCCGACGACTACCGCGCCCGCGTCGAGGCCGCCAACCTGCCCGGGAAGGTCCGGGAGGCCGCGCTCAAGGAGGTCGACAAGCTGGAGCGGTCCTCCGACCAGTCGCCGGAGGGCTCCTGGATCCGTACCTGGCTCGACACGGTCCTGGAGATGCCGTGGAACGAGCGGACCGAGGACGCCTACGACATCCAGGGCGCCCGGGCCGTCCTGGACGCCGAGCACGCGGGGCTGGAGGACGTCAAGGAGCGGATCACCGAGTACCTGGCGGTGCGCAAGCGGCGCGTCGACCGGGGCCTCGGGGTCGTCGGCGGGCGGCGCGGCGGTGCCGTCCTGGCCCTGGTGGGCCCGCCCGGCGTCGGCAAGACGAGCCTCGGCGAGTCCGTGGCGCACGCGATGGGCCGGAAGTTCGTCCGGGTCGCCCTCGGCGGCGTCCGCGACGAGGCCGAGATCCGCGGTCACCGGCGTACGTACGTCGGCGCGCTGCCCGGCCGGATCGTGCGCGCCGTCAAGGAGGCCGGGTCGATGAACCCGGTCGTGCTCCTCGACGAGATCGACAAGGTGGGCTCGGACTTCCGGGGCGACCCGGCCGCCGCCCTGCTCGAGGTCCTCGACCCGGCGCAGAACCACACCTTCCGGGACCACTACCTGGAGGTCGAGCTGGACCTGTCCGACGTGGTCTTCCTCGCGACGGCCAACGTCCTGGAGGCCATCCCGGAGGCGCTGCTCGACCGCATGGAGCTGGTCCGCCTCGACGGCTACACCGAGGACGAGAAGATCGTCATCGCCCGCGACCACCTGCTCCCGCGCCAGCTGGAGCGGGCCGGCCTGAACGGGGAGGAGGTCACGGTCGACGAGGGGGCGCTGCGCAAGCTGGCCGGCGAGTACACCCGCGAGGCGGGCGTGCGCACCCTGGAGCGGTCGATCGCCCGGCTGCTGCGCAAGGTTGCGGCCCAGCACGAACTGGGCGAGCGGGAACTGCCGTTCACCGTCACCGACGGCGACCTGCGGGACCTGATCGGCCGGCCGCACCACGTGCCCGAGTCCGCCCAGGACCCGGCCGAGCGGCGCACCTCGGTGCCCGGCGTCGCCACCGGCCTCGCGGTGACCGGCGCGGGCGGCGACGTGCTGTACGTGGAGGCGTCGCTGGCCGACCCGGAGACGGGCGCGGCGGGGCTGACCCTCACCGGTCAGCTGGGCGACGTGATGAAGGAGTCGGCGCAGATCGCGCTGAGCTTCCTGCGCAGCCGCGGCGCCGAGCTGGAGCTTCCGGTGGCCGACCTGAAGGACCGGGGTGTGCACATCCACTTCCCGGCGGGCGCGGTCCCCAAGGACGGCCCGAGCGCCGGCATCACGATGACCACGGCGCTGGCCTCGCTGCTGTCGGGCCGGCTGGTCCGCACGGACGTGGCGATGACCGGGGAGGTCTCGCTGACCGGGCGCGTGCTGCCGATCGGCGGGGTCAAGCAGAAGCTGCTCGCGGCGCACCGGGCGGGCGTCACCACGGTGGTCATCCCCAAGCGCAACGAACCCGATCTGGACGACGTCCCGGCGGAGGTGCTGGACAAGCTCGACGTCCACGCCGTCACCGACGTGCGCCAGGTGCTGGAACTGGCGCTCGCGCCGGCGACGAACGCCGCCCGGCCGCAGTCTCCGGTCGCCGCATGACGCGGGCGACCGCCGGCGGACCACCCCTGCGGTGAGCGGACGGGGGAGGCCCGTGTCCCGGCCGGGACACGGGCCTCCCCCGGTACGCCGGTCGCCCGCGGGCCGATCCGGCTCCGTGCACGGGCGTGAGGTGCCTCCGATGGCTCGGTGGTGCTCGGTGGGGAATGTGCCGGTGCGGGATGCGCCGGTGGAGATGCGCCGGTGGGGGAGGACGGCAGGGATGGGATGGCGTGGTCATGCCACGCTGAGATCCCGGGGAGGCGCTACGCGTGGAACGGCGGGTGGAGGGGGAACCGGAGGCTGCCGTTGGTCCATGCCTGCGAAATACTTGCCGAGCTGCGGAGGGGGCGGTCCGTGGCGGAGACTTGCAGGGAACGGGAAGAGCAAGGCAGGGGCTGACGTGCACGAAGACGGGAACGGCGACGGTCGCGGGGCCGTGTCCGGCTGGGACGGCGGTGGTGTGAACCAACCGGAGTTCCTGGCGCTGGAACGCGAGTTGACGGTCCTGCTCCGGCGGGCCCGGGCCAACCAGGGCGAGATGGCCCGCGAGGTCCACCCCGACCTGGAGTCGTCCGCCTACGGCCTCCTCGTACGGCTCGGTGAGTACGGCGGCCAGCGGGCCACGGAACTCGCCGCCTACATCGGCGTCGGCAAGGCGACGATGTCCCGCCAGCTGCGCGCCCTGGAGGAACTCGGCCTCGTCGCCCGGGAACCCGACCCCGCCGACGGCCGCGCCTGGCTGATCACCCTGACCCCGGAGGGCCAGGCCCGGGTCGGCCGGGTGCGGGAGGCCCGCCGCGCCCGCTACGCAGGCCGGCTCGCCGACTGGGACCCGCGCGAGGTGACGGAACTGGCCCGGCTGCTGCGCGAACTGAACCGGGGGATGGAGAAGTAGCGTCGTCCCCCGGCGTGTTCACAGCTCCGCGTACACCACCGTCGCGTCGTCGTGCGTCTTGCCGCGCCCCAGGAACGCCCGCGCCCCCGCCGCGTCCGCACGCTCCAGCTCCCGGACCCGGTCCACCAGGGCCTGCGCACCCTGCTTCCGCACCAGGGCGAGGCACTGCGCCCAGTCACCCTCGCGGAACCTCTCCACCCACCGCGCGGCCCCGTCCGTCAGCGCGGCCAGCGTCCGCACCCCGCCGCGCGGCAGTACGCCCGTCACCGCCCGCGCCGCCACCTCCGGGTCGACCGCGGCCGTGAAGAAGCCGCCCTCCTTGTTCCGGAAGCCCGCGTCCACCAGGGCGTCCGTGGCCAGGGCGGAACGGGGCAGCCTGGCCAAGCGGTCGTCCAGGACGGGCGTGACCGTCCCGTCGGGGGCCTCCACCAGCAGGGCCGAGTCGGACAGGACCAGGTACTCGACCGCGGCCGGCGACCAGCGGGCCACGACCACGGTCGCCTGCGGCGTGCGCGGGTGAGAAAGGTCACAGGTTTCCGCGTGCGCCGCCGAGGTGCGAGCGATGGCGCGGAACAGGGCTTCGGTGAGGGGGACATCCGGGAGTGAAACGGTCAGTTCGGTCAGTGCCCCGCCGAGGCGCGCGGTGAACCAGGGTACGGAATGCAGACACCCCGTGCCGTCCCGCGGCGGGGTCACGCCGTCCAGTACGACGAGTGAGCCGCCCTGTCCCGAGGCCGGAAGCCCGACGCTCGCGAAGTCCTCGTTGGGGCGGTCGGCGAGGCCGGGTTCCGAGACGAGTTCCGTGCGCATCCGGCCAGTCTGCACGACCCCTTCACAGCCTTCGCGAAAGCCCGGCAAGGTGCCCGAGATCGACGCGGCAGTGCAGGTCAGGCGCCCCATTTGGGCTGGAATCCGGTACGCCGGGAACACGTGGCGGCACATAGTGCCATCGCCGGTCGTGGACGTCCAACCGGCACGCCGCGCGGGGCCGTCGGGCGGGCCGGGAGAACTTGCTCACCAACTCCCCTCCGGGGTTCACTCCTTCGGGTGGCGAGTCGGTTGATGCACGCCCACCACCCACCGGCACTGGGAGGGTCGGGAACCGGTGGGGGCCCTGCCCCGCACAGACGGCCGCTCCGCCCGACGCCCAGTCGGCGGCCGGGAAACAGCCCGGAGCGCGGCAGCGGGTGCACGCGCCGACCGGCCAGTTGACGGAGCGCCACCCGGGCCCACGGGTACACGAGTCAGGAATGCGAGCACCGGTGCAGAAGACGCGGCCTCGTCGCACAGACAAGCAGCCGACCCCCGCGGGGAACGCGGAGCGTACCCCCGGCACTTCCGTCCCGGCGCCGCCTGCGGCCCCCGTCGGCAAGGGCCGTGCGACCCACGTGCGCAACCGCCTCATCCTCGCCGTGGCGGTCGTCGCCGCGGCCGTCGCCGGGGCCGGAGCCCCGTCGGTCGTGGCGGCCTCCGGACAACTGCACGACTCCCAGGAACTGGTGACGCTCGCCGAACAGACCCAGGGCGCGCTGACCCTCGCCCACTCCCTCGCCGACGAGCGCGACGAGGTCACCCCCTACATCGCCGCCGGCCGCCCCGAGTCCAAGGCGCCCTCCGAGCAGCGCAGCGCCCGCGTCGACCGGCAGGTGGAGGAACTGCGCGCCGACACCGACACGCCCGCGTCCCTGCGCGAGGACCTCGACTCCGTCGCGGCGCTGCGACGGGCGGCGCTCACCGGCAGGAGCACCGCACTGCAGGCGCACGAGGCGTACTCGGAGGCGATCGCCGAACTCCACGCCCTGGCCGAGGAACTGGCCGAGAGGATGCCGCCCCGCGCGGGCGCCGGCGCGTACGCCCTGGCCGAACTGGACACCGCCGTGCAGCAGGCGGCCGCCACCCGTGGCCTGCTGCTCGCCGCCCTGAACGTGCCGAGCAGCACCCGGACCGTCATCGACCCGATCACCGGCCTGCCGACCGAGACGACCTCGTCCTCGGACGCCGACGCCGAGCAGCGCGACGCGCTCGCCGCCGCCGCCCAGCAGGCCCGGGTGCGCTCGGACGCCGCCCTCGCCGACTTCCGCGAGGGCGCGCCCAAGGAGGCGCGGAGCAGCTTCGACGCCACGGTCGCCGGCCCCGAGGTCAACTCCGCCGAGAAGTACCTCGCCGGCCTCACGGACGAGCCGACGCTCTCCGAGGACGACCTCGGCACCAGCACCACGAGACTGGACGCCGCGCTCTCCGCCCGCGTCGACGCCATGCGCGGCGCCGAGTCCGCCCTCTACGAGAAGCGCACGACGGCTCTGGAGGAACTGCGCGACGACGACGTCACCGCGCTGGAGATCCGGGTCGCCGCCCTCGGCGCCCTGATCCTGCTGGCCCTCGGCATCGCCACCGCCATGGCCCGCACCCTCACCCGCCCCCTGTCGGTGCTGCGGCGCGGCTCGGCCCGGCTGGCCGGCGCGGAGGACCCGACGGCCGAGGAGCCCGTGGCCTTCACCGGCCGCAACGACGAGTTCGCCCAGGTCGTCCGCTCCGTGAACGCCCTGCACGCGCACGCCGTCACGCTCGCCGAGCGCGTCAACACGCTGGAGTCCGACCGCAAGCACCTCGTCGGCCAGCGGCAGAAGATGGCCGACGCCCGTGAGGAACTGCGCACCGAACTCGCCGAGTCCGCCGCCCGGCTGGAGGTCGTGCGCAAGAGCATCGGCTCCACCTTCGTCAGCCTCGCGCTGCGCACCCTCGGCCTGGTCGAGCGGCAGCTCGCCGTCATCGAGGGCCTGGAGGAGCGCGAGCAGGACCCGGACCGGCTGTCCACCCTGTTCAAGCTCGACCACTTCGCCACGGTCATGCGCCGGCACAGCGAGAACCTCCTCGTCCTCGCCGGCACCGAGCACGTCCAGCACAGCGCCGGGCCGGTGCCGCTGGTCGACGTGGTCCGGGCCGCGGTCAGCGAGATCGAGCGCTACGAGCGGGTCCGCATCGCCGCGCTGCCGCCGCACGCGCACGTGGCCGGGTTCGCGGCCGACGACCTCTCCCACCTGCTGGCCGAGCTGATGGAGAACGCCACCTCCTTCTCGCCGCCGGACCTGCCCGTCGAGGTCTCCGGCTGGCTGCTGGAGAACGGCGAGGTGATGCTCTCCGTCCAGGACGAGGGCATCGGCATGGCGACCGAGCGGCTCCAGCGGCTCAACGCCCGCCTCACCGACTTCGACCCGGACGCGCCCTACGACCAGGAGGGCGACGACGGTCTCGGGCTGGGCCTGTACGTGGTGGCCCGGCTCGCCCACCGGCACGGGGCGCGCGTGCGGCTGCGGGAGCAGAAGCAGGGCGGTGTCGCGGCCGTCGTGGTCCTGCCGGACACGCTGCTCGCGGCGGCACCGCCGGCCGCGCTCGCCCCGACCGTGCCGGCTGCCGACGGCACGGGCTCCTTCTCCCTGCCGGGCGCCGGCGCGGAGGCCAACTCCAACGTCCTGCACGGCCGCGCCGAGAAGAGCACCCAGCGGGGCGTCGACCCGCTGGTGGCCTCGGCGGAACAGGCCGTACGGCGGGCTCAGCCCGACGAACCGGCCGAGCCGGAGCCGGCGGACGCGACGGACCTGCCGGCCGAGGGACACACGGCGGACGCGACGGACCTGCCGGCCGAGGCGGACACGGCGGACCTGCCGGACACGGCCGACGAGGCGCACGCGACACACCAGCCGGCCGAAACGCGCACGGCGGCCGAAAAACACACCGCGACCGAGCCGGAAAGGGCTGCCGAGCCGGAAGGGGCGGAGGCCACGACGGCGGTCGCCGGCCCGGTCCCCGCGAGGACCTCGGAGGACCCCGCGCCCGCCCCGGGCCACGACCTCCCCGACGACGCCACGATGGCCCTCCTGCTGCCGCCGCAGGCGCCGGAACAGACGCCACCGGCGGAACCGGCACCGGCCCGGGAACAGGCCGAGGAGCAGGTCCGGGAGCAGGAGCGGACCCGGGACCAGGCACCGGCCCCCGAGGAGTCCGCGCCGGAGCCCGCCCCAGCGGCGCCCACCGCACCGCGGATCCCCGGCCCCCGTTCCGCCGACCCCTTCGCCATCGGCCCCGACACCCACGACCGCACCCCGGACGAGGGCGCCCCGCGACGCGAGGACGCCGGGGAGGCCGAGGACGCCGAGCCCGTCACCGACAAGGGCCTGCCCAAGCGGACCCCGAAGCTCACCGCACCCGCGGGGGCCCCGCAGCCACGCACGGCGGGCGCCGTGGACGCCGACGCGCTCCGCCGCCGCCTGGGCGGGTTCCGCCGGGGGGCCGAGGCCGGCCGCCGGGACGTCGAGGCCGAGATCGCCGACCGGACCGGGACCCACCGGGTGCCGGGCGCCGCGGCGGACACAACCGAAGAAACCACGGGGGGCACTGTCGAGGAGGCAAGCAGTTGACCGCGCCCAGCACCTTCGGACTGAGCAGTGAAGCCCGCAATCTCCACTGGCTGTTGACCAACCTCGTCGAGGAGGTGCCCGGCATCCTCTCGGTCGCGGTCGTCTCCTCCGACGGCCTGCTGCTGCTCTCCTCCGACCAGGACAGGAACGACGCGGCCCGCGAGCCCCGGGCGGAGCGCCCTACCGGCCCGCGCGGCTCCGCCGCGGACCTCGCCACCGTGGTCTCCGGTGTCGGCAGCCTGACCGTCGGCGCCGCCCGGCTGATGGACTTCGGCGCCGTGAAGCACACGATGGTCGCCATGGACGAGGGCAGCCTGTTCGTGATGTCGATCAGCGACGGCTCACTGCTCGGCGTGCACGGTACCGCGGACTGCGACATGAGTGTCATCGCGTACCACATGGCGCTCTTCGTCGGCCGCGCCGGCCACGTCCTGACGCCCGAACTCCGCAGCGAGCTGCGGAAATCCCTGGAGACCGAGTCGACCTCGACGGGGAGCACCCGATGAGCAGCAGCCCCAGGAAGTCCCCGAAGAACCTCCCCGTACGCGGCGCCGACCGCAAGCCCGCCCGGGTACGCCCCTACTCGCTCACCGGCGGCCGGACCCGCTTCGGCCACGTGCTGCTCGTCGAGACGTTCGTCGGCGCCACGGCCGGCACCGCCGCGCTGGAAGCCGCCGAGGAGCGCCGGGAACTGACGAACGGTTCGCTCACCTCCCGCGTGATGCCGGAGATGCGGGCCATCGTCGAACTGTGCCGCCGCATGCGTACGGTGGCCGAGATCGCCGCGCTGCTGAAGATGCCGCTCGGCGTGGTCCGCGTGCTCCTCAGCGACCTGGCGGACCAGGGAAAGATCCGTGTGTACGGCACCGGAACCGGCCACGGAACGGGCCGTCCGGACCGCGCTCTGCTCGAAAGGGTGCTCAGTGGACTCCGTCGTCTCTGACGCCGCCGCCTACGGCGTCTCCCCGCTCGTCGAACCGGACGAGCCCGTGCAGCCCTGGCAGACGGACCGCACCCGTGCGCCCGTCGCCACGAAGATCGTGGTGGCCGGCGGGTTCGGGGTCGGCAAGACCACGCTGGTCACCGCCGTCTCGGAGATCACGCCCCTGCAGACCGAGGCGCTGATGACCGAGGCGAGCGAGGAGACCGACGACCTCACCGCCACCCCGGGCAAGCTCACCACCACCGTGGCCATGGACTTCGGCCGCATCACGCTCGACGACGACCTGGTGCTCTACCTGTTCGGCACGCCGGGCCAGCAGCGGTTCTGGTTCATGTGGGACGACCTGGTGCGCGGCGCGATCGGTGCCGTGGTGCTGGCCGACACGCGCCGCCTGAAGGACTGCTTCCCGGCGCTGGACTACTTCGAGAGCTGCGGACTGCCGTACGTCGTCGCGGTGAACCACTTCGACGGCAGCGAGCGGTTCGAGGCGGAGGACGTGCGGGAGGCGTTGACGATCCCCGCGCACATACCTGTAATGATCATGGATGCGCGCCGCCGGATCTCGGCCATCGAGACCCTGTTGTCCCTCGTGGGCCACGCGCTCGACGAAACCCCCGAGTAGCCCCCTTAGGAGCGTCCCCGCATGCGGAAGATACTCGTCGTCGGAGCCGGCCAGTCCGGTCTCCAGCTCGCCCTCGGCCTCCAGTCGCACGGCTACGAGGTCACCCTGATGTCCAACCGGACCGCGGACGAGATCCGCACCGGCCGGGTCATGTCGACGCAGTGCATGTTCCACACGGCACTCCAGCACGAGCGCGATCTCCAGCTGAACTTCTGGGAGTCCCAGGCCCCGAAGATCGAGGGACTCGGCGTCTCGGTGGCGGCCCCCGGCTCCTTCGACCCCGGCCCCTCGCAGCGGGCGATCGACTGGCTGGGCCGGCTCGACGGCTTCGCGCAGTCGGTCGACCAGCGGGTGAAGATGGCCGGCTGGATGGAGACCTTCGCCCAGCGCGGCGGTCAGCTGGTCATCCACGGCGCGGCCGTGGGCGACCTGGACTACTTCGCCCGCGCCTACGACCTCGTCCTCGTCTCGGCGGGCAAGGGCGAGCTGGTCCAGATGTTCGGCCGCGACGCCTCCCGCTCCCCGTACAGCGAGCCGCAGCGCGCCCTCGCCGTCGCCTACGTCCACGGTCTGGGCCCGCGCCCGGAGCACCCGGAGACCGAGGCCGTCCGCTGCAACCTGGTCCCCGGCGTCGGCGAGATGTTCATCATGCCGACCCTCACCACGTCGGGCCGCGCCGACATCCTGTTCTGGGAGGGCATACCCGGCGGCCCGCTGGACGCCTTCAAGGACGTCAAGGACCCCGCGGAGCACCTCTCCCTGACCCTGGAACTCATGGAGAGGTTCCTCCCCTGGGAGTACGCGCGGGCCACCAAGGTCGAGCTGACCGACGCGGGCGGCACCCTCGCCGGCCGCTACGCCCCCACCGTCCGCAACCCGGTCGGCCGCCTCCCCGGCGGCGGAGCGGTCCTCGGCGTCGCCGACGTGGTCGTCGCCAACGACCCGATCACCGGCCAGGGCTCCAACTCCGCCGCCAAGTGCGCCGCCTCCTACCTCGCCTCGATCCTGGAGCACGGCGACAAGGAGTTCGACGAGCCCTGGATGCGGCAGACCTTCGACCGCTACTGGGAGACGGCCCAGCACGTCACCAAGTGGACGAACACCATGCTCGCCCCGCCGCCGGAGCACGTCCTGAACCTGATCGGCGCCGCCGGTCAGCTCCAGCCCGTCGCCGACCGCTTCGCCAACGGCTTCAACGACCCGGCCGACTTCGAGAACTTCTTCTACGACCCGGCGAAGACCGAGGGCTACCTGATGGAGGTCTCGGGCGCGGCGGGCGCGTAGGCGTCGGCGTACCCCTCGTCGGACCCGTCCGCCGCCCCCTCGGGGAGCCTCGGCGGCGTGTACCGCCGCAGCGGTTCCCCGCCGGGGTCGGGGCGCACGGCGCCCAGCACCGGGTTGGCGGCGATCGGCGACACCTTGACCTCGGCACCGGGGCGCGGCGCCTGGACGACCATCCCGTCGCCGAGGTAGATCGCCACATGGGTGGCCTCGGGGAAGTACACGACCAGGTCACCGGGGCGCAGCTCGTCCAGCGGTACGCGCTCCAGCCGCGCCCACTGCTCCTGGCTGGTCCGGGGGACCGGCGTCCCGGCCCGCTCCCAGGCCACGGAGGTCAGTCCCGAGCAGTCGTACGACGCCGGGCCCTCCGCGCCCCACTCGTACGGCTTGCCGAGCTGCTCCACCGCGAAGCGCACCGCCCGCTCGCCGGCGGCGGAGGGCTTGTCGTCGTCGCCGAGCGCGCCGGAGGCCATGAACCGCTCCTGCGCCTCGGCGATGCCGCTCCGCTCGAACTCGGCCAGTGCGGCCAGCTCCCCGGGGGTGAGCGAGGCGAGGAGTTCCTCGACGGCGCGCAGCCTCTCGCGTACGCCGTCGCGCTCCTCGGCCTGCCGCTTCGCGAGGGCGGCCTGCTCCTCCAGGGCCTTGCGCGCCCGCCCGGCCAGTTCGTCGGCCTTCCTCTCGTTCCCGGCCAGGCGGCCCACCGTCTCGGCCCGGTCGCGGGCCAGCTGCCCGAGCACATGGCCCTGGTCGAGCGCGCGCTGCGGATCGCGGGCCAGCAGCAGCCGCAGGTAGGGGGAGAGGTCGCTGCTGTTCCGGTACTGCTGCCGGGCCAGCCGTCCGGCCGCGCCCCGGCTGTCGCGCAGGGACAGCCGGGTCCGGGCCAGCTCGGCGTCCAGCCGGCGCACCACGGCACGCTGCGCCCGCAGCCGCTCCTCGGTGCCGTTGTAGGTCTCGGTGGCCTTCTCCGCCTCCCGGTACAGCCGCTGAAGGTCCGTCAGCAGCCCGGCCACGGACCGGTCCGCGCCGCTGCCGGGCTCGGGTACGGCCGCGGCGGGCACGGGCGCGAGGACGATCCCGGCGGTCACCGCCGCCGCACACGCCAGACGCAGAAGCCTTCCTGACACGCCATCACCTCCGGTGCGGGGCGGCCCGTCCGCTCCGCACCGCGAGCATGTGGCGCGTCCCCGGACTCCGCGCGCCGAGTGTGCGCGGTTCGGCGCAACGGGGTCACCCGTGGGCGTCGTCCGGCTTGCCGCCCGGCGTGGCGCCTGGATCGGCGCCCGGCCGGGCCCGCGGCCCGGACCAGGGCCATCTGCGGCCCGGGCCCCGCGCGCCCTCGGGGTCGTAGGCGTACTTCCAGCGGGCGAACCGCAGCCCGCCCCGGGGGTCCCGGGGGACCCGCCGGTACACGAGGACGGTGGGCGGCCCGCCGTCGGGGTCCGGCACGGGGATCCGGTACGTCTTCGGCGGGTGCCCGGTCATCCCGACCAGGACGGGCAGTACCCGTCCGTCCATGGGGCCACCCTCGAAGGGGGTCTCTTCGCTCTTCACGGCACCAGTGTCAGTGATCCGTGCGCCGGTGTCAGACCTCCGCCGCCAGCGCCGCGACCAGCGCCTCGGTCTGCGGGTCGCGGCGGGCGGTGACCGTCAGCGCGGCGAGGAACTGCTCGACGAGCCAGTCCCGCAGCTCGTCGAGGGGCGGCTGCTTGTCCTCGTCCAGCCAGATGAGCGAGCCGGCCTCCACCGCCGTGATCCACATCCGGACGGTCATCCGCAGCCGGGGGCCGGGCCCGGCGACGCCCAGGTGGCTCAGGACGTGCTCGGCGGCGGCCCGGCGCACGCCGTCCACGATGGAGGAGGTCCGCGAGGTCTCGGCCACGCTGCCGCCGCGCAGCAGGGCGCTGAATCCGGTGTCGTGCTCCTCGACGAAGGTGAGGTAGCGGTCCAGCGCCCGGGACAGCCGGGCCAGCAGCGGACCCTCGTGCGGCTCGTCGAAGCACAGCGTCAGCTCGTCGGCGGCCGACCTGAGCGCGGCCTCGTACAGCTGCTGCTTGCCGCCCGGGAAGTACCGGTAGACCAGTGGCCGCGAGACCCCGGCCTGCTCCGCCACGTCGTCCAGGGAGACCTCCTGCGGTGGCCGGTGCGCGAAGAGGACGAGCGCCGCGTCGAGCAGCTGGACCCGGCGCTCCTCGACGCTGAGCCGGCGGTAGGCGGGGGTGGGGGCCTGCGGCGTCATGACCCGCAGCGTAACCCGCGCACCCCCGCGGCCACCCGCCCGAACGGGCCGTACCGGCCGGACTAGGCCAGGAGCCCGGACGACCGCCACAGACGCCGGCCGGCCCCCCGCAGTACCCCGATGTCGTCCAGGAAGTCGGTGAGGCGCTTCGCGCCGGTCTGCATGATCTCGCGCCGGTGGCCGCTGGCCCTGACCTGGGCCAGCGCCTCGCGCCGGTCCAGGCCGACGTTCGTGTAGACCTCGGGGTTGACGAAGGCGACGGAGAAGACGCGGGCGAACTCGCCGGAGGAGACCCGGGTGAACTCCCGCGACCACCTCGGCGCCGTCACCATCTGGCGCCGCAGTTCCTCACGGGCGTAGCGCACGTGGCGGGCCTCCTCCACGACGTGGATGCGCGTGACGCCCCGGATCAGCGGCTGGACCCGCTCGTCCGGGAAGGTCAGCCGCTGCATCCAGTCCAGGACCTCCTCGCCGAGCAGCGTGGCGGTGAAGGAACCGGGCGTGGTGGAGATCGTCTTGAACAGGCGGCCCAGGCGCTGGTGGACCGGGCTCACCGGGTACCACGGCGTCTCGCCGCGGGTTATCAGCCGGGCGAACATCTTCGAGTGCCGGCACTCGTCCTCGATCTCGGTCAGCGCGTAGCGCACGTGCGCGCTCGTGGCCGCCTTGTCGTAGATGTGCCGCACCAGCAGCTGCATCAGGATCAGCTCGAACCAGATGCCGAGCGAGGCGAGGGCGGCGGCCTCGTGCCGGGAGAGCAGGACGCGCTGCTCCTCGCTCATCCTGCGCCACATCGGGGTGTCGTACAGCGAGACCAGCTCCGGCGGCCAGAACCACTTGCCCTCCTCGAAGGGCGCGTCCCAGTCCAGCTCCCTGTCCGGGTCGAAGGAGTGCTTGGCGGAAGAGTCGAGCAGCCGTTCGGCCACCTGCTCCCGGTCCTTGAGCAGGCCGAGCGCGTCGCGCAGGCCCCCGAGCGCGTCGGCTTCCGTCAGGGTCGTCATGGCTGTCCCACCTCGTCGTGTCACCCGCGGTCCCTCGGACTGGTTCCGTCTTATGAGACTGCGCGTCAGCAAGACAGTCAATCCCCTGGGCGCGACGTGTTGACCGTGAGTAAAGAAGTGGGCCGCGCCCCGGTTCCCGGACCGGGGCGCCGAGGCCCCCGGCACCCCGCCCGCCACCGGCTCGGCCGCCCCGGCGGGGAAAGGCGTCCCCCCCCGTCTCACGACGTCAGCACGGCCTCCATCACCGCCCGGGCGATCGGTGCCGCCAGCCCGCCCCCGCTGACGTCGTCCCGGTCGGCGGCCGAACCCTCGACCACCACCGCGACCGCCACCCTGGGCGCCAGGTCCCGGTCGCCCTGCGCCCAGGAGACGAACCAGGCGTACGGGGTGCCCGAGTTGCCGACACCGTGCTGGGCGGTGCCGGTCTTGCCGCCGACGGTGGCGCCGCGGACGGCGGCGTTCGCGCCGGTGCCCTTCTCGACCACGCCGGTCATCAGCTCCTTCAGCCGCGCCGCCGTGGCGGGCCGCATGACCTCCCGGGTGGGCCGTGACCCGGCCGTCGCCACCAGGCTGCCGCCCGCCCGCAGGGTCCGCTCCACCAGGTACGGCGGGCGCACCCGGCCGCCGTCGGCCACCGCCGCCGCCACCATCGCCATCTGGAGCGGCGTCGCCCGCGTGTTGTACTGACCGATCGACGACAGCCCGAGCTGCGCCCGGTCGACCGAGGTGTCGAAGGTGCTCCGCGAGACGGCGAAGGGAATCCGCAGCCCGGCCTCGTTGAAGCCGAAGGCCTCCGCCGTGGCCGCCATGCCGCTCGCGCCCACGTCCACGCCGAGCTTCGCGAACACCGTGTTGCAGGACCGCTCGAACGCCTGCCGCAGGGAGGCGTTCCGGCATCCCCCGGCCTCGTTCGTCAGCCTGGTCCGCGTCCCGGGGAGCGTGTACGGCTCGGGGGAGCGGGTCGGCGCGTCGAGGTCCCGGACCACGCCCGCGTCCAGCGCCGCCGCCGCGGTGACCACCTTGAAGGTCGAACCCGGCGGATAGGTCCGGCGCACGGCCCGGTTGAGCATCGGCTTGTCCGGGTCGCGGTTCAGCCGGTCCCAGGTCCGGGTGGCGGCCGCGCTGTTCCCGGACAGCGACTCGGGGTCGTACGACGGCGTGGAGACCAGCGCCAGCACGCGGCCGGTCGACGGTTCGACCGCGGCCACCGCCCCCTTGTGCCGGCCGAGTCCCTCGAACGCCGCCCGCTGCGCGGCCCCGTGGATCGTCGTCACGACGTCGCCGCCCGGGTTGTGGGTGCCGGTGACGTCGTTCCACAGGGGCAGGGGCGCCAGCAGCGGGTCGGCGCCGGACAGGAGACCGTCCTCGGCGTGCTCCAGCAGGGTCGTGCCGTAGGCCTGCGAGGCGAAGCCGGTGACCGGCGCGTACAGCGGCCCGTCCCGGTAGGTCCGTTCGAAGCGCAGGTGCTCACCGGTGTCCCGGGAGCCGGTGACCGGCTCGCCGCCGACCAGGATGTCGCCGCGCGGCTGCTGGTAGCGGGCGATGTCCGGGCGGCGGTTGGCCGGGTTGCCGTCGTACTGCGGGGCCTGGACGATCTGCACCCGGGCGGCGTTCACCAGCAGCGCGATCAGCAGCAGGGCGCAGAAGGCGGCGGCGTGCCGGATGTGCCGGGTCACCGGAGCCGCCCCGCCCTCACGGCGCCACCCGCCCGTCGTCCCGGCCTGCCTGGCTGCGGGCCGCGTGGCTGACCCGGATCAGCAGCGCCACGATCGCCCAGTTGGTGACCACCGACGACCCGCCCTGGGCCAGGAACGGCATGGCCATGCCGGTCAGCGGGATCAGCCCGGTCACCCCGCCCGCGATGACGAACACCTGGAGCGCCACGATCGAGGAGAGGCCGACCGCGAGCAGCCGGCCGAAGGGGTCGCGCGCGCCGAGGCCCGCCCGGTAGCCGCGCTCCACCAGCAGCGCGTACAGCAGGACGATCGCGGTCAGGCCGAGGAACCCCAGCTCCTCACCGGCCGTCGCCAGGATGAAGTCCGACTTGACGGCGAAGCCGATCAGGACGGAGTGCCCGAGACCGAGGCCCGTGCCGGTCACCCCGCCCGCCGCGAAGGCGAACAGCGACTGGGCGAGCTGGTTGGGGCCCCGTCCGGCCTCGATCGACGCGAAGGGGTGCAGCCAGTCCTCCACCCTGCTGTGCACGTGCGGCTCCAGCCAGCCCACGGCCACCGCGCCCAGCGAGGCCAGCACCAGGCCCACGGCGATCCAGCCGGTGCGGCCGGTGGCGACGTAGAGGAGGACGACGAAGAGGCCGAAGAACAGCAGCGAGGTGCCGAGGTCGCGCTCCAGGACCAGGACGCCGACGCTGACCAGCCACACCGCGACGATCGGGCCGAGGACACGGCCCGTGGGCAGCTGGAGCCGCCCCATGTGGCGGCCCGCGTACGCCAGCGCGCTGCGGTTCGCGGCCAGGTAGGCGGCGAAGAACACCGCGAGCAGTACCTTGGCGAACTCGCCGGGCTGGATGGAGAAGCCCTCGATCCGGATCCAGATGCGGGCGCCGTTCACGGCCGGGAAGAAGATCGGCACGGTGAGCAGGGCGAGTGCGGCGGCGACGCAGACGTACGCGTAGCGCTGGAGCACGCGGTGGTCGCGCAGGAGCAGGACCACCACGATGAACAGCGCCACCCCCAGCGTCGACCACACCAGTTGGGCGGGGGCCGCCCGGTCGCCCGGCGTCTCCAGGTCGAGCCGGTAGATGAGCACCAGACCGAGACCGTTGAGCAGTACGCCGATGGGCAGCAGCAGCGGGTCCGCCCAGGGCGCGCGCAGCCGTACGGCCAGATGGGCGAGGAGCGCGAGCACGCCGAGCCCGGCGCCGTAGCCGGCGGCGTCGGACGGGAGGGTGCCGTGCTGGGCGAGACCGACGTTGCAGTAGCCGAACACCGAGAGCAGCACGGCCATGAGGATGAGCGCGAGTTCGATGCCGCGGCGCCGGGGGAGACGGGCGACGGGAGCGGGCGTGTCCGCCTGTGCCACGGTGATTCCGGTTCCGGTTCCGGCCTGGGTCATGTCCGGAACTTAACTAAATGGCGTGGTCTGTGGTCGTCGGCGTCAGCACCAGCGCGGCGCGGGTCCGACGTTGTCGATGTGACGGGCCGCTCCCCAGGCCCAGGTGCCGTCCGTGAGCAGGTACCAGAGTGGGTTGCCCTGCACCTTGTCGCCGGGGGTCTTGCAGTGGATGCGGACGGTCTCGCCCCGGTGGGCGTACCGGATGACCTGCCCGCCGCGGGTCGGCGAGGTGCGCAGCGGGAGCCGGTCGGCCGTGACCACGCCCCGGTAGCGGGCCTGCTCCCGGCGGCCGTCGCTCCCGCCCCACTCGCCGCCCCCGTTGCCGCCGGAGGGCCTGGAGGCCGCGCTGCCGGAGCCGGGGCCCGCGCCCCGCTCGTCGTTCGCGACGGCGGGGGTGACGGCTGCGGCGGTGGCGAGCGCGCCGGCGGCGACGGCGACGGCGGCACCGCGGACGAGGGGTGAGCGCGGGGACAGTGCGGACAGCAGGGACATGGGAGTACCTCCCGGGGAGCGGACGGGGCTTCAGGTGACCAACCGCCACATTAGGAGCGCCCGATGCGCACCGCTCGCCGCACTGCGCCATCGGGGAACCGGCCGGTCCGCCGGGCCCGTCAGAGGTGCTGAGGAAGCGTCAGGGTGGCCAGCGCCCCGCCGCCGGGCGGATTGGCGAACTCCAGCCGGGCGCCGAGCACCTCCGCCTGGCCCAGCGCGATCGTCAGACCGAGCCCGTGCCCCTTCGCCCCGGCCTCGGTGCGGAACCGCTGGGGCCCGTGGACGAGGACGTACTCCGGAAAACCGTCCCCGTGGTCCCGCACGGTGATCACCGGCCCGTCCACGGTCAGCACCACCGGCGTCCGCCCGTGCCGGTGCGCGTTGGCGACCAGATTGCCGAGCACCCGTTCCAGCCGCCGCCGGTCGGTCTCCACCCGCGCGTCCCGCACGACGTCCACGCGCATGCCGGTGCCGGAGGCCCGGACGACCCGCCCGGCCAGCGCGCCCAGCGCCTCCGGGTCCGCCTCCAGCCGCTCCCGCCCGCTGTCCAGCCGGGAGATCTCCAGCAGGTCCTCGGTGAGCGTGCGCAGGGCGGCCACCCGGTCCCGCACCAGCTCGGTCGGACGCCCCGGCGGCAGCAGCTCGGCCGCCGCGTGCAGACCGGTGAGCGGGGTGCGCAGCTCGTGCGCCACGTCGGCGGTGAAGCGCTGCTCGGCGAGCAGCTTGCCCTGCAGCGACGACGCCATGGAGTCCAGCGCGGCGGCGACCGAGGCCACCTCGTCCTGCGCGCGCCTCGGATGCGCCGCCCGGGGATCGTCGACCCGCGCGTCGAGGTCGCCCGCGCTGATCCGCCGGGCCACCCGGGCCGTCGCGTGCAGCCGGCGCGTCACCCGCGTCACGGCGAACGCGCCCACCAGCAGCGTCGCCCCGATGGCCAGGGCCGACGACCACACGATCGCCCCGTCGAGGGCCTCGATGGTGCGCTCGCCCTGCGTGTGGTCGATCCGCACCGCGAGCGCCCGGCCGCCGGCGGCCGGTCCCGCCGCCCACATCGTGGGACGCCCGTCGTGCTCGGCGACCATCGTGCCGCGCCGGCCCGACACGGCCAGCTCCCGCAGCCGCTCCGGCAGCCCCGGCGGATCGACGCCGGCACCCCGCCGCAGGGGGCCGCCCGCCTCGTACGACTCCGTCGCCTCCCGCAGCCGGGACAGAGCGGCGTCCCGGGCCTGGCCCACGGTCTGGTCGGTCACCGACACGTGCACCAGGACGCCGAGCAGCGCGGCGAGCGCACAGCACATCACGATGATGAAGGCGGCGGCCCGCACCGCGAGCGGACCGGCCCACCGGGGCAGACCGAGCCTCACCGGGCGCTCGCCGAGGAGGAGGCCGACCGCGACGCCGACGCCGACGCCGACGCCGACGGGGAGGGGGAGAGGCGTGCGGGGTGCTTCCCGCCGTCGGCCGTGCGCAGCATCTCGTCGCTGGTGAGCAGCATGGCCCGCTGGTCGGCGTCCCACGTCCACCGGAGCCGGTACTCGTAGCCCGCGACCTCCGAGGGCGAGCGGACGATCACCGCCCGCCCGGCCAGCTCGACCGAGCCGACGGCGTCGTCGTAGGACATGACCCGCACGAGCCGGTCCTCCGCGACGGTGTAGACGCGCACGGCGGTCAGCTGCTCGGGCAGCAGCCGGAAGCCCAGCGTCATCTCGGGGCGCCCGTCGCCGGTCAGGTCGCGGTAGTACGGCCTGAGCACCGGGCACCGGCCGTGCTCGCCGTCGACGCCGTCCACTCCGCAGTCCGCCATCCGGCGCGCCGTCCCGCGGTACGGCGCGTCGTCGCCCTCGTAGTCGTCCGGGTGCGCGGCGATCTCGGCCCGCACGGCGGCCACCGGGTCCGCGTCGCGGATGTCGCCGCCGGGCACGGCGACGCCCTCGACGACCTCGTTGTCCACCTCGCCGATGTCGTAGGCCGGACTCGACGCCGGCGTCAGGTCGGGCCAGAGCCGGGCCGGACTCCGCGCGGCCGGTGTCGCGCCCGCGCTCCGCAGCCCGCCCGAGTCGCCGCAGCCGGCCAGCACCCCGGCCAGCACCCCGGCCAGCGCCGTCGCCAGGAGCAGCGCGAGGGGGGCGGAAACGCGGGCGGGGCGCCCGCGGCGGCTCGGGACCACTGCACTCCAGGTGTTCGGTCAACAGGCGTTCGGCAGCGGGACGCGCCGCACCTTGATTCGTACGGGAGTCCATTTTGCGTGCGCGCGGGCCCGCCGGGCTACTCGGCCAAGTTCCGCGGCGGCCGTGCGGCGACCGGGCCGGGTCCGCGGGCACTGCGCGGACCGGCCGTCGTGCGGCGCCCACGGCGAGCGCCGGGCCCGGACCGGCCGGACCGCCTCCTGGCGGCGCCTAGCCGCCCCGCCCCGCGGTGTGCCTGCCGGGTCCGCCCGCCCCCTCTCCGGGACGGGACTGTTCTTGCCCCGTGGCATCCCGCCTGTTCCCATGGTCGTGGGGTGATGGTGCATGAAGGGACTGCGCGTCGTACCGGTCCGGCGGCACGGTCGGGAGCGGCTGTACGTCTGCCTCCCGGACGGTGGGAACGTCGCCTGGTACGACCGTGAGGCGGCCCGGGTCAGCCTGCTGAGCGGCGACCGGCGGGACGACGTCCTCGATGCGCTGGCGCCCTTCCTCACCGGCTCGGTCACGGTCGGCCCGCCCCCGGTCCCGACCCCCGCCGAGCTGGCCCGGCTCTCCCTCCACCCGGACGACGACCTCGCCCCCAACCGTCCCGGCGAGGCCCTCCTGGTCGCCCTGGAGCGGGATCCCGGCCCCGCGCGCCGGCTCCGGCCCGACGCGCGACGCCGGGCGCTGGCGGCCGAGCGGACGACGGGTGCGGTCCTCGACCGGCTCGACGGTGCCGGCTGGCGCACCCTGCACTCCCTCCCGCTGCCCGGCGGCGACCGCGTCCACCACCTGGTGATCGGCCCCGGCGGTCTCTTCGCCGTCCACGTGGTGCCGGCCCGCGGTCAACGCGTCCGCATCGCCGACCCCCTGGTCGCGCTGGGCCGCCGCGAACCGCTCCCCCTGCTGCGCCGGGTCCGTGCCGACGCCGACCGGGCCTCCTACGCCCTGACGGCCCAGGTCCACGCCCTCCTCGTCCTCGTCGGCCCGAAGGACGTGGCCGTACCGGTCCCGCCCCGCTCGGTCCGCGTCCTCACCGACGAGGAGCTGCCCGACCTGGCCGGCCTGGGCGGGACGCTCAAACCGGCGGACGTGGAAGCCCTGCACGCCCTCGCCAGGGACCGTGCCACGTGGACGCGTTCGTGAGGGCCCTCCCGCGCCGGGGGCCGTGCCTGTGAGGCTCCTCCCGTGTCGGGGGCCGTGCCACCTGGACGCGCCCGTGAGCCCCCTCCCGCGTCAGGGCAGAACCGCCGCCCGCCGCCGCTCGAACAGCGGCGCCAGCAGGTCGCCGTGGTCCCGCACCCGCGGCCCGACGTCCTCCGCCCGGAAGGCGAGCTGCTCCGCCCGCCCGCACCCGGCCACCTCCTCCCAGGTCACCGGGGTGGAGACGGTCGGCGCGGGGCGCGCCCGCACCGTGTAGGGGGCGGCCGTGGTCTTGCGGGCGGCGTTCTGGCTCCAGTCCACGAAGACCTTGCCCGGCCGCAGGCTGCGCGTCATCCGGTGCACCACGAGCCGCGGCAGGGCCCGCTCCGCCTCCACCGCCAGCGCCTTCGCGTACTCCGACACCCGCTCCGGCGACGCCCCCCGCACCCCGGCCAGCAGGTGCAGCCCCTTGGCCCCGGACGTCTTGGCGTACGACTCGACCCCGTCCGCCGCCAGCCGCTCCCGCAGCCACAGCGCGACCTCGCAGCAGTGCACGACGGTCGCGGGCGGTCCCGGGTCGAGGTCGAGGACCAGCCGGTCGGCCTCGGCGGGGTCGGCCGCGGTCCACTGGTGCGTGTGGAACTCGGTCACCAGGTTCGCCGCCCACATCAGGCTCGGCAGGTCCTGCACCAGCACCATGCGCGCGGGCCCCTCCGACCGGGGCACCTCGGCGGTGGTGACCCAGTCGGGCGTACCCGGCGGCACGTTCTTGGTGAAGAACACCTCGCCGTCCGGACCGTCCGGATAGCGCAGGAAGGAGACCGGACGGTCCCGCAGGTGCGGCAGCAGCACCTCCGCGGTCGTCGCGTAGTAGTGCAGCAGCTCGCCCTTGGTGAGGCCGGTCGCGGGATACAGCACCTTGTCCAGGTTGCTGAGGGCGACCCGTCGCCCCTCCACCTCTGTGATAGGCGCCATACCATGAGAATCTCACGAAAGACGGACAAAATGCCCGACGGTCAACCGGCGGTCGACGGACAGGAAGGGTGCTGCACGTGCGATCCATCTGGAACGGCGCCATCTCCTTCGGCCTGGTCAGCATCCCGATCAAGCTGATGAACGCGACCGAGAGCCACTCGGTCTCCTTCCGCCAGATCCACACGGAGGACGGCGGCCGGATCCGCTACCGCAAGGTCTGCGAGCTGGAGGACCGCGAGGTCACCCAGGACGAGATCGGCAAGGCCTACGAGGACGCCGACGGCTCCATGATCCCGATCACCGACGACGACCTGTCCCACCTGCCGATCCCGACCGCGCGGACGATCGAGATCGTGGCCTTCGTGCCCGAGGAGCGCATCGACCCGCTCCAGATGGGCTCGGCGTACTACCTGGCGGCGAGCGGCGCGCCCGCCGCCAAGCCGTACACCCTGCTGCGCGAGGCGCTCAAGCGCAGCAACCGGGTCGCGATCGCCAAGTTCGCGCTGCGGGGCCGCGAGCGCCTCGGCATGCTCCGGGTCGTGGGCGACGCCATCGCGATGCACGGCCTGCTGTGGCCGGACGAGGTGCGCGCCCCCGAGGGCCTCGCCCCGGACACCGACGTCACCGTCCGCGACCAGGAACTGGACCTCGCGGACGCGCTGATGGACACGCTCGGCGAGATCGACCTGGCCGACCTGCACGACGAGTACCGCGAGGCGCTGGAGGAGGTCATCGCCGCGAAGGCCGCGGGCGAGACTCCGCCGGAGACCCCCGAGCCCGCGACGCCGGGCAAGGTGCTGGACCTGATGGCGGCGCTGGAGAACAGCGTGCGGGCGGCGCGGGAGTCCCGGGGCGGCGAGGAGCCCGGGGACGCCGGGGACGCGGGGGATGCCGGGGACGCGGCGGACGCCGGGAAGGCCGAGGTCAGGACCCTGCCGCAGCGCGCGACGCCGTCCCGGCGGACGCCCAAGGAGACCGGCGGCAAGAAGTCGACGTCGACGGCGAAGAAGACCGCGGCGAAGAAGGCGGAGGCGAAGAAGTCCACGGCCACCGCGGCCGGGAAGCCGACGGCCAAGTCGGGCCGGGCCGCCAAGAAGACGACGGGTCAGGGCGCGGCCAAGAAGACGGCGGGCAGGAGCACCGCCGCCAAGAGCACCGCCGCCAAGACCACGGCTTCCAGGAGTACGTCGAAGAGCGCCGCCAAGAAGACGGCGTCCCGCAAACGCAGCGCCTGACGGCCCCCGGACCGGGCGGCGCACCCGCCGCGCCGGGAGCGGTCAGTCCATCCTCCAGGGGGAGGCGGTCGTGCGGGGGACGGCGGACGGGCCGGGCTCGAAGAGTGCCGGGCTCGCCGACCCGGACGCCGTCGGCGCGAGGGAGGCGGCGCTGGGCAGCACCGGGCTCTCCTCCAGACGCTGCCCGATCGTGTCGGCCGGCCCGCCGCCCGGCGTGCCGGGCCCGGTGGTGAGCTGCGACCACGCGGTCAGGGCGAGGGCCACCGCGGCGGCCGTGCCGATCACCCGGCCGATCCGCCGGAGCCGGGCCCGGCCGTCCAGGTCACGCCAGGCCGGGCCGGCCCCCGGGTCCTCCGGGTACCACAGCTCGCCGACCGCGGCGGGAGCCGGACCGGGCCGCCGACCGGCGGTGCGCTCCCGCGCGGAGGGCTCCCTCGGGGCGGAGGCGCGGATGGCGCGCTCGTCGTCCTCCAGGAACCTCCGCCAGACGTCCTCGGGCACGGGCGGCACGCCGGCCGGTGTGGCGCCGTTGTCCGGTCCGGCCGGTGCGAGGCCGCTGTCCGGTCCATCCGGTGTGGCGTCGCTGTCCGGTCCGTCCGGTGTGGGGCCGCTGTCCGGCTCGGAAGCGGTCATGGTCCCGCCGTTCCTCTCTTCCTCCGGCCCGCTCGGCCGGGCCCCGTCGACGGCCGGGGGCCGCCCTGTGCCGTTCCGTGCCGTCCACCGTCCGGTGCCGTCCCGTGATCATCGCGCGGTGCGGTGTCCGAGCGTGCCATTCCCGCCCTCCGGATCGGGGTCCCGGTTCTCGGGGGCGACCGGCGCGTGCCGGGCGAGAACCGCCTTCCGCCTCCACCCTCGCACAGGGGTGGGACGGACGGGCAAGGGCCGCCGTACCTTCCGCGCCGGTCCGGCCGGACGGCGACGCGCCCTCCCGGGTCGTCCCGGACGGCGACGCGACCGCCACGGTCCGGCCGGCCGCGCCCGCCGGGCACCTCCGGGCTTCTACGGGTATCTCCGCGCCGCCCCGGCGGTCAGGGGGCCGCCGGTGAGGGGGTGGGCGTCGGGGCGGCCGTGTTCACGTTCAGGTCGGGCCGCGGCTTGAGCACCAGCACCCGCTCACCCGGCTGCGGCGGGGGCGGGGTGACCCTCTCCCGCGGCAGCTTCGCCGGGCCGGTCTGCTGGAAGGTGACCTCGTCGTACTCGACGAGCCCGGTCTTTTCCAGCACCGTGATGTGGTCCAGCACGGTGTCGTTGGCCAGGTCGGCCAGCTGCCGCACGAGCGTGTTCTTGGTCGTGGCCCGGATCTTGGCGATCGCCGGGAAGATCTGACCGTGGGTCACCCGCATGATGTTGACCGCCGACGAGTCGAACTCCTCGCCGCTCTTGGCCTTCACCGTCGACACGAACCCCTCCTGCTGCGGGGAGGCCCGGTTGGGCAGGGTGATGCCCAGATCGGGGGAGATCTCGCGGCACATCGCGTCCAGCCCGGCGTGACCGACGACCAGATGCTCGCCGGCCGTCTTCATCGCCTCCGTCGACCCGCGCTCCATCACGATCTCGCCGAGCGGGTACTCCCACAGCCCGGCGGCCCGGACCTTGACCACGAAGTCGCGGTCCGCCTCGGTGAGCGGCCCGAACCCGGTACTGGCGATGACCCGGTCCTGATCGCCGTCGGCCTTGTCCAGACCGAGCACGGCCGGGAAGGCCAGCGCGGTGAGGGTCAGGGTCATCGCACCGAACAGGACGACGACTCCGATCCTGCTGCGGGACAGGCGCATGATGCCTCCAAGGGCGACGCGAGGGACTCGCACGTGTACGCGTACGCCAGGAGGTACGGAATCGGCGGGCGGTTCCTTCACCGCTGCGGCACAAATCTCGCGGACGCCGCCCCTGACGGTCCCGCCGCCGCCCACCGCCCCCGATCGTGCGGGGGACCGTCCGGCGGACGCACCCGCCGGGCGGTCCCGGGCCGTCGCGGGCGGGGCCCGCGCACAGACGCCCCGGGGCCGCCCGACACACGGCCGGGCGGCCCCGGGGCGGGGTGCGGGACGACGGGCGTCAGCCGGCGGCGGTCCGCTCCCAGCGGTAGAAGCAGCGCGCCATCGCGTCCTTCGGACCGCGCCAGGTCGCCGGGTCGTACGCCGAGACGTACGGCTCCAGTCGCTCGCTGACCTGGCGGAACTCGGGGTGCCCGGTCAGCCTGCCGATGGTGGGGGCCGGGTCCTCGTCGCTCTCGATGAGGTGCAGGTACACGCCGTCACCGAACTCGAAGAGACTGCGCCGGTTGACGCCCACCAGGTGGGGCAGTTCGCCGCTGTCGGACTCGGCGAAGACCTTCGCGATGTCCGGTGCCGCGCCGGGTGCCATCCGGGCGACGATCAGGGTGTGGTGCATGGGAGGAGGGGCCCTTCGTCGGTGTGGTCGGTGTACTCGGCCCGGCGGGGTCAGTCGGCCAGCGCCGAGGCGGGCCGCCGCCGTTCGCCCGCCTCCTGCTCGATCCGGTCCCGGATCAGGGCCATCTGCGTGCGGGAGTTGCGGTTGATGTTGTCCGTCATCCAGGCGTCGTCCACGGGCGCGTCCGGCTTCATGGCGAAGTCCTGGATCCAGCGCATCCGGGTGCCGTCGGCGCTCTGCGCGTACTCCCAGACGATGTTCATGTACTGGAAGGGACCGGTCTCCACGCGGTGGGCGCGGACCGTGCGGGTCGTCGGATCGGCGACCCGCTCGGAGACCCAGCTCCACACCTTGCCGTCCGCGTCCGGGTGCATGGTGAGCCGGAACGTGACGCGGTCGCCGTCGCGTTCGAGGACGTCCACGGAGGCGTACTCGCTGAACAGCCGGGGCCAGTTGTCGATGTCGTTGGTCATGTCCCAGACCAGCTCCATCGGCGCGGCGATGGTGATCTCGTTGTCGGTGTGGCCGGCCATGTCACACTCCCGTCTTCAGGGCGCCGTTGACCAGCGCGAGGAAATCAGCGGGCGTCTTGCAGCGTTCGGCCTGCTCCGGCAGGCCCAGCCCGTACCGCTTCTCCAGCTCGGCCACGATGCCGAGCAGGCCGAGGGAGTCCAGACCGAACGTGTCGAAACCCGCGTCGGCCTGCTGCTGGAGGGTGACCGGGTCGACGTGCACGCCGGCGGTGCGCTTCATCAGCGCGGACAGCTCTTCGACGGTCACCTGGTAGTCCACTTGGTCGGTCATGCGAGGTGCTCCTTCACTCGGTCGGCGCTCGCCCGGAAGCGGCGCTCACTCGGGATCGCGTTGGTCTGTCCGAACCACCGGTCGTCGGTCGTCGCTCACCGATCGCGGTGTCGGTTGTCGGTCATCGGTTGCCGGCCGCCGGCCGCCGGCCGTGGGCCACAGGCCTGCGGCAACCGGTCGGGAGCCGTTGGTCGCCGGTCGCCGGTCGCCGGTCGCCGGCCATCGGCGTCGGCCGTCGGTCATCGGTCATCGGTCCGCACGGCGCCCCGCCGCAGTACGAGCGCCGAGTTGGAGCCCATGAGCCCGCGGCTGAGGACGAGGGCCGTACGGGGTTCCGCGGGGCGGGCCCGGCCGGTCACCAGGTCCAGGTCGTGACACACGTCGAACACGTGCGGGGTGGGCGGGACCAGCCCGTGCTCCATGGCGAGCACCGCCGTCGTCACGTCCAGCACCGGCGCCGCGCAGTACGCCCGCCCGGTCCCGGTCTTGGGCGCCGTGACCGGCACGCGCCGCGCGTGCGGACCGAGCGCGTCGGCGAGGGCCAGGGCCTCGGCCCGGTCGGCCTCCGGGACACCGAGGGCGTCCGCGAACACCACGTCGACCTCCTCGGGCCGGCAGCCGGCCTCGGCCAGCGCCCCCTCGATCGCACGGGCCAGCCCCTCCCGGGACTCGGCCCAGTGGGAGGGCCCGGTGAAAGTGGCCGCATGTCCGGCCACCGTCGCCCGTACGTCCGCCCCCCGCTCCCGGGCCGCCGTCTCCTCCTCCACCACGAGCACGGCACCGCCCTCGGCCGGTGCGAACCCGCAGGCCGCGCCCGTGAACGGACGGTAGGCGCGGTCGGGCTCGGTGGCGCGGCTCAGCTCCGGGTAGCCCAGCTGGCAGACGATCGAGTACGGAGCCAACGGCGCCTCCGTCGCGCCGCAGACCACCGTGTCGGTGCCGTTGCGCACGGCCAGCGCCGCGTGCGCGAGGGCGTCCAGACCGCCCGCCTCGTCGGCGGCCACGACACCGCAAGGGCCCTTGAAGTCGTTGCGGATGGAGACCTGCCCGGTGCTGGCCGCGTAGAACCAGGCGATCGACTGGTACGGACCGACGTACCGCGACCCCTGGCCCCACAGGTTCTGCAGCTCCCGCTGCCCGAACTCGCCACCGCCCGAGCCCGCGGCGGTGACGACCCCGACCGCGTACGGCGACTCGATGTCGGCCCGGCCGAACCGCGCGTCGTCCAGCGAGAGCTGCGCGGCGGTCAGCGCGAAGTGGGTGAACCGGTCGGTCTGGACGAGGTAGCGCTCCTCGACCGTCTCGGCCGCGTCGAAGCCGCGCACCTCGCCCGCGACCCGCAGCGGCAGGTGGTCACAGCCCTCCCGGGTGACCGGGCCGAGGCTGCTGGTTCCGTCCGCGGTCGCCTTCCAGAACGCCTCGGCCCCGATGCCGTGCGGGGACACCACGCCGAGGCCGGTGACGACGGCCCGCCTGCTCGCGCCGTCGTTCCGGCGCGTACTTCCTCGTGGTCCGCTCATCGCAGCCCTCCTTCGCAGCCGCTGAGGACGACCGCGGACTGGAAACCGCCGAAACCGCTGCCCACCGACAGCACGTTGCGCAGCGTCCGCTCCCGTGCCTCGCGCGGCACGTAGTCCAGGTCGCACTCGGGGTCGGGGGTCGTGTAGTTGGCCGTGGGCGGCACCATCTGGTGGTGCATCGCCAGCACACACGCGGCCAGTTCGATCGAGCCGATCGCGCCGAGCGAGTGACCCACCATGGACTTGATCGAGCTCATCGGCGTCGCGTAGGCGTGGTCGCCCAGCGAGCGCTTGACGGCGGCGGTCTCGTGCCGGTCGTTCTGCTGGGTGCCGGAGCCGTGCGCGTTGACGTAGTCGATGGCGGAGCCGTCCAGGCGGGCCATGTCCAGCGCCGTGTCGATGGCCCGCGCCATCTCCAGGCCCTCCTTGGTGAGCCCGGTCATGTGGTAGGCGTTGCCGAAGGTCGCGTACCCGGAGACCTCGCAGTACACGTCCGCGCCACGGGCCCGGGCGTGTTCCAGGTCCTCCAGGACGAGCACCGCCGCGCCCTCGCCCATCACGAAGCCGTTGCGGTCGGCGTCGAAGGGGCGGGAGGCGTGCGCGGGGTCGTCGTTGTTCGGCGAGGTCGCCTTGATGGCGTCGAAGCAGGCCATGGTGATCGGCGATATCGGGGAGTCGGCCGCGCCCGCCAGGCACACGTCGACCCGCCCCTCGGCGACGGCGTGGTACGCGTACCCCACCGCGTCCAGCCCGGACGTGCAGCCGGTGGAGACGGTCTGCACCGGTCCGCGCACGCCGAACTCCTCGGCCACGGCCGACGACAGCGTCGCCGGGGTGAAGGCCCGCTCCAGGTGCGGCTCGGCCCGCCGGTCGTCCACGTCCCAGCGGGTGCCGCGCTCGCTGACCAGGACGTAGTCGTGCTCCAGCCGGGTCGTGCCGCCGACCGCCGTGCCCAGCGTGGCACCGGCCCGCCAGGGGTCCTCCCGCCCCATGTCGAGGTGCGCGTCCCGCACCGCCTCGGCGGCGGCGACGAGCGCGAACTGCACGTACCGGTCGCACCGCTGGACCGTGGCGATGTCCAGCCCGTGCGCGGAGGGTTCGAAGTCGCACTCGGCGGCGATCTGCGAACGCAGACCGGCCGGGTCGAACAGGGAGATGCGGCGCGTCGCCGTACGGCCTTCGGACAGCAGGCCCCAGAACTGGGGCACGCCGATCCCGCCCGGGGCGACGACGCCTATGCCCGTGACGGCGACCCGACGGCGGTTCACGACACCGCCTCGGCGGCCGTGGCGGAACGCTCGTGCCCGGCGCACCCCGCGTGGCCCTCGTGCGGAAGGGCGTTGCCCGCCGCGTCCTCGGTGTCGACGTGGCCCAGCTCCGGCCGCGGGGCCAGCGGCCCCAGGTGGAAGACGAGACGCGCCTCGGTGTCGCCCACGTTGCGGAAGCGGTGCCGCACGTCCTGCGGGATGAGCATCCCCTGGCCGGGTGACAGGGAGTGCGCCACCCCGTTCAGGTCGACCTCCAGCGCACCGTCCGTGACGTACACGAACTCCTCGGAGTACGGGTGGTAGTGCTCGGCGATGCGGTCGCCGGGCTGCACGATGGCCACGCCCATGAAGCCGCTGGTCGCTCCGGCGGTGGTGGGCGTGAGAAGGGCGCGGAGGTCTCCGCCGCGGCGGCGGTTCGGGGCGATGTCGCCGAGGGAGACGATGCGTACCTGCTGGTCTGTCATGTCGTTCACTCCGGGTGACGGGAAGCGGTGGAAGATCGGTCGGATCCGCGCGGACCGGCGGGCGCGCCGTCGGGCCCGGCCCGCCCGCGCGGTGGGGGCGCGCGGGACGCGTGGATCGCGGGCGGGGGTCAGGAGGCGGGCGAACGCCGGTCGGTCAGGGGCGTCATACGGGCCCGGGCCAGGAGCAGGGACAGCGTGCGGTCCTCCGTCAGGAGGCCGTCGACGCCGATGGCCGCGGTGTCCAGCAGCCGCTGTGCCACGGCGACCGCGGCGGGCCCGCCGCCCCCGTCGCCGCCTGCCGACCCGTGCAGGCCCAGGACGAACGCGGGCGCCTCCTCCGGGTCGCCGTCCACGTCGACGAGCCGTACGACGAGGTCGTCGCGGTGGAAGACGGTGGCGGCCCGGACCGGGTTCTCCGGGGCGTGGGCCACGGACGTGTCCTGGCGGGCCAGCAGCCGGGCCAGTTCCGGACCCGCGCCGGGGCGGACCGGGTAGAGCAGCGCGAGCCGCCGCGTGTGCGCACCGGTCCCGTCGGCCCCCTTGGCTCCGCCGGCTCGGCCGGCCGACGTCACGTGGTGGACGGCCGGCATGGCGGCACGGGTGAAGAAGCGCCGGGCGGACTGCGGGTCGCGCAGGTCCCGGTCCTGCTCCAGATGCGGGTCGAGGGCCTCCTCCACGGCCCGCACCCCGGGCTGCCGGGCGACATGGCGCAGCGCCGCCTGCAGGTCGCCCCGCACCTCCACGGCCCGCACCACCCGGTTCCCGTGCAGGAAGAGCGAGGTGCGCAGCAGCCGGGTCGAGTCGTCGACCCGGGGCTCGGGCGACACGTACTCGGACAGCAGCCGGGCGACCTCGTCCTCGCTGCCGGGCCGCACGGTGAAGGTCAGGGCGTGCCGGACCACGTTGCCCCCGATGCGGGGAGCGGACCGCAGCGGCTCACCGGCCGCGGCGGACGGGGCCTCGCCCACGGTCTCCCGCAGCACGCTGTAGCGCAGCGAGCGGGTGTCGCGTACGCAGTCCTGCAACGGCTCGACCGTGTCCAGGTGCTCCTCGCTGTTGACCCAGGCGAGGAACGGGGCCGCGCTCTCCCACTCGCTGGTCAGCAGCCACTGGGTGGGGTTCTCCAGGGACTGGCACAGCTGGTCGCTGACGTGTCCCGGGACGGAGGCGACCCGGTCGCGGATGCGCTCGTAGGCGTCCAGGAACTCCTGCTGCATTCCGTCGTGGATGTCCAGCATCAGGACCACCCGCACACGGGCTCCGTCGAACGCGGATATCGACACGCCGCCCGCGTCCGTCACGGCGGCCGGTGCCGCCGTGGCCCGCGTGGACAGGGCATCCGCCGACACGGCGTCCGTCGCTACGACGGGAGAGACCGTCATCCGGCCCACCTCTTCTCCGGGAATCTCGTCGTGGACTGGGGGCGCGATCGTCGCGGCGCGCACCGTGGTGGCGGGGCGCGGCGGTCGCAGTAAGCACGATCGTGGGCCGTGCCCGCGAGGACCGCGAACCAGGCGGGTTAAGCGGGTGAAGCCTGAGCCGCCGCGGGCCCCACCGGGCCGTACGGGGCATGCATGAGGGCCCCGGCGCACACCTGCCGCGGGCCGAGCCACGCCACGACGGTCCGACATCCCGAGGACGAGGTTCCGAGGACGACGTCCGTCACAACGGAGGACGAACTATGAACGCAAGAGCCGGCCGGACCGGCGCAGCCACCCCCGAGGACGGAGTCCACCGCGTCCCGGTCCTCATCGTCGGCGGATCCCTGGTGGGCCTGTCGGCCTCGGTGTTCCTGGGGCGCCTCGGCGTCCGGCACACCCTGGTGGAGCGCCACGCCGGCACCTCCATCCACCCCCGCGGTCGCGGCAACAACGTCCGCACGATGGAACTCTTCCGGGTGTCGGGCACCGAACCGGACATCCGGAAGGCCGCCGCCACCCTGGCCGACAACCACGGCATCCTGCAGACGCCCACCCTGGTCGGCGACGCGGGGGAGTGGCTGTTCCGGCGGATCGACGCGGGAGGCGGACTGGCCCGCCTCAGCCCCAGCTCCTGGTGCCTGTGCAGCCAGAACGACCTGGAACCCGAACTGCTCACCCACGCCACGAACCTCGGCGGCGAGCTCCGCTTCGGCACGGAACTGCTGTCGTTCGAGACCGACGCCGAGGGCGTCACCGCGATCGTCAAGAGCCGGGAGACCGGCGAGCACACGACCGTCCGCGCGGACTACCTGGTCGCCGCCGACGGCCCCCGCAGCCCCGTCCGCGAGCAGCTCGGCATCGGCCAGAGCGGCCCCGGCGACCTCTTCCACAACGTCAGCATCACCTTCCGCTCCCGCCGCCTCGCCGACGTCGTGGGCGACCGCCGCTTCATCGTCTGCTACCTGACCAGCGAGGACGCCGACGGCGCCCTCCTCCCGGTCGACAACCGGGAGAAGTGGGTCTTCCACGCCCCCTGGCACCCCGAACGGGGCGAGACCGTGGAGGACTTCACCGACGAGCGCTGCGCCGCCCACATCCGCCGCGCGATCGGCGAACCGGACCTCGACGTCGAGATCACCGGCAAGGCCCCCTGGCACGCCGCCCAGCGCGTCGCCCGCAGCTACCGCTCGGGCCGCGTCCTCCTCGCCGGCGACTCCGCCCACGAGATGTCCCCCACCGGCGCCTTCGGCTCCAACACCGGCATCCAGGACGCCCACAACCTCGCCTGGAAACTGGCCGCGGTCCTGCAGGGCTGGGCGGGCGAAGGCCTCCTGGACACCTACGACGCGGAACGCCGCCCGGTCGCGGAGGCCACCAGCGCCCGGGCCGCCGCCCGCTCGGTGGAACACAGCCACCCGGGCTTCGCACCACCGCCGATGCCGGGAGGAGCCCCCGACCGAGACCCGGCCGCCGCTCCCGGATACGGAGGAGGCGCTGCCGCCGCTGTCGGAAACGGACGTGCCGGCGCCGGTCCCGGAGGCGGACCTGCTGGCGCCGGCTCCGGAAGCGGACATGCTGCCGAAGGTGTCGGAAGCGGACACGCCGGCGCCGGTCCCGGTGGCGGCCCGCAGCGCGGCATCCTCAACGTCGCCCTCGGCTACCGCTACCCCCAGGGCGCGGTGGTCGGCGCCGACCCGGCGACCCCGGTGGTCCCGGAGGGCCTCGACCTCACCGGCGCCCCCGGCAGCAGGGCCCCCCACCTCTGGCTCCGGCGGGGCGACGACGGCGCCCGCGTCTCCACCCTGGACCTCTACGAGGACTCCCTGGTCCTGCTCAGCGACGCGGCCCGGCCCACCGGCTGGCACGAGGCGGCGACCCGCCTAGCGTCCGACCTGCGGGTCCCGCTGACGTCGTACCGCGTGGGCGGCACCCCGGAGGCCGACCTGACCCCGGACGACGAGGACAGCGACTGGGCGAGGGCCCACGGAGTGGCGCGCGACGGCGCGGTCCTGGTCCGTCCCGACGGTTTCGTGGCGTGGCGCTCCCCGGGCCCGGCCCCGGACCCGGAGGCGATGCTGCGCCAGGTCGTGAAGGCGGTACTGGCCCTCGCGTGAAGTACCCCGTCCCGTCCCGGACCCCGCGGACCACTCCCCGCCCACTTGCCGGCGTCCCGCCCGAAAGCAACCGGGGAGTGGTCCCCTCACGTGTCCCGGGAGTGACCCGAAAACCCGGGCGAGGCGGACACTCCACCGGTGCTGGGTGCTGGGTGCTGGGTGCTGGGTGCTGGGTGCTGGGTGCTGGGTGGCGCGGGCCGGACGGCGTACGCGAGGCCACGTCGTGCCCCCGACCACGTTCACGGCCGACCCTCAGCCGTCGCCGCGACCGGCCCTCCGCAGGATGGACGCGGCTATCCACTGGCCGCCGATCGAAGCCCCCGTGACGGTCAGCGCGAACGACAGCGAGTCGTCCCACGACTTACCCCTGACCTCATGCCAGAACACGGCCGCAAGCCCGGCCACGGCAACCACGTAAACCGGCAACGCCAGCAGACGCACCACCCGGCGCCGTCGCCACGAGGGCGCTGCCTCATCACCCGACCGCTGACGCTCCGTCATCCCACTCGTCTACCCCGCGCCGGGAAGGACCCACGTGCCCGACCTGCGCGTCACCACCGACCCGACGGTTCCCAGCACCTTCGCCCCGGCCCCCGCTGCCCTCACCGCGCCGGACCCGCCCAAGCCGGCCGCCCGCACTGACGAACCAGGCGGACATGCCCAGGCAACGGGGAGGCCGCCCCCGAGCCCGTGATCGGTGACAACGAAAAGCCGGACTCAGCCGGACTCAGCCGGACTCAGCCGGACTCAGTGGGACGGAGTCCGCCTCTCCACACCTGGCACCACGGCCGACCAGCGACTTGACCACGCTGCTCCGGCTTTCAACCGTGGGGTGGATCCGACAGAGGACCGAACGTGCGGGCAACAGCGCGGAGGTCCTGCTGAGCCGCTGCGCCAAGTGCATCGAACGGCAGGAGACTGCCGGCCGCAAGGCCGAGGAGTTGTTGCGCGGGTACGAGTGATCCCGTACGGTGCCAGGCTTCGAGCCCCCGGACTTGTCCGGGGGTTTTCGCCGTTCAAGGGCCGACAGGAACCGGTGCAGTGCACCTTGTGATCTCAGGGAGACGCCATGGGTCTGCTCGTGGTCCTCGACGAAGCGGTGGCTGCTCTGAAGGCTTCTCTGGGCGAGGAGGACCGGGTGCAGGGCTGGACCGATGATCTTCGGAGAGAGGTGCAGGAAGAGATCTCGGTCAATCGCTCGGTGCTGCGTCGCCACGGGACGGGCGTGGTGCGGCACTTGCGTCCACGCTTCGACGAGTGGATGGAACACGAGGGCGTGCAGCCCGGACGCCTCCGGGACCTGGTGGACGACGTGCAACGGTCGCTAGGGTCTGTCGTCAAATGTCACGCCCGCATCAGGAGTGAGGCGAGGGTGACGGCCGCTTCGTCGGAACGCTCGGGGATTGTGTGCGGTATGCCCGACGGCGGAGCCAGGCGCGGATCGCCTTTGAGCGGTAGCCCTTGTCGCTCAGGATGTGATCAGGCCGGGTGAGGGGCCGTCCCGGTCCTGTCCGGGGCACCCGGACCCTTTCCATCACGGTGGTGAACCGGGTGCAGTCGTTGGAGTTGCCGCCCGTGACGACGAAAGCGAGAGGGCCTTGCCGGGGGGTGGAGTCGAGATCCACCGGCCCGCGGTCTCACTCTCCTTCTGGGCCGCACCTCCGCCGATGCCTCGCTCCTCGCCTATCGTCGCCTGCTGTGCAAGCCCGTCGTCCCGAAATCCTCGGCCTCGTCGCCAGCTGGCTGGTTGCGCCCCCGCCTGACCGGATCTCGGTGAGTGGTGTCAATCGCCCGAGCGATGACCTACGTCCAGCTATAAACCGCGCCTATAAACCAGGTGTATATACTCTGTGTATAGTCGGGGCGTGGCTGCTACCGATTCGATCGTTTCACCCCGCCTGCGCTTGAAGAACGCCCCGGGCACGGCTGTTCTATGCCTCGGCGCAGGGCTCGTCGGGGGCATCCTGACGAACCTGGCGCAGGGCTGGCTGCCCGGGGCGTGGAACAACTTGGCGAACTCCGGTGCGGTGTGGACGATGTTCGCGTTTGCCGCGGGCGCCTCCCTCGCACACCGCACCGACGGCCATCGCCTTCCGGCGGCAGCCGGAGCCCTGGCGGAGATCGGCCTCGTCGTCGGCTACTACGGGTACGCCGAGTTCGGGCGGGACGGAATGGGCTCGCTCACATTTCCACTGCTCTGGCTCGCGATGGCGTGCGTCGCGGGACCGCTGTTCGGCGTCGCGGGCGCGTGGTCGAGACGCGGTACTCGACCCTGGCTGCGCTACGTGGCGCTCGGCGCACTCGGCGGCCTTTTCGGCAGTGAAGGCCTCCACTACTGGCTCGGCCTGGGGTACCTACCGCAGGCGGTGGTCTGCGGTGCTCTCGCCTGCGGTCTTCCGCTGCTGTTGGGGCGGACCTGGAAGGAACGCGGTCTGAGCCTCGCTGTGGCGATCCCCGCGTCCTTCGCCACCTATCAGATCCTCTATGGCCTCCTGGACGCGGTGTCCGGCTGAGTCGGCCCGCCGGGTAGGGGCACGGCTGTCAGCGACGGCCACTAGGCTTGTCATGCAATATCAGGCCCACGTCAGGAGTGAGGCGAGGGTGACGGCCGCTTCGTAGGACTGGGCGGTCTTGTCGTAGCGGGTGGCGATGCCGCGCCACTGCTTTAGGCGGTTGAAGCACCGTTCCACGACGTTGCGGTGCTTGTAGGCTTCACGGTCGAAGGTCGGCGGGCGGCCACCGTGGCGACCTCGCCGGGCCCGGTTGTTGACCTGGTCAGCCCGCTCGGGAATTTGCCCTCGAGCTGTAGCCCTTGTCGCCCAGGACGTGATCGGGCCGGGTGCGGGGCCGTCCCGGTCCGATCCGGGGCACCCTGATCGCGTCCATCACGGTGGTGAACCGGGTGCAGTCGTTGGTGTTGCCGCCCGTGACGACGAAAGCGAGAGGCCGGCCCCGACCGTCACACGCCAGGTGAATCTTGCTGGTCAGGCCACCTCTGGACCGGCCGAGGGCCGGGTCGCGGAGCCCTCTTTTCGGGCCCCCGGCCGCATGCTGGTGGGCCCGGACGATCGTGGAATCGACCGACACCAGCCACTCGGTGCCGCCCGCCGCATCCGCCTTCGCCTGCGCGGCCCGCAGCATCCGGTCGAACGTCCCGTCCGCCGCCCACCTGCGAAAACGCGTATGCAGCGTGGCCCACGAACCGTAGCGGTCGGGCACATCCCGCCAGGCCGTCCCGGTCCGGAACTTCCACACGATCCCGTTCAGAACCCTGCGGTCATCCAGCCGCTTCCGCCCCCGCAACGACACGGGCAGCAGCGGCCGGACGAACTCCCACTCAGCATCCGACAGTTCATGACGACGTATCACGACACCATGATCCACCACCTATAACATTTGACGACAGGGCCTAGTGGAGGCTCGAACCATGACGCGAGAAACGCTGGCCGGCCCCGGCGTTTGCCGCCCGTCGCCGGCCCACGAATAGTCCACCGACCCCGACATGCGGCCGCACCGGGGGCCGCACACGCCTGGATATACGCGAAGACCCCGGCCTCAGCGTTTCCGCTGGTGACGGGGTCTTTGGGCACCTACTACAAGGTGCCCCCGGCAGGATTCGAACCTGCGCACACGGCTCCGGAGGCCGTTGCTCTATCCCCTGAGCTACGGGGGCGTGTCGGTCGCGTTCGGTGTTGCTCGCGGCGACGGGTAGAACACTACCAGCTCCCCCGGGGTGTTCATGAACGGGTTTAGCGGGTCGTGCCGCCTCCCCGGGGCCCCGGTCACGGGGGCGTTGTCGCCCGCAGGGGGTGGAAGTGGGGAAAACCCGGACGCGGTGGCCGGTCCGGACCTACTCTCGAGTGGTGCCTAGGGCGTCTGGCCGGGTTCTTGTTGTGGACGACAACAAGGTCATCCGGCAGTTGATCAGGGTCAATCTCGAGCTGGAGGGCTTCGAGGTCGTGACCGCGGCCGATGGTGCCGAGTGTCTTGATGTCGTCCATCAGGTGCGGCCCGACGCCGTCACGCTGGACGTGGTCATGCCTCGGTTGGACGGGGTGAGGACCGCCGCCCGGCTGCGTGCCGACCCGCGCACGCGTGACCTTCCGATCGCCATCGTCAGTGCCTGCACGCAGTCCGAGATCGACGCCGGGTTCGATGCCGGTGCCGACGCCTTCCTGCCCAAGCCCTTCGAACCCGCCGAGCTCGTCGCGCTCGTACGGCAGCTGGTCGAAGCGAAGGCGGCCCGGGGAGACGGGGCCGCGCTGCGGGCGGTGTTCGGCGTGGCAGAGGAGAGCGAAGCGGCCGCCCGGGCCGAGCCGGCCGGGTGACTGCACGCGCGGTGTCGCGCGGTGTCGCTCGATATCGCGCGGTGCCGTAGGGGGCAGCGGCCGGGCAGATGGGCTCTGCGCAGGGGTCGGCACCGGTCGGATCGGGTTTCGGGCGGGGCTGCCGCCGGTCAGGTTCGGGTTTCCTGCAAGGGCGGTTTCCTTCGTGCCGTCCGGCTTCGCGCAAGGGCGGTGCCCTCGTGCCGTCCGGCTTCGCACAAGGCGGTGCCCTCCTGCTGTCCGGCTCGCGCAGGGGTACGGCCCTTCGAGCCGTCCGGCCTCTCGCGCAGAGGTACGGCCCCTCATGCCCCCGGCTTCCTGCGCAGACCGTGCCACCCCGTGCGCCGCGTCCACATCCCGGGACCAGGCCCGAACCGGCTCGCCTACCCACCCCCTTCCTCCCCTACGCTTGACCCGTGACCCCCGTAGAGCTCTCCCGTACCGTGCTGCACGCGGTGCGTCGCGCCGTCGACGCGGGTGAGCTGACCGTGAGTGTTCCGGAGCGGGCCGTGGTCACCCCGCCGGGGCCCGGCGGGTGCGGTGACTACGCGACCACCATCGCCCTGCAGCTCGCCCGGCCGGCCGGGCAGCCGCCGCTTCGGGTCGCCGAGGTGCTGCGGCCGTACCTCGTCGACGCCGACGGCATCACGGACGTGGTACTCACCGGGCCCGGGTTCCTCAACATCAGTCTGCACGGTGCCGCTCCCGCCGGCCTCGTCGAGGAGATCCTGCGGCGCGGGACGCGGTACGGGTACGCCGACGATCCCGCCGGGTCCGACGATCCCGCCGGGTCCGACGATCCCGCCGGGTCCGACGATCCCGCCGGGTCCGACGATCCCGCCGGGTCCGACGATCCCGCCGGGTCCGACGATCCCGCCGGATCCGGCGGCCCCCTCGTGCGGCTGCACTGCCCCGGCGAGGTGCGCGCCGTCGTCGTCGCCGAAGCGGCCGGCCGTCTCCTGCGGTCCCAGGGCGTGCTCGTGCGGGTCACCGCGGAGGCCGTCCGCCCCGAGTGGACCGCGATCCTCGGTGTGCGCGTCGACGCGGCCGGTCCGGTGCCCGCCGACCCGCCGGTGAACGTCCGTCCCGTTCCCGCCCCGGCGGACCCCCTGCCCCTCGGCCGTGACGCCGCCCGCTGGGCGCTGCTCCACCCCGCCGCCCACGACCGGCCCCGGACCGGCGACGAGCACCTCGCCCAGCGCGAGGGCAACCCCCTCTTCCGGGTGCGGTACGCCCACGCCCGCTCCCGCGCCGCCGCCCGCAACGCCGCCGATCTCGGCTTCGCCGCCGTCCCCGGTCCCGTCGCGGACGCGCAGGAACTCCTCACCGCCCTCGCCGACCACCCCCGCGTCCTCGCCGCCGCCGCGGCACACCGCGCCCCCGACCGGCTCGCCCGGCACCTCGTCACCGTCGCCGACGCCGCGCTGCCCTTCCTGCCCACCGTGCTGCCGCGCGGCGGGGAGAAACCCTCGGCCGCCCACCGTGCCCGGCTGGCGCTCGCCGAAGCCGTCGGGGCGGTGCTGGCCGGCGGCCTGTCCCTCCTCGGTATCGACGCACCCGACCATCTCTGAGAGAGCACGGAAGACGCCATGAGCCGTTCCGCACACCCCGCCGGGCCCCGTCACGCCGACGTCCTGACCGAAGGGCACTACTCCGCTCCGCCCGCCGACCTCAACGCCCTCGACCCCAAGGTCTGGGCCCACACCGTCGAGCGGGACGCGGACGGTGTGGTCACCGTCGGCGGGATGACCGTCACGCGGCTCGCCGAGGAGTACGGCACCCCCGCCTACGTCCTCGACGAGGCCGACTTCCGGGCCCGGGCGCGGGCCTGGCGCACCGCCTTCGGGGCGGACGCCGACGTCTTCTACGCGGGCAAGGCCTTCCTGTCCCGTGCCGTCGTGCGGTGGCTGGACGAGGAGGGGCTGAACCTCGACGTGTGCTCGGGGGGTGAGCTGGCCACCGCGCTCTCCGCCGGGATGCCCGCCGAACGCATCGCCTTCCACGGCAACAACAAGTCGCCGGAGGAGATCGAGCGGGCCGTGCGCGCGGGAGTGGGGCGGATCGTGCTCGACTCCTTCCAGGAGATCGTGCGGGTCGCCCACACCGCCCAGGCCCTCGGCGTCCGGCAGCGGGTGCAGATCCGCATCACCGTCGGGGTCGAGGCGCACACGCACGAGTTCATCGCCACCGCCCACGAGGACCAGAAGTTCGGGATCCCGCTGGCCGGGGGACAGGCGGCGGAAGCCGTACGGCGGGCCCTGCAGCTCGACGGGCTCGAGGTCATCGGCATCCACTCGCACATCGGGTCGCAGATCTTCGACATGTCGGGGTTCGAGGTCGCCGCCCACCGGGTCGTCGGGCTCCTCAAGGACATCCGCGACGAGCACGGGGTCGAGCTGCCCGAGATCGACCTCGGGGGCGGGCTCGGGATCGCGTACACGAGCGACGACGACCCCCGCGAGCCGCACGAGATCGCCAAGGCGCTGACCGAGATCGTCACCCGGGAGTGCGAGGGCGCGAGGCTGCGCACGCCGCGCATCTCCGTCGAGCCCGGACGCGCGATCGTCGGACCCACCGCCTTCACGCTCTACGAGGTCGGTACCGTCAAGCCCCTCGACGGGCTGCGGACGTACGTCTCCGTCGACGGCGGCATGTCGGACAACATCCGCACCGCCCTCTACGACGCCGAGTACAGCGTCGCCCTCGTCTCCCGCACCTCCGACGCCGGGCCCGTGCTCGCGCGGGTCGTCGGCAAGCACTGCGAGAGCGGTGACATCGTGGTGAAGGACGCCTTCCTGCCGGGCGACCTGGCCCCCGGCGACCTCATCGCCGTCCCCGCGACCGGGGCGTACTGCCGTTCCATGGCCAGCAACTACAACCACGTACTGCGCCCGCCCGTCGTCGCCGTACGGGACGGCGAGGCGCGGGTCATCGTGCGCAGGGAGACCGAGGAGGACCTGCTGCGCCTGGACGTCGGATGAGTTGCGGCAGGTCACGCGCGGGGACAGAAGATCTTTCGTCCTCCGCCCCCCGAAAATGAAATAAACGTCTCACGATCCGGACGAAAGGCGGAAAATCCCGTCCGGTGCGTGAGACTGGTTCCACCGTAGACGGTATGAGGAAACGAGGTCGGATGATGCGTACGCGTCCGCTGAAGGTGGCGCTGCTGGGCTGTGGAGTGGTCGGCTCAGAGGTGGCGCGCATCATGACGACGCACGCCGACGACCTCGCCGCCCGGATCGGGGCCCCCGTGGAGCTGGCGGGCGTCGCCGTACGGCGGCCCGACCGGGTGCGCGAGGGCATCGACCCCGCCCTCGTCACCACCGACGCCACCGCCCTCGTCAAGCGCGGGGACATCGACGTCGTCGTCGAGGTCATCGGCGGCATCGAGCCCGCCCGGACGCTCATCACCACCGCCTTCGAGCACGGCGCCTCCGTCGTGTCCGCCAACAAGGCGCTCCTCGCCCAGGACGGCGCCGCCCTGCACGCCGCCGCCGACGAGCACGACAAGGACCTGTACTACGAGGCCGCCGTCGCCGGCGCCATCCCGCTGATCCGGCCGCTGCGCGAATCCCTCGCCGGTGACAAGGTCAACCGGGTGCTCGGCATCGTCAACGGAACGACCAACTTCATCCTGGACGCCATGGACACCACCGGCGCCGGGTACCAGGAGGCCCTCGACGAGGCCACCGCCCTCGGGTACGCGGAAGCCGACCCGACCGCCGACGTCGAGGGGTTCGACGCCGCCGCCAAGGCCGCCATCCTCGCCGGGATCGCCTTCCACACGCGCGTGCGCCTCGACGACGTCCACCGCGAGGGCATGACCGAGGTCACCGCCGCCGACTTCGCCTCCGCCCAGGAGATGGGCTGCACCATCAAGCTGCTCGCCATCTGCGAGCGGGCCGCCGACGGCGCCTCGGTCACGGCGCGCGTGCATCCCGCCATGATCCCGCTCAGCCATCCGCTGGCGAACGTGCGCGGCGCCTACAACGCCGTCTTCGTGGAGTCCGACGCCGCCGGGCAGCTCATGTTCTACGGGCCCGGCGCCGGCGGGTCGCCGACCGCGTCCGCCGTGCTCGGCGACCTCGTCGCCGTCTGCCGCAACCGGCTCGGCGGCGCCACCGGCCCCGGCGAGTCCGCCTACGCCGCGCTGCCCGTGTCGCCGATGGGCGACGTCGTCACGCGCTACCACATCAGCCTCGACGTGGCCGACAAACCGGGCGTACTCGCCCAGGTCGCGACCGTGTTCGCGGAGCACGGTGTCTCCATCGACACCGTGCGGCAGTCCGGCAAGGACGGCGAGGCCTCCCTCGTCGTCGTCACCCACCGCGCGTCCGACGCCGCCCTCGGCGGTACGGTCGAGGCGCTGCGCAAGCTCGACACCGTGCGGGGTGTCGCCAGCATCATGCGGGTTGAAGGAGAGTAACCAGCAATGACCCACCAGTGGCGCGGAATCATCGAGGAGTACCGGGACAGGTTGCCCGTCTCCGACAGCACGCCCGTCGTGACGCTCCGTGAGGGCGGCACGCCGCTCGTGCCCGCGCAGGTGCTCTCCGAGCGCACGGGCTGCGAGGTCCACCTCAAGGTCGAGGGGGCGAATCCGACCGGGTCCTTCAAGGACCGCGGTATGACCATGGCCATCAGCAAGGCCAAGGAGGAGGGCGCGCAGGCCGTCATCTGCGCGTCCACCGGCAACACCTCCGCCTCCGCCGCCGCGTACGGCGTCCGGGCCGGGATGGTCTCCGCCGTCCTCGTGCCGCAGGGCAAGATCGCGCTCGGCAAGATGGGCCAGGCGCTCGTGCACGGCGCGAAGATCCTCCAGGTCGACGGCAACTTCGACGACTGCCTCACGCTGGCCCGCGCGCTGAGCGACAACTACCCCGTGGCGCTGGTCAATTCGGTCAACCCGGTGCGCATCGAGGGCCAGAAGACGGCCGCCTTCGAGGTCGTCGACATGCTCGGCGACGCGCCCGACGTCCACGTCCTCCCGGTCGGCAACGCGGGCAACATCACCGCGTACTGGAGGGGGTACCAGGAGTACGCCGCCGACCGGATCGCGACCAGGACGCCGCGCATGTGGGGGTTCCAGGCCTCCGGCAGCGCCCCGATCGTGCGCGGCGAGGTCGTCAAGGACCCCTCGACCATCGCCACCGCCATCCGCATCGGCAACCCGGCCTCGTGGAACTTCGCGCTCGCCGCGCGGGACGAGTCCGGCGGCGCCATCGACGAGGTGACGGACCGTGAGATCCTGCGCGCCTACCGGCTGTTGGCGTCGCAGGAGGGCGTCTTCGTCGAGCCCGCCTCCGCCGCGTCTGTGGCCGGTCTGCTGAAGGCCGCCGAGCAGGGCAAGGTCGACCCGGGGCAGCGCATCGTGTGCACCGTCACCGGCAACGGGCTCAAGGACCCGGACTGGGCCGTCGCCGGCGCCCCGCAGCCGGTCACCGTGCCGGTCGACGCGGCGACCGCCGCCGAGCGCCTCGGCCTGGTCTGAGCGCACATCCGGTGGACGCGCCCCGCGTGCGGGGGCGTAAGCGACGCCCGGCCGGGAAGGCCCTTCACAGGGGGTTGCACAGGGGGCTTACGACACGCATCGTGCGCCTCCTGTGCGCCCTATGTCGCCACAGAACCTTCCTTCGATAGGCTGTACCGAACCCGCCCGCCGCATATGCCGCGGTGCCGCGCTGTCTCCGCGGTCGGGAGGCGGCGGTCGGCGGAGGCCGGCCGTTCGGCAGGCAGCGGCCGACCCGGGGGTCCGAACGTCATCGAATGTCATTCGACAGTCACGCAGCTCAAGGAGAGTCATCGAGAGATGGCCGGTCCAGCGTTCCGCGCCGCCGCCGTCAGGGTGCGCGTCCCCGCCACCAGCGCCAACCTCGGCCCGGGCTTCGACGCCCTCGGCCTCGCGCTGGGCTTGTACGACGACGTGGTCGTCCGGGTGGCCGACTCCGGGCTGCACGTCGACATCGCGGGTGAGGGCAGCGAGACGCTGCCGCGCGACGAGAAACACCTCCTCGTCCGGTCCCTGCGCACCGCTTTCGACCTCCTGGGCGGGCAGCCCCGGGGCCTGGAGATCGTCTGCGCCAACCGCATCCCGCACGGCCGCGGCCTCGGCTCCTCCTCCGCCGCCATCTGCGCCGGCATCGTCGCCGCGCGCGCGGTGACCATAGGCGGCGAGGCCCGGCTCGACGACGCCGCGCTGCTCGAACTCGCCACCGAGATCGAGGGCCACCCCGACAACGTGGCGGCCTGTCTGCTGGGCGGCTTCACCCTGTCCTGGATGGAGTCCGGCGCCGCCCGGGCGATCAGGATGGACCCCGCCGATTCCATCGTTCCGGTGGTTTTCGTGCCCGGAAAGCCGGTACTGACGGAGACCGCGCGCGGGCTGCTCCCGCGCTCCGTCCCGCACGTCGACGCCGCCGCCAACGCCGGCCGGGCCGCGCTGCTCGTCGAGGCCCTGACCAGGCGCCCCGAACTGCTGCTGCCGGCCACCGAGGACCGTCTGCACCAGGAGTACCGCGCACCGGCCATGCCGGAGAGCGCGGCGCTGGTGGAGAGGCTGCGCGGTGACGGTGTGCCCGCGGTGATCTCGGGTGCCGGACCCACGGTGATGGCACTGGCCGACGCCGGGACGGCCGACAAGGTCGAGGCGCTGGCCGGCACGGACTGGGCGGCCAACCGGCTGAGCCTGGACCAGCAGGGCGCGAGCGTCCTGCCTCTGGCGACCTCCAGTGACATATAGACGCGCGCGGTTGCCGGATTTCGAGAGGGGGAATGTTTGTTGGATCCGGTAGTGTTAACCTCAAGTCTGCACCCGACCCCACCATGGCGAGGTGCCTCGTGTCCCCGTCCGGGACAGACTTTCTTCCGGGAGCCCCCCAAGCCGCATTGTGTGGTGGACGTCGTACGTGATCAGTACGGCCGACACGCACACTGAGCGGCCCGCCGGGCACGCTTCGGAACCGGTGCGACCACGCCGCGTGACACAGACACTGGGTGCCACGGCCAGGGGGCGCGCCATCACCAGATATCTCTCCCGCCGTTCAGGCGGACCACCGCCCCGGCACGGTTCACACAGCAAGGACCGAAGCCGGACAGCACAACCGGTCGCCGAGCCAGACAGGCCGACGTCCGCTCCAGGGAAGGACCCTTCGTGAGCGACACCACCGATCTGATGGGCGCACGTGTCGAGGAGACCGCTGCCGCGCCCGCCACGGACGCCTCCGCGCCTGCCACCGGTGCCGGCTCCCGGCGGCGCCGCGGTACCGGCCTCGAGGGCATGGTGCTGGCCGAGCTGCAGCAGGTCGCATCCGGCCTCGGCATCAGGGGCACCGCGCGGATGCGCAAGAGCCAGCTGATCGAGGTCATCAAGGAGGCGCAGGCCGCCGGGGGAGCCCCCGCAAAGGCCGCGCCCGCCGCGGACGCCGCCGGCGAGACCAAGCCGAAGCGCCGCAGCACCTCCCGGACCCGTACGGGCGACGAGGCCCCCGCCGAGAAGGCGGAGAAGGCCGGCAAGGCCGAGAAGAAGGCGGACAGGACGGCCGCCGACAAGGCCGCCGCCCAGCAGCAGATCGACATCCCCGGCCAGCCGTCCCCCAAGGTCTCGCCCTCGGCCGACCAGGCCGGTGCCCCCGCCGACGACGCCCCCTCCGAGCGCCGTCGCCGCCGGGCCACCGCCGACGCGGGCGCTCCGTCCGCCGGAACCGAGACCGTGGCCGTCGAGACCCGCAACGAGCCGAAGGCCGAGTCGTCGGCCCAGCAGCAGTCGCAGGGCCACCAGCAGGGCCAGGGCGACGCCCGCTCCGACGGCGAGGGCGGCGAGGGCCGCCGTCGCGACCGCCGCGACCGGGGCGAGCGCGACCGCGACCGGGGCGAGCGCGACCGGGGCGAGCGCGGACGTGACCGCGACCGCCGGGGCAAGGGCGACGACCAGCAGAACCAGGGCGGCGGCCAGCAGCGTCAGCAGCAGAGCGGCGGACGCCAGGACCGTCAACAGCAGCAGCAGCAGGACGACGACGACTTCGAGGGCGGCCGCCGCGGCCGTCGCGGCCGCTACCGGGACCGCCGTGGCCGCCGCGGACGCGACGAGGTGCAGGAGCCGCAGATCAACGAGGACGACGTCCTCATCCCGGTCGCCGGCATCCTCGACATCCTCGACAACTACGCGTTCATCCGGACCTCCGGCTACCTGCCCGGCCCCAACGACGTGTACGTCTCCCTCGCCCAGGTCCGCAAGAACGGCCTGCGCAAGGGCGACCACATCACCGGTGCCGTGCGCCAGCCCAAGGAGGGCGAGCGCCGCGAGAAGTTCAACGCGCTGGTGCGCCTGGACTCCGTCAACGGCATGGCGCCCGAACACGGCCGCGGGCGGCCGGAGTTCGGCAAGCTGACCCCGCTGTACCCGCAGGACCGGCTCCGCCTGGAGACGGACCCCGGCGTCCTCACCACCCGCATCATCGACCTCGTCGCGCCCATCGGCAAGGGTCAGCGCGGTCTGATCGTGGCCCCGCCGAAGACCGGCAAGACCATGATCATGCAGGCGATCGCCAACGCGATCACGCACAACAACCCCGAGTGCCACCTGATGGTCGTCCTCGTCGACGAGCGTCCGGAAGAGGTCACCGACATGCAGCGGTCGGTGAAGGGCGAGGTCATCTCCTCGACCTTCGACCGCCCGGCCGAGGACCACACCACGGTCGCCGAGCTGGCCATCGAGCGCGCCAAGCGCCTGGTGGAGCTGGGTCACGACGTCGTCGTGCTGCTCGACTCGATCACGCGTCTGGGCCGTGCGTACAACCTCGCCGCCCCGGCCTCCGGCCGCATCCTGTCCGGTGGTGTCGACTCGACCGCCCTGTACCCGCCGAAGCGCTTCTTCGGTGCGGCCCGCAACATCGAGGACGGCGGCTCGCTGACCATCCTCGCCACCGCGCTGGTGGACACCGGGTCCCGCATGGACGAGGTCATCTTCGAGGAGTTCAAGGGCACCGGCAACGCCGAGCTCAAGCTCGACCGGAAGCTCGCCGACAAGCGCATCTTCCCGGCGGTGGACGTCGACGCGTCCGGCACCCGCAAGGAGGAGATCCTGCTCGGCAGCGAGGAGCTAGCCGTCACCTGGAAGCTGCGCCGGGTGCTGCACGCCCTCGACCAGCAGCAGGCGATCGAGCTGCTCCTCGACAAGATGAAGCAGACCAAGTCGAACGGCGAGTTCCTGATGCAGATCCAGAAGACGACACCCGCCCCGGGCAACGGCGACTGAGTCGCCGCCCGGAGTTTCCTGGCGCAGTCCGAAGGCCCGCCCCGTCACGCAGGTGACGGGGCGGGCCTTTCGACGTGCGGCTTGTAGGATCAGCGCACCGCAGTGGGGGGGAACGTGTTTTCGGATACGCCCACAGGGCGATGTGCGCCGCCTTCACGGGCCCGCGCCCGCCGGGCTCTTCTCTCCTGCCTGCATCCACAGCGACAGGAGACCTGAGTGACGTCTACTCCCCGAAGAGCCCGCCTGGCCCTTCCCGCGGCCACAGCCGCACTCGCCCTGTCGGGCGCGGTCCTCGCGGCCGCCCCCGCCCAGGCGTCCGGCACGACGCCCCTCCCGCCCCGGCCGGCCGCCACCGAGCGGCCCGCCGCCTCCCAGACCGAGCTGCTGGAGCGGGTGCGCGGTTCCGGGACCGCGCTCGAGGACGGCACCGCCACCGCCCCCGGGCAGCCGGAGCCGGCCCCGGGCGCCGGGGCCCCGTCCCGCACCGTCGACCCGAAGATCATCGGCGGCGGGGACGCCACCATCACCGAGGCCCCGTGGATGGTGCAGCTGCACTACTACGACGACAAGGGCACCGCCGGCACGGCCGACGACGAGGGCTACTTCTGCGGCGGCACCCTGGTCGCCCCGGCCAAGGTCCTGACCGCCGCGCACTGCGTGTACGGCCTGGACTGGTCCGCGAACGGAGCCGTCCTCGCCGGCACGGCCCGGCTGCCCGACGGCGACGACCTGCACGGCGGCCGGGTCGCCGGCGTGTGGCGCCAGTGGGTCAACCCCACGTACCGGCCGAGCACCGTCGCCGGCGGCGACCTCGCGGTGCTGACGCTGAGCGAGGCGCTGCCGTACAGGACGCTCCAGCCGACGTCGAGCGGCGACACCGCCTCCTACGCCAACGGCACCCCGGCGACGGTGTACGGCTGGGGGCGCACCAGCTCCGCCGACGACGACATCTCGCCGACGCTGAAGAAGGCGACGGTGCCGATGCGGTCGGACGCCGCCTGCACCTCGTACTGGGGCTCCGCCTTCGTGGCCGGTCAGATGGCCTGCGCCGGGAACCCGGCCTCCGGCCAGGACACCGGCACGGTCTCCCCGTGCAACGGGGACTCCGGCGGCCCGCTCGTGGTCAACGGCCGGATCGCCGGCGTCGTGTCCTGGGGTGTCACGGACTGCGTCGCGTCGGGCGCCTACGGCGTCTACGCCAAGACCCGCTCCTACGCCGGCGAGGTCAACGCCCGCATCGACGACACCGACCTCGACTTCGACGGCCTGGCGGACCTCTTCGTCCGCACGCCCGGCGGCACGGCCTACGAGTACTACTCCCTGGGCGACCGGTGGCCCTACCTCGCCGACCGCGTCCCGCTCGGCGACTGGAGCGGGCTGAGCCTGGTGCGCCAGGCCGACCTCGACCGGGACCTCTACCAGGACTACCTGTACCGCTCCCAGGACGGAGTGCTCCACACCCTCGCCTTCAACGGGGACGACCGGTACGAGTCGACCCGCGTCGGTGGCGGCTGGAACGTGATGAGCGACATCCGCGTTCCGGGCGACCTCTCCGGTGACGCCGTGCCCGACCTGGTGGCCAAGGACAAGGACGGCGTCCTGTGGCTCTACCCCGGCAAGGGCGACGGGCTGTTCGGCACCCGCGTGCGGATCGGCGGCGGCTGGGCCGCGTACACGATCACCGGCAAGGGCGACTACGACCGCGACGGCAGGTCCGACCTGCTGGCGCGGGACGGCTCCGGCGTCCTGTGGCTGTACCCGGGCACCGGCAAGGCCTCCCCGGCGCTCGGCAGCCGGGTCAGGGTCGGTGGCGGCTGGTCCGTGTACGACGCCTTCGCGACCGCCGGTGACGTCACCGGCGACGGCAGGCCGGACCTGCTGGCCCGGGACACCTCCGGAGTGCTGTGGCTGTACAGGGGCACCGGCGGCACGGGAACGGCGACGTTCACGTCCCGGACCAGGGTCGGCGGCGGCTGGGGGGCGTTCGACCTCTTCGGCTGATCCCGCGGGGTCCGCCCGGCCGCGGTTCGGGGGCCGCCTCCTTCCAGGGGGCGGCCCTTCGCGGTTGCGATCCTCGCCCCACGGGAGGTTCCCGCGACCGCCCGCGGGTACCCGGAGCCACTTGCGGGGAAGCCCGGGTCAGCACCGCGGACCGACGCCCGCCGAGCACGTTCGGTGACCGTTTGCCCACCCGGCCGCCCCAGACCGTCGTGCAACCCCTTCCCGGCTTCCGCCGTCCTCGCCACGGAGGGACGATGGTGAGGAAAGGCTGAAACCAGCCGGAACCGCCCGGCCCGGCCCTGAGCGCAGGGGGTAACCCACCGGACGAACATCCGAGGAGCACATGTCCGCCGAGAGCACGCCCGAACACGACATACCCCACCCCGGCGACCCCCGCGGCACCGGGCCCCGCCGCCGCAGGCCGCGCGCCAGGCGGCGCAAGGCGCTGCTCGTCGCGGCCTGGAGCGCCGCGGGCATCGTGGTCCTGGGCGGCACCGGCGCGGGCGTCCTCTACTTCAAGCTCAACGGCAACCTGACGAGCGTCGACATCAACCGGGTCCTCGGCACCGACCGGCCCGGGAAGGCCGACAACGGCTCCGAGAACATCCTGGTCCTCGGCTCGGACACCCGCTCCGGCGGCAACGAGGAACTCGGCGGCGGCACGGACGACGGCACCGCCCGCTCCGACACGGCGATGATCGTGCACGTCCACCAGGGCCACCGGAAGGCCAGCGTGGTCTCCATCCCGCGCGACACCCTCGTCGACCGCCCCGCGTGCACCGACACCGACGGCGGCCGGCACCCCGCCGCCGACGAGGTGATGTTCAACTCCGCCTACGCCACCGGCGGCGCCGCCTGCGCCGTGAAGACCGTCGAGTCGGTCAGCGGCCTGCGCATGGACCACTACCTCGAGGTCGACTTCAGCGGCTTCCGGACGCTCGTCGACGACCTCGGCGGCGTCGACGTCACCACCACCGAGGACATCGAGGACCCCGACAGCCACCTCGACCTGCCCGCCGGCACCCACACGCTGGACGGGAAGGAGGCCCTCGGCCTGGTCCGCACCCGGCACGGCGTCGGCGACGGCTCCGACCTCGGCCGCATCCAGCTCCAGCAGGCCTTCGTCAGGGCCCTGGCCGACCGGGTCGAGGACATCGGCCTGCTCGGCAACCCCAAGAAGCTGTACGACATCGCCGACACCGCCACCAAGACCGTGACCACCGACTCCGACCTGGGCTCGGTGAACTCCCTGATGTCTTTCGCGAGCGGCCTGAAGGGCATCGGCGCCTCGAACATGAACATGGTGACGATGCCGGTACGGTACGACCCCGCGGACGCCAACCGCGTCCTCGTGGCGCAGGACAAGGCCCGACGGGTGTGGGACGCCCTGAAGGACGACCGGCCGATCCCGAGGAGCGTCACCGAGGGAACCGCCGCCGGCGGGGCCGGGGACGTGGTGGCGACGTCCTGACCGCCGGGGAGCGGTGGCGGCCTCCCGGCCGCCGGGGAATAGACGGCCCCCGCCCCCGGTTTTGGGGGATGGCCCCAGTCCTGGCAGACTGGTACGTCGGCTCCGGTTCACGCCCCCGCATCCCGCGTCGGCGACCCGGCGCCCTCCCGAACCTAGGAGACACCTTGAAGCGCGACATCCACCCCGAGTACGTCGAGACGCAGGTCAGCTGCACCTGTGGCGCGTCGTTCACCACCCGCAGCACCATCGACAGCGGCACCATCCGCGCCGAGGTCTGCTCCGAGTGCCACCCGTTCTACACGGGCAAGCAGAAGATCCTCGACACCGGTGGCCGTGTGGCCCGCTTCGAGGCCCGCTTCGGCAAGGCTGCCGCCGGCTCCAAGAAGTAGCGAGCCCCCAACCGCCGGTCCACGGCCGCTCCCCCAGCCGGGGAAGCGCCGGGACCGGCGTTTTTGGTCGCCCGCGTCCCCCTTCCAAGCAGTAAGCAGGAGCCCAAGATGTTCGAGGCCGTCGAGGAACTCGTCGCCGAGCACGCCGACCTGGAGAAGAAGCTCGCCGACCCGTCGGTCCACGCCGACCAGGCCAACGCGCGCAAGCTGAACAAGCGTTACGCCGAGCTGACCCCGATCGTCGCCACGTTCCGCTCCTGGAAGCAGACGGGCGACGACATGGAGACCGCGCGCGAGTTCGCCGCCGACGACCCCGACTTCGCCGCCGAGGTCAAGGTGCTGGACAAGCAGCGCGACGAGCTGACCGAGAAGCTCCGCCTCCTGCTCGTCCCGCGCGACCCCAGCGACGACAAGGACGTCATCCTGGAGATCAAGGCGGGCGCGGGCGGCGACGAGTCGGCCCTCTTCGCCGGCGACCTGCTGCGCATGTACCTGCGCTACGCCGAGCGGGTCGGCTGGAAGACCGAGATCATCGACGCCACCGAGTCCGAGCTGGGCGGCTACAAGGACGTCCAGGTCGCCGTGAAGACCAAGGGCGGCCAGGGCGCCACCGAGCCCGGCCAGGGCGTCTGGGCCCGGCTGAAGTACGAGGGCGGTGTGCACCGCGTGCAGCGCGTGCCGGCCACCGAGTCCCAGGGCCGCATCCACACCTCCGCGGCCGGCGTGCTGGTCACGCCCGAGGCCGAGGAGATCGACGTCGAGATCAACCCCAACGACCTGCGCATCGACGTCTACCGGTCCTCCGGCCCCGGCGGCCAGTCCGTCAACACCACCGACTCCGCCGTGCGCATCACGCACGTCCCGACCGGAGTCGTCGCCTCCTGCCAGAACGAGAAGAGCCAGCTGCAGAACAAGGAGCAGGCGATGCGTATCCTGCGCTCCAGGCTGCTCGCGGCGGCGCAGGAGGAGGCGGAGAAGGAGGCCGCGGACGCCCGGCGCAGCCAGGTCCGCACCGTCGACCGCTCCGAGAAGATCCGCACGTACAACTTCCCGGAGAACCGCATCTCGGACCACCGCGTCGGCTTCAAGGCGTACAACCTGGACCAGGTCCTGGACGGCGACCTCGACTCGGTGATCCAGGCCTGCGTCGACGCGGACTCGGCGGCCAAGCTCGCCGCCGCCTGAGCGCCGTCGCACCCCCCCCGCACCGGACCCCAGCTCAGCCCCGGAGGACCAGCGTGAACCTGCTGCTCATGGAGGTGGCCCAGGCCACCCAGCGGCTGGCCGACGCCGGCGTGCCCTCGCCGCGCACCGACGCGGAGGAGCTCGCCGCGTATCTGCACGGCGTCAAGCGGGGCGAGCTGCACACCGTGCCGGACGCGGACTTCGACGCCCGGTACTGGGAGGTCGTCGCCCGCCGCGAGGCACGCGAGCCGCTCCAGCACATCACCGGCCGCGCCTACTTCCGCTACCTGGAACTCCAGGTCGGCCCCGGCGTCTTCGTGCCCCGACCCGAGACCGAGTCCGTCGTCGGCTGGGCCATAGACGCCGTACGCGCCATGGACGTCGTCGAGCCCTGCATCGTCGACCTGTGCACCGGCTCGGGCGCCATCGCGCTCGCGCTCGCCCAGGAGGTGCCGCGCTCGCGCGTGTACGCCGTGGAGCTGTCCGAGGACGCCCTCAAGTGGACGCGCAGGAACATGGAGGGGTCCAGGGTCGAGCTGCGCCAGGGAGACGCCCTGACGGCCTTCCCGGACCTCGACGGCCAGGTCGACCTGGTCGTCTCCAACCCGCCGTACATCCCGCTCACCGAGTGGGAGTACGTCGCCCCCGAGGCCCGCGACCACGATCCGCAGCTGGCCCTCTTCTCCGGCGAGGACGGCCTCGACCTGATCCGGGGCCTGGAACGCACCGCCCACCGCCTGCTGCGCCCCGGCGGGGTCGTCGTCGTCGAGCACGCCGACACCCAGGGCGGCCAGGTGCCGTGGATCTTCACCGAGGAGCGGGGCTGGGCCGACGCGGCCGACCACCCCGACCTCAACAACCGCCCCCGCTTCGCGACGGCCCGCAAGGCGCTGCCGTGAGCCCCGCCCCGACTTCGACCCCGCAGTACGTGTACGAGGAGGCCCGCTAAATGGCACGGCGATACGACACCAACGACGCGACCGACCGTGTGACCGGTCTGCGCGAGGCCGCGTCCGCCGTCCGCCGTGGCGAGCTAGTGGTGCTGCCGACGGACACCGTGTACGGCATCGGCGCCGACGCCTTCACCGGCGAGGCCGTCGCCGACCTGCTGGACGCCAAGGGCCGGGGCCGCAACATGCCCACGCCCGTCCTCATCGGCTCGCCGAACACCCTGCACGGCCTGGTCACCGACTTCTCCGAGCTGGCCTGGGAGCTGGTCGACGCCTTCTGGCCGGGCGCGCTGACGCTGGTCGCCAAGCACCAGCCGTCCCTCCAGTGGGACCTCGGCGACACCCGCGGCACGGTCGCCGTGCGCATGCCGCTGCACCCCGTCGCCATCGAGCTGCTCACCGAGGTCGGCCCGATGGCCGTCTCCTCCGCCAACCTCACCGGCCACCCGGCGCCGGAGGACTGCGACGCCGCCCAGCAGATGCTCGGCGACTCCGTCTCCGTCTACCTCGACGGCGGCCCCACCCCCGGCAACGTCCCGTCGTCCATCGTCGACGTCACCCGCGAGGTGCCCGTGCTGCTGCGCGCGGGCGCGCTGTCGGCGGAGGAGCTGCGCAAGGTGGTACCCGACCTCGAGGTGGCGAATTGACGGCCCCTGGGACGGGGCGTGGCATAGGCAACGGAGAACGCGCCGCGGAGATCACGACGACGTTCGTCGGGCTTCCGCGCGACAGCTTCCGCATCCTCCACGTCAGCACCGGCAACGTCTGCCGCTCACCCATCACCGAGCGGCTGACCCGGCATTTCGTGACGGAGCGGCTCGGTGTGCTCGGCGGCGGCCTCATCGTGGAGAGCGCCGGCACCTGGGGGCACGAGGGCGCGCCCATGGAGGCGAACGCGGAGACGGTCCTCGCGGACTTCGGCGCGGACGCGGCCGGTTTCACCGGGCGCGAGCTGCTCGACGAGCACGTGATCCGCGCGGACCTCGTGCTGACGGCGACGCGGGACCACCGCGCGCAGGTCATCTCCATGGGCCACTCGGCGGGCCTGCGCACCTTCACCCTCAAGGAGTTCACCCGCCTGGTGAACGCCATCGACCCGGCCACCCTGCCCTCCCTGGACGAGGGCGTGGTCACGCGCGCGCGTGCCCTGGTGCGGGCCGCGGCGGCCCTGCGCGGGTGGCTGCTGGCGCCGACGGCGGAGGCGGACGAGGTGTACGACCCCTACGGGGCGCCGCTGCCGTTCTTCCGGTCGATCGGGGACGAGATACACCAGGCGCTCGATCCGGTGGTGACGGCGCTGACCGGGGTCCCGGCGCGGACGTAGCGGGCGCCGCCGCGGGCCGGCCGCCCCGGCGGATGCCGCCTGGATGCCCGGCACCCCGGGCGCCTTCGGCCCCCCGGGCCTACATTGGTCGTACGTCACCGTCGACGCACGCCCGGAGCGCACCATGTCGGTCACCCACGACGTCCTCGAGGCCGATGACAGCGGGCTCGGAGCCCTGCTGCGCCAGGACCACGAGCTGGCCGAGGTCCTGCTCGCCGAACGCCGCCGGCAGTCGACGACCCTCCAGCTGATCGCTGCCGAGAACTTCACGTCCCCCGCGGTACTGGCCGCCCTCGGCTCCGCGCTGGCCAACAAGTACGCCGAGGGCTACCCCGGAGCCCGGCACCACGGCGGCTGCGAGATCGCCGACGCCGCCGAGCGGCTCGCGGTGGAGCGGGCCCGTGCCCTTTTCGGCGCCGAGCACGCCAACGTGCAGCCCCATTCCGGCTCCTCCGCCGTGCTGGCCGCCTACGCCGCGCTGCTGCGCCCCGGCGACACGGTCCTCGCCCTCGGCCTGCCGTACGGCGGCCACCTCACGCACGGCTCGCCCGCCAACTTCTCCGGCCGCTGGTTCGACTTCGTCGGCTACGGCGTGGACGCGGAGACCGGCCTGATCGACCACGACCAGGTGCGCACCCTGGCCCGCGCCCACCGGCCCAAGGCGATCGTGTGCGGTTCCATCGCCTACCCGCGCCACCTCGACTACGCCGCCTTCCGCGAGGTCGCCGACGAGGTGGGCGCCTACCTCATCGCGGACGCCGCCCACCCCATCGGGCTGGTCGCGGGGGGAGCGGCGCCCAGTCCGGTGCCGTACGCCGACGTCGTCTGCGCCACCACGCACAAGGTGCTGCGGGGCCCGCGCGGCGGCATGATCCTGTGCGGCGGCGACCTGGCCGAGCGGGTCGACCGGGCCGTGTTCCCCTTCACGCAGGGCGGCGCGCAGATGCACACCATCGCCGCCAAGGCGGTCGCCTTCGGCGAGGCGGCGACCCCGGCCTTCGCCGCGTACACCCGTCAGGTGATCGCCAACGCCCGCGCCCTCGCGGCCCACCTGGCCGCCGAGGGGCTGGCCGTGACCACCGGCGGCACCGACACCCACCTGCTCACCGTCGACCCGGCCCCGCTCGGGGTGGACGGCAGGAGCGCGCGGGGCCTGCTCGCGGCGGCCGGGATCGTCCTGGACTGCTGCGCGCTTCCGCACGGCGACGCCCGGGGGCTGCGCCTGGGCACGGCGGCCCTGACCACGCAGGGCATGGGGGAGCGGGAGATGCGGGCGGTCGCCACCCTGCTCGCCGCGGTGCTCCGGGGCGCGGCGGACGCGGTCACGGCGCGTGACGACGTACGGGCCCTGGTCGCGCAATTCCCCCCGTATCCGGACTGAGGCGGGGTAGGCGCACCCGCGTGCACAGTCACCCGTGCAACCATCGTCGCTACCCGGAAGTCCTCAACCGTATGCGCTCATCGCTAGGGTGTGGGGCTGGGAATGGCCAGCGAGACCTGTGGGGAAGCCCGTGCGTGAATACCTGCTGACGCTCTGCGTCACGGCCGCGGTGACGTATCTGCTGACAGGGCCGGTACGGAAGTTCGCGATCGTGGCGGGAGCGATGCCGGAGATCCGGGCACGCGACGTGCACCGGGAGCCCACTCCGCGCCTCGGCGGGATCGCGATGTTCTTCGGGTTGTGCGCGGGCCTGCTGGTCGCCGACCACCTCACCAATCTCAGCGAGGTCTTCGAGAACTCCAACGAGCCGCGCGCCCTGCTGTCCGGCGCGGCCCTGATCTGGCTGATCGGCGTCCTGGACGACAAGTTCGAGATCGACGCCCTGATCAAGCTGGGCGGGCAGATGATCGCCGCCGGCGTGATGGTGGTGCAGGGTCTGACGATCCTGTGGATCCCCGTCCCCGGCGTCGGCAACGTGGCGCTGACCCAGTGGCAGGGCACCCTGCTGACGGTCGCGCTGGTCGTCATCACCATCAACGCGGTCAACTTCGTCGACGGCCTCGACGGGCTCGCGGCGGGCACGGTGTGCATCGCGGCGGCGGCGTTCTTCATGTACGCCTACCGGATCTGGTACTCCTACGGCATCGAGGCGGCCGCGCCGGCCACGCTGTTCGCGGCCATCCTCATGGGCATGTGCCTGGGCTTCCTCCCGCACAACATGCATCCCGCCCGGATCTTCATGGGCGACTCCGGCTCGATGCTGATCGGCCTGGTGCTGGCGGCGGGCGCGATCTCGGTGACGGGGCAGGTGGACCCGGACGCGATGCGGTTGTTCTCCGGCTCCGAGCGCAACACCGTGCACCAGATGGTGCCGGTCTACATCCCGCTGCTGATGCCGCTGACCATCATCGCCATCCCGGCCGCGGACCTGATCCTGGCGATCGTGCGGCGCACCTGGCGGGGGCAGTCGCCGTTCGCGGCGGACCGCGGGCACCTGCACCACCGGCTGCTGGAGATCGGTCACTCGCACAGTCGCGCGGTGCTGATCATGTACTTCTTCTCGGCGCTGATCGCCTTCGGGGCCCTCGCCTTCTCGGTGAACGCCGCCTCCATGTGGATCGTGCTGGGCGTCGTCTTCCTCAGCGCGATCGGCCTGGTCCTGCTCCTGCTGCCGCGCTTCACGCCGCGTGCCCCGCGCTGGGCCGAGCGCTTCGTGCCGCCCCGTTACCGCCGCCGCGGGACGGCCGTCGCCGCCTCGGGGTCCACCGTGGACGTGGGCGAGACCGACCGGGGCGGGAGCGACGAGGCCACGACCGGCGACCGCGTTCCGGTCTCCGCGGGGGCTTCGGGCGTCAACGGGGCCACCGCCGTCGGCCCCCGTTCGCGCGCAAGGTAAGAATCTGACTAGAGCATTGCCAACCCATGGTGAAGCGAATCGCCGTAATACCAGACAAACCGGCTCTGCACTTGCACAAACGCGCACTGTCACTCTCACGTGTGACGGTCGGCACACCCTCAGGTAAAGACCTCATCAAATAGTTTGTGATACCGTTCACGAGAACCCCGGATGGAGCCGAAGGGCCGCAGTGCGACGGCCCCTTGGTGAGAGTTCTGCACTCGACCCGGGGGACTACGCTCGTCCATGACGACACCCCCTGCCCCCTGAAAGCGGAGCTGCCGCCATGCCCTCCAACGACGTCCGGATCCTGATCCAGGCTGCCGTGCCCACCGCCGTCGTCGGTGCGGTCGCAGTCGCGATCGGCGGTGCCGTCGAGGGGGGCGAGGGGGCGATCGGGGCGGTCGTCGGAGCAGTGGTCGTGATCCTTTTCATGGGAGCAGGGCTGTACGTCCTTCAGTGGACCGCGAAGTCGTTGCCGACTCTCTTCCAGGCGATGGCGCTGATGATGTACATGGCGCAAATTGCGCTGATGTTCATCTTCATCGTGCTCTTCAGGGACACGACGCTGTTCCATCCCAAGGTTTTCGCCCTCTCGCTGCTCGCCGGCACTCTCACCTGGGTCGCCGCGCAGGCGCGTGCCCAGATGAAGGCCAGAATCCTTTACGTGGAGCCCGAGTCGACGACGGGCGAGAAGAAGGAAACAACGGGGCGCTCGTCGTGAGACGTAGGGCCGGGATAAAGGCGCATGAGAGACCCTGCTATCGTCCGGTGCCAACTGCGGCATCGCGGGCGCGGGCATCCCAGCTGACGCCTGCCACATCGCGAGGCGAGATGCCCCCACAGCCGCCCTCATACCCGTAACACCAGTCCCGTGCCGATCCGCGGCCCCGTGCCGCGCCGACACCACGAGGTTGCCGAATCCATGCGCCACGCTGAAGGAGCCCGCGGTGAGTGCTGACCAGCCACAGGTGCTCGCCTTCGAGACCGACTGCCACATCTTCGACGGTTGTGGTTTCCCGTCTCCCGGGCTGCACTCGTTCCTGTTCGAGCCCATGTGGGGCGACGGCGACAGCAACGTGTACTTCAACAAGACGATGCTGCTGGCGCTGCTCGGCTCGATCATCATCGTCGGCTTCTTCTGGGCGGCCTTCCGCCGGCCCCAGGTCGTCCCCGGCAAGCTCCAGATGGTCGCCGAGGCGGGCTACGACTTCATCCGCCGCGGTGTCGTCTACGAGACGATGGGCAAGCGCGAGGGCGAGAGGTTCGTTCCGCTCGTCGTCGCGCTGTTCTTCTTCGTGTGGATGATGAACCTCTGGTCGATCATCCCGCTCGCCCAGTTCCCGGTGACGTCGGTCATCGCGTACCCGATGGTGCTGGCGCTGCTCGTCTACGTCGTGTGGGTCTCGCTGACCTTCAAGAAGCACGGCTTCGTCGGCGCCCTGAAGAACTTCACCGGCTACGACAAGTCGCTCGGTGCGGCCCTGCCGGTCGTCATGCTGATCGAGGCCTTCTCGAACCTGCTCGTGCGGCCCTTCACCCACGCCGTCCGACTCTTCGCGAACATGTTCGCGGGCCACATCCTGCTGGTGCTGTTCACCATCGCCAGCTGGTACCTGCTGAACGGGATCGGGATCGCCTACGCCGGCGTCTCGTTCGTGATGGTCATCGTGATGACCGCCTTCGAGCTCTTCATCCAGGCCCTGCAGGCGTACGTCTTCGTCCTGCTGACCGTTACCTACATCCAGGGCGCGCTCGCCGAGCACCACTGAGCGTCCCGCACCCGCCCCCAGTCGTCCGGTGGCCCACCCCCACCGGAACCGTGAAGAAAAGGAAGAACTGGCATGTCCCAGACCCTTGCTGCCGTCACCGGCTCGATCGCCTCCATCGGTTACGGCATCGCCGCCTTCGGCCCCGGCATCGGCGTCGGCATCATCTTCGGTAAGGGCACCGAAGCCATCGCCCGTCAGCCCGAGGCCGCCGGCCTGATCCGCGCCAACCAGATCCTCGGCTTCGCCTTCTGTGAGGCGCTCGCCCTCATCGGCCTGGTCATGCCGTTCGTCTACGGCAAGTGATCACCTGATCCGCGACCGGCTCACTAGACGAAAGGCAGTCTGATATGAGCCCACTGCTTCATATCGCGGCCGAGGAAACGCAGAATCCCCTCGTCCCGCCGATTCCCGAGCTCGTCATCGGCCTGCTCGCCTTCGTCATCGTCTTCGGCTTCCTCGCCAAGAAGCTCCTCCCGAACATCAACAAGGTTCTGGAGCAGCGTCGCGAGGCGATCGAGGGCGGGATCGAGAAGGCCGAGGCCGCTCAGACCGAGGCCCAGAGCGTGCTGGAGCAGTACAAGGCTCAGCTCGCCGAGGCCCGGCACGAGGCCGCGCGTCTGCGCCAGGAGGCGCAGGAGCAGGGCGCCGTGCTCATCGCCGAGATGCGCGCGGAGGGCCAGCGGCAGCGTGAGGAGATCATCGCCGCCGGACACACGCAGGTCGAGGCCGACCGCAAGGCCGCCTCGCAGGCGCTGCGCCAGGACGTGGGCAAGCTCGCCACCGACCTGGCCGGCAAGCTCGTCGGCGAGTCCCTCGAGGACCACGCCCGGCAGAGCCGTGTGATCGACCGCTTCCTCGACCAGCTCGAGGAGAAGGCCGAGGCCGGACGATGAACGGAGCGAGCCGCGAGGCCCTGGCAGCCGCACGCGAGCGGCTCGACGCGCTGACGGACTCCACGTCCGTCGACGCCGCGCAGCTCGCCGACGAGCTGGCCGCCGTCACCGCGCTGCTCGACCGCGAGGTCAGCCTGCGGCGGGTCCTCACCGACCCGGCGCAGGCCGCCGACGCCAAGGCCGAACTGGCCGGACGCATCTTCGGCGGCCAGGTCGGCGGTCCGACCGCCGACCTGGTGGCCGGTACGGTGCGCTCCCGCTGGTCGCAGTCGCGCGACCTGGTGGACGCGCTGGAGGAGCTGGCCGCCATGGCCGACTTCACCGCGGCCCAGAAGGCGGGCACGCTCGACGACGTCGAGGACGAGCTGTTCCGGTTCGGCCGGATCGTCTCGTCCGACACGGGGCTGCGCTCCGCGCTGACCGACCGCGCGGCGAGCACCTCGGCCAAGAGCGAGCTGCTGCACAGCCTGCTCGGCGGCCGGGCCAAGACCACGACCGAGCGTCTGGTGACGCGGCTTGTGACCGCGCCCCGGGGACGTAGCCTGGAGACGGGAATCGAATCCCTGTCCAAGCTCGCCGCCGAGCGTCGCGAGCGCACGGTCGCCGTGGTCACCTCGGCGGTCCCGTTGAGCGACACCCAGAAGCGGCGCCTCGGCGCCGCGCTGGCGCGGCTGTACGGCCGGGCGATGCACCTCAACCTCGACGTGGACCCCGAGGTCCTCGGCGGAATCCGGGTGCGGGTCGGCGACGAGATCATCAACGGCTCGCTCGCGGACCGGCTCGAAGACGCCGCCCGCCGCATGGCGAGCTAGCACCAACCGCATACGTAGGACTACGGCCCGGGTTGGGCCGTGCAGAGGATTCACCTCTTTCAGGGGGGAGTCCCCATCCCCCCAAAGTGAAACTTCGGGCCCAACAAGGAGAGCAGGGAACTCAGATGGCGGAGCTCACGATCCGGCCGGAGGAGATCCGGGACGCACTGGAGAACTTCGTCCAGTCGTACAAGCCGGACGCGGCCTCGCGCGAGGAGGTCGGTACGGTCAGCCTTGCCGGCGACGGCATCGCGAAGGTCGAGGGTCTTCCGTCGGCCATGGCCAACGAACTGCTGAAGTTCGAGGACGGCACCCTCGGTCTCGCCCTCAACCTCGAGGAGCGCGAGATCGGTTGCGTCGTCCTCGGTGAGTTCAGCGGTATCGAGGAGGGCCAGCCGGTCACCCGCACCGGTGAGGTCCTGTCGGTCGCCGTGGGCGAGGGCTACCTCGGCCGCGTGGTCGACCCCCTCGGCAACCCGATCGACGGCCTCGGCGAGATCGAGACGTCCGGTCGTCGCGCGCTGGAACTGCAGGCCCCCACGGTCATGCAGCGCAAGTCGGTGCACGAGCCGATGGAGACGGGCTACAAGGCCGTCGACGCCATGACCCCGATCGGCCGTGGTCAGCGTCAGCTGATCATCGGCGACCGCCAGACCGGCAAGACCGCCCTGGCCGTCGACACGATCATCAACCAGCGTGACAACTGGCGCACCGGCGACCCGAGCAAGCAGGTTCGCTGCATCTACGTCGCCATCGGTCAGAAGGGCTCGACCATCGCGTCGGTCCGCGGCGCGCTGGAGGAGAACGGCGCGCTGGAGTACACGACCATCGTGGCCGCCCCGGCGTCCGACCCGGCCGGCTTCAAGTACCTGGCGCCGTACACCGGCTCGGCCATCGGCCAGCAGTGGATGTACGAGGGCAAGCACGTCCTGATCATCTTCGACGACCTGTCGAAGCAGGCCGACGCCTACCGCGCCGTGTCGCTGCTGCTGCGCCGCCCGCCGGGCCGTGAGGCGTACCCGGGTGACGTCTTCTACCTGCACTCCCGTCTGCTGGAGCGCTGCGCGAAGCTCTCCGACGCCGAGGGCGCCGGTTCGATGACGGGTCTGCCGATCGTCGAGACCAAGGCCAACGACGTCTCGGCGTTCATCCCGACCAACGTCATCTCCATCACCGACGGCCAGTGCTTCCTGGAGTCGGACCTGTTCAACGCCGGTCAGCGCCCCGCGCTGAACGTGGGTATCTCCGTCTCCCGAGTCGGTGGCTCCGCCCAGCACAAGGCGATGAAGCAGGTCTCCGGCCGACTGCGCGTGGACCTCGCCCAGTTCCGTGAGCTGGAGGCGTTCGCCGCCTTCGGTTCCGACCTGGACGCCGCGTCGAAGTCGCAGCTGGAGCGCGGTCAGCGGATGGTCGAGCTGCTGAAGCAGAACCAGTACCAGCCGATGTCCACCGAGGACCAGGTCGTCTCCGTCTGGGCCGGCACCACCGGCAAGATGGACGAGGTGCCGGTCGTCGACATCCGCCGCTTCGAGAAGGAGCTGCTCGAGTACCTGCACCGCCAGGAGCAGGGCCTCATGACCTCCATCCGCGAGGGCGGCAAGATGTCCGACGACACCCTGCAGGCCATCGCCGAGGCGATCGCGGCGTTCAAGAAGCAGTTCGAGACGAGCGACGGCAAGCTGCTCGGCGAGGACGCCCCGTCCGCCGCCAAGTGACGTAAGGAAGGGACCTGACTCATGGGAGCCCAGCTCCGGGTCTACAAGCGTCGCATCCGATCCGTCACCGCGACCAAGAAGATCACCAAGGCGATGGAGATGATCGCCGCCTCGCGCGTCGTCAAGGCGCAGCGCAAGGTGGCGGCCTCCACGCCGTACGCGCAGGAACTGACCCGCGCGGTCACGGCGGTCGGGACCGGTTCGGACACCAAGCACCCGCTGACCACGGAGGCGGACAACCCGACCCGTGCGGCGGTCCTCCTCCTCACGAGCGACCGCGGTCTGGCCGGCGCCTTCAACTCCAACGCCATCAAGGCGGCGGAGCAGCTGACCGAGCGCCTCGAGCGCGAGGGCCAGCAGGTCGACACGTACATCGTCGGCCGGCGCGGTCTCGCCCACTACAACTTCCGTGAGCGCAAGGTCACGGAGTCGTTCACGGGCTTCACCGACGAGCCCACCTACGCGGACGCCAAGCAGGTCGCGGCACCGCTGATCGAGGCCATCGAGAAGGAGACGGCGGAGGGCGGCGTGGACGAGATCCACATCGTCTACACCGAGTTCGTCTCGATGATGACGCAGACGGCGGTCGACTCCCGGCTGCTGCCGCTCCGCCTCGAAGAGGTGGCTCAGGAGTCGACGACGAAGGACGAGGTCCTTCCGCTGTACGACTTCGAGCCGTCGGCGGAGGACGTCCTCGACGCCCTGCTGCCGCGCTACGTCGAGAGCCGCATCTACAACGCGCTGCTGCAGTCGGCCGCTTCCAAGCACGCCGCCACGCGGCGCGCGATGAAGTCGGCCACCGACAACGCGGGCGAGCTGATCAACACGCTCTCCCGTCTTGCCAACGCGGCCCGCCAGGCCGAAATCACCCAGGAAATCAGCGAGATCGTCGGTGGCGCGAGCGCACTGGCCGACGCGACCGCGGGGAGTGACAGCTAATGACCACCACTGTTGAGCCGACCGCTGCGTCGGGCGTGGCCACCGGCCGCGTCGCGCGGGTCATCGGCCCGGTCGTCGACGTGGAGTTCCCCGTCGACGCGATGCCGGAGATCTACAACGCCCTCCACGTCGAGGTCGCCGACCCGGCGCAGGCGGGCGAGATCAAGACGCTGACCCTGGAGGTCGCCCAGCACCTGGGTGACGGCCTGGTCCGCACCATCTCCATGCAGCCCACCGACGGCCTGGTCCGCCAGGCCCCGGTGACCGACACGGGTTCGGCCATCTCCGTCCCCGTCGGCGACTTCACCAAGGGCAAGGTGTTCAACACCCTCGGTGAGGTGCTGAACGTCGACGAGACCTACACCGGTGAGCGCTGGCCGATCCACCGCAAGGCGCCCAACTTCGACGAGCTCGAGTCGAAGACCGAGATGTTCGAGACCGGCGTCAAGGTCATCGACCTGCTGACCCCGTACGTCAAGGGCGGCAAGATCGGCCTGTTCGGCGGCGCCGGCGTGGGCAAGACGGTGCTCATCCAGGAGATGATCTACCGCGTCGCCAACAACCACGACGGTGTCTCCGTGTTCGCCGGTGTCGGTGAGCGCACCCGTGAGGGCAACGACCTCATCGACGAGATGAGCGAGTCCGGCGTCATCGACAAGACCGCGCTGGTCTTCGGTCAGATGGACGAGCCGCCGGGCACCCGTCTGCGCGTCGCGCTGGCCGGCCTGACCATGGCCGAGTACTTCCGCGACGTCCAGAAGCAGGACGTGCTGTTCTTCATCGACAACATCTTCCGCTTCACGCAGGCCGGTTCCGAGGTGTCGACCCTGCTCGGCCGCATGCCCTCCGCGGTGGGCTACCAGCCGAACCTGGCCGACGAGATGGGTCTCCTCCAGGAGCGCATCACCTCGACCCGTGGTCACTCGATCACCTCGATGCAGGCGATCTACGTCCCCGCGGACGACCTGACCGACCCGGCCCCGGCCACCACCTTCGCCCACCTCGACGCGACGACGGTGCTCTCCCGTCCGATCTCCGAGAAGGGCATCTACCCGGCCGTGGACCCGCTGGACTCGACGTCCCGCATCCTCGACCCGCGGTACATCGCGGCGGACCACTACAACGCCGCGATGCGCGTGAAGAACATCCTGCAGAAGTACAAGGACCTGCAGGACATCATCGCGATCCTCGGCATCGACGAGCTCGGCGAGGAGGACAAGCTCGTCGTCCACCGTGCCCGTCGCGTGGAGCGCTTCCTGTCCCAGAACACCCACGTCGCCAAGCAGTTCACCGGCGTGGACGGTTCGGACGTGCCGCTGGACGAGTCGATCGCGGCCTTCAACGCGATCTGCGACGGCGAGTACGACCACTTCCCGGAGCAGGCGTTCTTCATGTGCGGTGGTATCGAGGACCTGAAGAAGAACGCGAAGGAGCTCGGCGTCTCCTGAGCCGCGTGCTCATGGTGAGCCCCCGGGCTCACACCGGAGGGGGCGGGCGCGTCCCGCCCCCTCCGTCACGCCCCTTAGACTTGTAACCAACACCCGGCTCTCCCGCCGGGTGGTGACCCGAGGAGCCACCCTTGGCTGCTGAGCTGCATGTCGAGCTGGTCGCCGCCGACCGTCAGGTCTGGTCCGGCGAGGCCACCCTGGTCGTCGCGCGCACCACGTCCGGCGACATCGGCGTCATGCCCGGTCACCAGCCGCTGCTCGGTGTGCTGGAGTCGGGCCCGGTGACCATTCGTACGAGTGACGGTGGGACGGTCGTCGCCGCGGTGCACGGCGGCTTCATCTCGTTCGCGGACGGCAAGCTGTCCCTGCTGGCCGAGACCGCCGAGCTGGCGGACGAGATCGACGTCCAGCGAGCCGAGCGGAAGCTCGAGCACGCGAAGGCGGAGGGCGACGCCCACTCCGAGCGTCGTGCGGACGTCCGACTGCGCGCGGCGGCGGGACGCTGATCCGCAGCACTGTGCGATAGCGTCGTGCCATGACGTCACTCAGCCGCGGCTGGGACCGGAGCGATCCGGACCCGGCCGCGGCTGAGGCAGATCCGGGTGTTTTTTCCGTTCCGTTACCTAGGAGACGAGGAGGTCGGTGTCGATGGTCCTCGCTCTGACCGTGTGCGGAATTGTCGTCGCCCTGGTGGTGATCGGACTCTTCGTCTTCGGTCTGCGCCGCCGGCTGATCCAGCGCTCGGGCGGAACCTTCGACTGCTCCCTGCGCTGGGAGGCCCCCGAGGAGGGGGACGCCGGCGGCAAGGGCTGGTCCTACGGAGTGGCCCGGTACCACGGGGACCGGGTCGAGTGGTACCGCGTCTTCTCGTACTCCCCGCGCCCGCGTCGCGTCCTGGAGCGCTCGGCGATCGAGGTCGCCGGACGCCGGGTGCCGGCCGGCGAGGAGGAGCTGGCGCTGCTCTCGGACGCCGTCGTGCTCGCCTGTGTCCATCGGGGCACGCGACTCGAACTGGCGATGAGCGATGACGCGCTGACCGGTTTCCTCGCCTGGCTGGAGGCGGCCCCGCCCGGACAGCGGGTGAACGTGGCGTAACCACGTCCGCCCTCCCCCGGACGGTGACCGGGAGAGGGCGAACGTGGCTCAGGGGGTGCTTCCTACTTCAGACCGCTGTCGATGGCGCTCACCAGCTCGCCGTTCGCGGTGTCGCCGCTGAACTCCCAGAAGAAGGCGCCGCCGAGCTTCTGCTGCTCGGCCCAGTCCATCTTCGCCCTGACGGTGGCCGGGGTGTCGTACGACCACCAGTCGCTGCCGCAGTGCGCGTACGCCGTGCCGGCGACGGTGCCGGTGGCCGGGCAGCTGTTCTTGAGGACCTTGTAGTCCTCGATGCCCGCCTCGTAGGTGCCGGCCGCCGGGCCGGTCGCCGTGCCGCCGGGGGCGGACTGGGTGACGCCGGTCCAGCCGCGGCCGTAGAAGCCGATGCCGAGGAGCAGCTTGTCGGCGGGCACGCCCGTCGCCTTGAACTTCGCGATCGCGTCTGCGGAGGTGAAGCCCTGCTGCGGGATGCCGTCGTACGAGGTCAGCGGCGAGTGCGGAGCGGTCGGGCCGTTCTTGGCCCAGGCGCCGAAGAAGTCGTACGTCATCACGTTGTACCAGTCGATGTACTGCGCGGCGGTGCCGTAGTCGGCGGCCTCGATCTTGCCTCCGGCGGTGGCGTCGGCGGTGACGGCCGCGGTGACCAGGTCGTCGCCGAACTCCGCGCGCATGGCCTTCATCATGGAGCTGAAGGCGTTCTTGGCGCTGGTGGTGTCACAGCTGAGACCACAGGCGTTCGGGTACTCCCAGTCCAGGTCGATGCCGTCGAAGACGTCGGCCCAGCGCGGGTCCTCGACCAGGTCGTGGCAGGACTTGGCGAAGGCGGCCGGGTTCTTCACGGCGTCGGGGAAGCCGCCGGACCAGGTCCAGCCGCCGAAGGAGTACAGCACCTTGATGTGCGGGTACTCGGCCTTCAGCTTGCGCAGCTGGTTGAAGTTGCCGCGCAGCGGCTGGTCCCAGGTGTCGGCGACGCCGTCGACGGACTGGTCGGCGGTGTAGGCCTTGTCGTAGTCGGCGTAGGCGTCGCCGATGGTGCACTTGCCGCCCTGGACGTTGCCGAAGGCGTAGTTGATGTGCGTGATCTTCTCGGCGGAGCCGGAGGTGACCAGGTTCTTCACGTGGTAGTTGCGCCCGTAGACGCCCCAGTTGGTGAAGTAGCCGAGCTTGACCTCCTCACCGCCGCCCGGGTTGCCGCCGTCGCCGCCGCCGGTGGTGCGGACCTTGACCGCGCCGCTGACCGGGCCCGTCTGGTCGGCGGTGTCGCGGGCCTGGACGGTGTAGGAGTAGTCGGTGCCGGCGGTCAGTCCGGTGTTGGTGTAGGTGGTGCCGGTGACCGTGGCGACCTTGGCACCGTCGCGCAGGACGTCGTAGTTCTTGACGCCCTTGTCGTCGGTGGCCGCCGCCCAGGACAGCTTCACCGAGGTGTCGGTGACGCCGGAGGCGGTGGGGGTGCCGGGCGCGGAGGGGGCCGCATCGCCGGGGACGGAGGTGCCGTCGCAGCTGCCGCCGTTGAGCTTGCAGTGGGAGGGCGAGCCGGGGCCGCTGCCGTTGAAGCCGAAGGAGACCGAGGCGCCGGGGGCGAGCGTCCCGTTCCAGTTGACGTTCTTGGCGGTCCAGTGGTCACCGGAGTTGGTGACCGTGGCGTCCCAGGCGGAGGTGACCTTGGTGCCGGAGGGGAAGTCCCACTCGACGGTCCAGGAGTTGATGGTGGTGGTACCGGTGTTCTTCACCGTCCAGTTGCCGCCGAAGCCCGTGCCCCAGTCCGAGGTCTTCGCGAAGGTGGCCGTGGCGCTGGTGGCCGCCTGGGCCGGACTCGCGAGGCCGACCAGACCGGCCAGCGGGAGCGACAGGGTCGCGAGAAGTGCCGCGGCTCTGTGTCTGAAGCGCATGGTGCGCCTCCTTATGTGGGGTTGTCGGCGCGGGCCGACTGAGCCATCGGCCCGCAGTGCCGCGAGAATAGAAAGGTCTGGACCTTAGGTCAATAGGTCTGGACCAGTGTCCCGATGGCCCTGTTAGATCCCCAACTCCTGAGCCAGCACGGCTGCTTGCACCCGGCTGCGCAGCCCCAGCTTGCCCAGCAAGCGGCTGACGTGCGTCTTCACCGTCGCCTCGGCCATGTCGAGACGGCCGGCGATCGCGGCGTTGGACAGTCCTTGGCCGAGGCACGACAACACCTCGCGCTCGCGCCGGGTCAGGCCCTCCAGCACCGCCGGGTCGACGGCCGGCTCCCGGGCCGGCCGCGCGGCGAACTCGGCGATCAGCCGCCGGGTGACGGCCGGGGCGACGATGCCCTCGCCGCCCGCCACCGTGCGCACGGCCGCGAGGAGGTCCTTCGCCTCGGTGTTCTTCAGCAGGAACCCCGCGGCTCCCGCCCGCAGCGCCCCGAAGACGTACTCGTCCAGGTCGAAGGTGGTCAGCACCAGCACGTCGGCGAGCTGCTCGGCGACCACCCGCCCGGTCGCCGCCACCCCGTCCAGCCGCGGCATCTGGACGTCCATCAGCACCACGTCCGGCCGCAGCTCCCGGGCCAGCGCCACGGCCCGCTCGCCGTCCGAAGCCTCCCCGACCACCTCGATGTCCGGGGCGCTGCCCAGGATCAGCACCAGCCCGGCACGGACGGCGGACTGGTCCTCGGCGACGAGGACGCGGATCATGCCGGGTCTCCTTCGGTCAGGGGCAGGGCGGCGCGTACGGCCCAGATCCGGCCGCCCGCCGCGTCGGGAGCCGGCACCGGGCCGGCCTCGAAGGTGCCGTGCAGCAGCGCGGCGCGCTCCCGCATGCCGACCAGACCGGCGCCGGAGCCGGGCGCGCGCGGGGCGTCCCGGCCGCCGTACGGGCTGGTCACCCGGACGCGCAGGACGCCGTCGTGCCGGCTGAGCCCGACCCGTACCGGCCCCTTCGCGGCGTGCTTGAGCGCGTTGGTCAGGGACTCCTGCACGATCCGGTACGCGGCCAGCTCGACCGGCGCCGCCAGTCCCTCGCCGGACACCGTCTCCAGGGTGACGTCGAGCCCGTTGGCGCGGGCGCCCTCCACCAGCGCGCCGAGCCCGTCCAGGGTGGGGGCGGCGGCCGGCCCGGTGTCCGCGCCGGTGTCCCGCAGGATGCCGATCAGCCGCCGCATCTCGGCCAGGCCCTCCACGCTGTTCTCACGGATGACGCCGAGCGCCTGCCGGGTGGTCGCCGGGTCGTCCAGGGAGAGCGCGGCCGTGGAGTGGATGGCGATCGCGGAGAGGTGGTTGGCGACCATGTCGTGCAGCTCGCGCGCCATCCGGGAGCGTTCCGCGGTCACCGCCTGCACCCGGTCCATCTCGGCCAGCAGCGCGGTCTGCTCGGCGCGCAGCAGGGCGGCGTCGGCGGCTTCGCGGTGACTGCGCACGATCAGCCCGGTGGAGGCGGGCGCGAACGACACGATCCCCACGGCCACCCCGACCAGCAGCGCCTCGGGCACCCGCCACAGCGCGAACGGCACGACGGTCCCGGCCACGGTGAGCAGCCCGGTGATCCACGGGATGCGGCGGGCCGAGGCGGGCGGGCCGTACAGCACGGCGGCGTACATGACATCGGTGTACATGATCACCGTGACCAGGCTGCCCTGCGTGAGCGTGTCCGCGACCAGCGCGACCGTGCCGATCAGCAGACCGGTGCGCGGCGCGGACCGGCGCAGCAGCTCGCAGCCCGCCATGACGGCGAGCGGGACCAGCAGCGGCCGGCCGCCGTCGAACAGCACGATCGGCTCACCGGCGGGCCGCACGCCCAGCCCGATGCCCCACAGCAGCAGCCCACCGGACAGGCCGGCCGCCGCGACGTACGCGTCGAAGCGGTGCGGGCGGGGGAGACGTACGGCCATGCCACCATCCAACACCGCCCGCGCGCCGCCGACCTGATCCCGGGGGACGGTCCCGCACTGCATCTTTCGATGTACCGGCGGTTCGTCACCGGCGACGACGAACCAGCCGGTTTCCGGCGGGAGCCTGGAAGGGCAACGAAGGGAGTGCGTCGTGGTCGTCGCGTTGATCATCGCCTGCGAGGTCGGGTTCTGGGTGCTGCTGGCGCTCGGACTGGCCGCCCGCTACCTGCTGGAACGGCGCCGCACCAGCGTGGTCCTGCTGCTGTGCGAGCCGGTCCTGGAACTGGTGCTGTTCACCGTGACGGCGATCGACCTGAGGAACGGCGCCGAGCCGGGCTGGGAGCACGGCCTGGCGGCGCTGTACATCGGCTACACGGTCGCCTACGGCCACTACACGATCCGCTGGCTCGACGGCCACGCCGCCCACCGCCTGGCCGGCGGCCCGCCACCGGCGAAGCCGCCGCGCCACGGCCGGGCCCGGGCCCGGCACGAGGGCCGGCTGTGGCTGCGCACGCTGCTGGGCGCCGCCGTGGCGTGCGCGCTGCTCCAGGGCGCGGTCTGGTACGTCGGCGACGAGGGCGACGTCTCGTCCCTGCGGTCCTTCCAGTGGACGGCCGTCAGGATCGTCGGCATCCACGGCCTGATCGCGCTGACGTACGCGATCCGGCCGAAGAAGGCCCCGGCGGACGTGGCCGGCGCCCCCGTGGACGCGGAGAAGGAGACGGAGGACGCGCGCCGGTGAGGTACCCGACGCAGCGCAACCTGTGGGAGGGCACGGCCGTCTTCGTGGCCGGCCTCGCCCTGTGGCTGTTCGCCGGGGGCGTGGAGGTCCCCGTCGTCGACCTGACGAAGACCGGGGCCGTGATGATGTGCGTCGGCGGCGCGCAGGCCGTGTGGGGCCTGTTCCGGTCGGCGCGCCGGAGCACCTAGCGCTCCCCGCCCGGCACCCACAGCACGTCGCCGGTCTCCTTGTTGGCCACCCGGGCCAGGATGAAGAGCAGGTCCGAGAGCCGGTTGAGGTAGGTCGCGGTGAGCGGGTTCATCGTCTCGCCGTGCGCCTCCAGCGCCGCCCACGTGGAACGCTCGGCCCGGCGGACCACCGTGCAGGCCTGGTGCAGGAGGGCCGCGCCGGGGGTGCCGCCGGGCAGGATGAAGGAGCGGAGCTTCTCCACCTTGGCCAGGAAGCGGTCGCAGTCCTCCTCCAGCCTGTCGACGTAGAACTGCTCGACGCGCAGCGGCGGGAACCGCGGGTCCTCCACCACCGGCGTCGACAGGTCCGCGCCCACGTCGAAGAGGTCGTTCTGGACGCGGACGAGGACCTCGACGACCTCCTCGTGCAGGCCGCCGAGGGCGATCGCCGTGCCGATGACCGCGTTCGCCTCGTTCGCGTCGGCGTACGCGGAGATCCTGAGGTCGGTCTTGGGGACCCGGCTCATGTCGCCGAGGGCGGTGGTGCCCTGGTCGCCGGTCCGGGTGTAGATGCGCGTCAGGTTGACCATGGGGCCAGCGTAGTGACGCTCCGGCGGTACGGAGGACGCGTGGGCCCACCGTCACGGACGGTGCGCGCAGGGCGTCGGTGACCGGACCGGCCGAGGTGTCCCGCGAGGTGCTCCTCCTGCCGGAGGGGAGGGAGGGGCCGTTGAGCCGCAAGGTGCTCAACTAGGCCGTACGTGGCGCGGCCTGACGCCCGAATGACACACCTCGGTGTGATGTCCGTCATCTGAGACGTGACGCGCGTTACTAACCGGTCACACAGCGCCTCACGCCCGCTAATCTCCGGCCGAGAGACGAGAATCAGCGCGCATCAGGGAGTCGCACAGTGGCACGGAAGCTCGCCGTCATCGGAGCCGGGCTCATGGGGTCCGGAATCGCCCAGGTCTCCGCGCAGGCGGGCTGGGACGTCGTCCTGCGCGACGTCACCGACGAGGCGCTCCGGCGGGGGACCGACGGCATCAGGGCCTCGTACGACAAGTTCGTCGCCAAGGGGAAGCTCGCCGCCGGCGACGCGGAGGCCGCCCTCGCGCGCATCACCGCGACCACCGACCTGGACGCCGCCGCCGACGCGGACGTGGTCGTCGAGGCGGTCTTCGAAAAGCTGGAGGTCAAGCACGAGATCTTCCGCGCCCTCGACAAGCTGGTGAAGGACGGGGCGATCCTGGCGTCCAACACCTCCGCCATCCCGATCACCAAGATCGCGGCCGTGACGGAGCGCCCCGAGCGCGTGGTCGGCACCCACTTCTTCTCGCCGGTCCCGATGATGCAGCTGTGCGAGCTGGTGCGCGGCCACAAGACCAGCGACGAGACGCTCGCCACCGCGCGGGAGTTCGCCGAGTCCACCGGCAAGACCTGCATCGTCGTCAACCGCGACGTCGCCGGCTTCGTGACCACCCGGCTCATCTCCGCCCTCGTCGTCGAGGCCGCCAAGCTCTACGAGTCGGGCGTCGCCACCGCCGAGGACATCGACCTCGCCTGCAAGCTGGGCTTCGGCCACGCCATGGGCCCGCTGGCCACCGCCGACCTGACGGGCGTCGACATCCTGCTGCACGCCACGGGCAACATCTACACCGAGTCCCAGGACGAGAAGTTCGCCCCGCCGGAGCTGATGCGCCGGATGGTGGACGCCGGTGACATCGGCCGCAAGAGCGGGCAGGGCTTCTACAAGCACTGAAGTCGCACCAGCCCCGGGGAGCATCACACGCCGGGGTGAATTCGGTATCGGTTCGCTCACAGGCGGCAACCTCCGGTCGTTTCGGCCCGTCAGAGGTTGCAACACCTGATACCGCCGAGGGATCACAGCGAAGCATCGAAGAGACGACGAAGACGCACGCCGGGGAGCGCATATGCACATCAGGGGCGACCACGTCGAGCTGGTCGTCGGGGGCCGCCTCGACGTCCGCAGCGCGGCGGACGCCCGTACGGTCCTGCACTCGGCGGTCGACGACGGAGTCGGTGACCTGGTGCTGGACCTGTCCGAACTGGACTCCTGGGACGCCACCGGACTCGGCGTGATCATGGGAGCCCACCGACGGGCCGGCCGCTGCGGCCGGCGACTGGTGCTGCGCGGCGTCCCACCGCAGATGCAGCGCCTGCTGGTGGCCACCCGGCTGCACCGCATCCTGGCCGTCGAGGGCGGCATCGGCGTGGAGACCCTGCCCAGGGTGTGACGCCGCGGTCCGGTGTGGCCCGGCGCTCCGGGGGGACCCGTACACCGCCCGGCGAAACACCCGACGCACGCAATCCTCACGAGACCGTGACGTCTCGGACGGGTCGGCACCCCGGACTGTCGGAGATACTGAGCGAAGGTTTAGGGTCTGGCTGCCCGCCACTTCGCAAACCCACTGGCGGGCCCGGACCAGAAGCGACAGCGCGGTGTGCGGCAAGGCCGGGAGGGGCGGTCCCGACCGGGGCCCGGCACACGACGCTTTTGGGGGGCTTGAACCTATGGACCCGAACAACCGGGAACCCGAGGAGTACGGCCAGGACGGCGAGCACGAGGCGCCGCGCCCACGCCCGGCCCGGGATTCCCTCACACCCGACTTCGGACAGCACACGCCCGCGCGCGCCCGCACGGCGCAGCTCGTCTCCGGCGACTTCCTGCTCACCGTCAACCCGGTCGACGGCAGCGAGATAGAGGTCTGCCCGCCCGTCGAACGGCCCGCCCGGCCCGAGAAGCTCACCGCGGCCGAACGCGCCGAGGCGGGCCGCGCCGCCCAGCCGCCCGTGCCGCCGGGACCGACCCGCACCGTGCCGGGACTGCTGGCCCGCGACGACGAACGCGAACGCCTGGTGAGACTGCTCACCCGCGGCCGTTCCGTCCGCCTCACCGGTCCCGCCGGCTCCGGCCGCACCAGCCTCCTCGACCTCGTCGCCGAGGACTGTGCGGGCCTCGCACCCGACGGTGTCGTCCGGCTCAGCGGCTTCCGCCGCACGGCCGACGACCTCCTGCACGACCTCTTCCACGCCGTCCACCGCGCGCCCCGGTACCGCCCGGACCGCGAGGAACTGCTCGCCCGCCTCGGGGAGGTCGGCGCGGTCGTCGTCCTGGACGACGCCGAGTTCGGCGGCACCGCCCTCGACGAGCTGCTGGACGCCACCCCCGAGTGCGCCTTCCTCATCGGCGCGACCCCGGACGTGCCCGCCCCCTCCGCCGACTCGGCCGTGGAGGAGGTCTTCCTGACCGGCCTGGACCGCTCGGACGGCGTCGAACTGCTGGAGCGCGCCGCCGGCCGGGCCCTCACCGAGGAGGAGGCCAACTGGGCCGGCGACCTCTGGTTCGAGTCCGAGGGCCTGCCGCTGCGCTTCGTCCAGGCCGGTGCCCTGCTGCGCCGGCGCGACCGGCAGCGGGCCGGCGAGGACGCCGTCGACGAGTTCGGCGTCTTCGCCGACGCCCGCCCCGCCGACGACGCGCCCCACGAAGCCGCCGAGAGCGACGACGTGCCCCTGCCGTCCCTCGGTGAGGCCGCCGCCCCCGCGCCGCTGCTCGCCTCCCGGCTGAGCGCCTCCGCCCGCACCACCCTGGAGTTCGCCGTCGCGCTCGGCGGCGAGGTGCCGCACCAGGCGCACCTGCCCGCGCTGGTCGGCGACACCCACGCGGACGCCGCCCTCGGCGAGCTGGCCGACTGCGGACTGGTCTCGCCGGTCGGCTCCCGCTACCGGCTCGCCGCCGGGGTGCTGACCCAGCTGGAGAGCGCCGGGTACGCCGACGACGTACGGGAGCGGGCACTGTCCGCCGCCCGGCACTACGCCTGGTGGTCCGGGCACCCCTCGGTCACCCCGGAGCGGGTCTGCGCCGAGGCCGACGCGGTCCTGGCCGCCCTCGCCGTGCTGCTGCTGCCGACGACCGCCCCGCCCGAGGACGACGGCGAGGAGAGCCCCGCCGTCCGGCTGGCCCGCGTCTCGGCACCCGCGTTCGCCGCCGGGCTGCACTGGAGCGCCTGGGAGCGGGCGCTGCGCTCGGGCACCGAGGCCTCCCGGCTCGCCGGTGACGTCGCCGAACAGGCCTACTTCCACCACGAGCTGGGTGTCCTCGCGCTGTGCGGGGGACAGCTCGACCGGGCCCGCGCCGAACTGGAGGCCTCCATCGGGCTGCGCGGAGCCCTGTCCGACAAGCGGGGCGCCGTCGCGGGCCGCCGGGCCCTCGCCCTGGTCGCCGACCGGACCGGGGACACCCCGGGGATGGGCGGCGCGGGGGTGTTCGGCGCCGCGGGAGCCGGTGCCGCGGGAGCCGGTGCCGGGCTCGGCGTCGCGGCACTCGGCCTCGGTCCGGCCGCGGGGGAGGAGGTGCCCGACGCCCGGAACGAGGAGTCGGCGTCGCCGTCCGCGGGCGCACCCGAGCCCTTCCCGTCGCTCCAGCCGCCCCCGACCCTGGTCGCCGGCCGGGGACCGGCCACGGCGCCCTCCCTCAGGACGGGCGGCGGCATCAAGGGCTTCGCACGGCGCAACCTCGTGGCCGCCGGTGCGGGCGCACTGCTCGTCGCCGTGCTCGGCACGGTGGTGACCCTCGGCGCCACCTCCGAGAACGACGCCGGCGACCCCTCCGACCGGGTCGGCGTCAACCCGTCGGCCAGTCAGGGCGTCGAGGACGGCAGCCTGGGCGCGGACCGGCCGGCGGACGACGAGGTGAAGGCGGGCGACACCGGCCGCCCGGCCGACCCCGGCCCGGACGGCACCCCCGGTACTTCGGACGACCCGGCGCCGAGCGCGTCGGCACGGCCGTCGGACACCGCGAGCAGCCCGAGCGGCACCGGCGGCCCGGAGGACAGCGGGAGCCCGGACGACCCGGGCTCACCGGACGAGTCGAGCACGCCGTCCTCCTCCTCGTCGTCGACGCGGCCGACGTCGCCCGAGCCCTCGGACACCGGGCCGACCGATTCCGGGACGCCCACGGAGACCGAACAGCCCACGACGCCCGCGCCCACCGACACGAGCACGCCCCCGCCGCCGTCGACGCCGGAGACGTCCAACAGCGCCAGCGGTCCCGAAGCGCCCCCGACCACCGCCAGTTCACCCGTCGACAGTCCCTCGACGGCCTCGCGGAGCAGCACCGCGACCGGCGGCCCGGGAGTGTCCGGCGGTCCGGCGGCGGGCCGGATCATCTGAGGCGGGGGCGGCGCGGGCACACCGGAGGGCCGGGCCCGCCGTACGGACCCGGCCCTCTCGTCCGGCGTCGCGGCGCCGGCTCAGAACAGCCGCAGCTTGTCGTCCTCGATGCCCCGCATGGCGTTGTAGTCCAGCACCTGGCAGCCGATCCCGCGGTCCGTGGCGAGTACCCGGGCCTGCGGCTTGATCTCCTGGGCGGCGAAGACGCCGCGCACCGGGGCGAGGTGCGGATCGCGGTTCAACAGCTCCAGGTAGCGGGTGAGTTGCTCCACGCCGTCGATCTCGCCGCGGCGCTTGATCTCCACCGCGACGGTCCGGCCCTCGGCGTCCCGGCACAGGATGTCGACGGGGCCGATGGCGGTCATGTACTCGCGGCGGATGAGGGTGTAGCCCTCGCCGAGGGTCTCGATGCGGTCGGCGAGCAGCTCCTGGAGGTGCGCTTCCACGCCGTCCTTGATCAGGCCGGGGTCGACGCCCAGTTCGTGCGAGGAGTCGTGGAGGATCTCCTCCATCGTGATGATGAGCTTCTCGCCCGCCTTGTTGACGACGGTCCAGACGCCCTCTTCCTCGCCCGTGCCCTCCTTCAGCGTGCAGGGCGGCGACATCCAGTTGAGGGGCTTGTAGGCCCGGTCGTCGGCGTGGATCGAGACGCTGCCGTCCGCCTTGACCAGGATCAGGCGGGGAGCCGAGGGGAGATGGGCGGTGAGCCGCCCGGCGTAGTCGACGGAGCAGCGGGCAATGACGAGACGCATGGTCGGCAACGCTACTCGACGTGCCGGGCCCCACGCGATTCGCCCGTGCCGGGCAGGCCGTGCGAGCCGTCCCACTTCTCCCTTTGGCCCCGTCTTGCGCACTGGCCGATTGTGGGCCTGTCGGATGGTCCGCATCTGGGCATTCTCCTGGTGCCGTCACGATCGGGTGCTTACGGTATTGAACGGGAGGTCGCGACGTGTGTACTCAGCGTGTTCGATATCGCGCACTCCCTTCACTGTCCGGCAACCCCTGTCCTTCGGGGGTGCGAGAGGAGAACCCATGTCGCTCGACGTCTCACCGGCCCTACTCGAACAGGCCGAGCGAGGCGAGGTCGACGAAGCAGCTTTCGTCGACTGCGTCCGGACTTCCCTGCCTTACGCATGGGAGATGGTCAGCAGTCTGGTGGCACAGCTGAAGGTCGACGGCGGAGCGTTCGCCGACAACCAGACGCCCCCGCCGGACGAGCAGGCGCGTGGTCAGCTGCTGCGCGCTCTCGCGAGTGACGCCATACGCGGTGCACTGCAGCGGCACTTCGGGGTGCGGCTGGCCTTCCAGAACTGCCACCGGGTGGCGGTGTTCCCGTTGGACTCCTCCGTCGACGAGAAGCTGACCCGATTCACCTCGGTACGCAGCCAGGTGCTGAACCAGTCGCCCGAGTTCCGCGACTGCTGACGCGCCGGTGGTCCGCTTGCCGCTCCGTACGCGGAGGTTCATCCGTGTCCGTACCGGGGTGGCAAGCCCGTCGGTCCCCTCAGCGGAGCTGGGGGAGCACCTCGGTCCCGAGCCGTCGCACGTTCTCCTCGGTCGTCGCGAGGTCCCCGGAGCCCTCGACGAGCAGGGCGAAGCGGTCGATCCCGGTGCGCTCACCGGTCGCCGCGAGCCGGTCGGCGCACAGCCGGGGCGGGCCGACCGGGTGCAGTCCGCAGAGCAGTTCGGTGTACGCGTGCGGGTCGCGCATCCGCCGGGCACGGCCGTCCACCGTGACGTGGGCGCCCAGGCCCTGCCTGAGCCAGCCCGGCATGGCCTTGAGCAGCGTCTCCGCCGCGTCCGTACGCCGGTCCGCGATCTGGCACACGCCGGCCGAGACGTGGGCCGCGCCGTGGATCTCCGCCGCCGGGCGGCCGGCCGCGCGGGCGTGCCGCCGCCACAGGGCGACCATCTCGGCCTTCTCCTCGTCCCCGACGTGCATCCCGAGCAGCATCGGCAGCCCCCGTCCGGCCGCCAGGCGCACACTCGCCGGGGACGTGCAGGCGACGACCACCTCGGGGCCCGGGGTCTCCGAGAGGGACTCCGAGGGGCGCGGGACGACGGGTACCTCGCGGAACCGGAAACGGTCCCCCGAGGCACCGACGGCCGGGTCGCGCAGCCAGCGCAGCAGCAGGTCGAGCGAGTCCGGGAAGCCCGTCTCGTACGCCTCCAGGCCCGTGCCGAACACCTCCAGGTCCACCCACGGGCCGCCCCGGCCCACCCCCAGTGAGAACCGGCCGCCACTGGTGACGTGCAGCAGCGCGGCCTGCTCGCCCAGGGCGACGGGGTGGACGGTGGGCAGCACGCTGACCGCGGTGCCGACCCGGATGCGCCGGGTGCGGCCCAGCAGCAGCGCGGCCAGCGTGACGGCCGACGGACAGGTGCCGTACGGCACGAAGTGGTGCTCGGCCAGCCAGACCGTGTCGAGTCCCGCCTCCTCGGCGACCTCGGCCGAGCGGACCGCGCGGTGCAGCGCCTCCCCGGGGCCCTGACCCGGGAACTGGGCACCCAACACGAACGTTCCAACGCGCATCGCTTTTCCTGCTTCCTCGGCTCCGACCCGGAGCTCCCCCGCAGGGCATAACCGCCTGACACGTGCCGAGGTCACGGTCGGGGCGGAGGGATTTGCGGATTGTCTGCAGAATCAGCCGTCGTGTAGGGGGTGGACCGGGCCTCGGAGGAGCCCGCGCGGGGAAGTTGTGGTGGCCGGTGCCGTACGCGTACCCCGGCCCGTGCCGCGTAGGCTGGACGCCGCCCGTACTCCCCGTACAGCTCCGTGAGGTGTCCCGTGTCCCCGCGTCGCAACCGCCCCAAGGGCGCCGGCTCGCTCGGCCGGAGCGCCGAGGACGACGGCCCCCGCCGCTACGGCGGCTGGCAGTCGGCGGAGAGCTGGCGGGGCGAGGACTGGAGCGTACGGCACGTCGCGGGTTCGAGCGCGCAGGGGAAGGCGTACCGCTGCCCCGGCTGCGACCAGCTGATCCCGGACGGGGTCCCGCACGTGGTGGCCTGGCCGGCGCACTCGGGCGTCGACGAGCGCCGGCACTGGCACACGTCGTGCTGGAACGCGAAGGACCGCCGCACCACGCGGGTGCAGCGGTCCCGGAACGCGCCGAGGTTCTGAGCCCTCCTACACGTCCCGCTTCTCCAGCAGGGCGAAGGCGCCGGCGAACACGGCCGCCGTCACGCCGAGCATGATCCACAGCGGGTCCCAGCCGGACGGGCCGGAGTCGGTGAGGCCGTTGGCGTAGAAGATGCTGAGCTGGTTCGGGATCGAGTACTCGAACAGCGCCTGCTGCACGCTCTCCAGGGACGACGAGAACATGAACAGCGCCACCACCAGGGGGGCGAGCACGGCCCCGATCATGATGGTGATGGCGCCCGCCGAGTGCCGGATGACCGAGCCCACGGCGAGGGAGAGCAGCCCGAGCAGCGCGAGGTAGAGCGACACGCCGACGGTGGCCTTCAGCCACTCCCCGCCCTCGGGCGCGCGGACGCCGCTGTCCTCCAGCAGCGCCACCTGCACCAGGGCCACGAGGGTGGCGGACACCAGCGTCACGGCGAAGGCCACCAGGAAGAACACGATGGCCTTCGCGGCGAGCACCCGGCCGCGGTTGGGGCAGGCGACCATCGTGGTGCGGACCATGCCGGTGCCGTACTCGGACGCGGTGGTCAGCACACCGAGCGTGATGACGCACATGCTGCCCAGGAGCAGGCCGAAGAAGCCGAGGCTCAGCGCCGTGTCGCCGGTCTGGTCCGGTGAGGAGGAGGCGACCACGAACCCGGTCAGCAGGCCGATGCCGACGACCAGGAAGACGAACACGCCCAACGTCCACATCGTCGAGCGCACCGACCGGATCTTCGTCCACTCGCAGGCGATCGCGTGCGCGAGGTGCGTGCGCACCACCGGGATCGGCGACGCGTAGGCCGGGTACGGCGAACCGGCCGCCGCCTGCCACTCGGGTGCGGCCTGCGGCATCGGGGGCTGGGGCGTGCTCATCGGGCGTCCTCGGGCTTGGTCGGGTCGGTGACGGGCGCGGGAGCGGGCGAGGGGGAGGGTGCGGCGCCCGGCGACACGGGGGCCGGGGCGGCGGGGGCCGGCGGGGCGGCGGCCGGAGCGGGCGCCTGCGGGGCCTGCTGCGCCGCGTACGGATTGGCGGTCGGCCCGCCCGGGGCACCGCCGGGCGCGACCGGAGCGCCGTAGGGCCCCGCCGGGGCCCGGCCCGGCGCGCCCTGCGGCGCGGCGAAGGGCTGCGACCCCTGCTGGGGCGGCGGCGGGGCGTACCAGCCGTGCTGGCCCTGCCCGGGCACCGGCATCGGCATCGGCGGCTGGACGCCGGGCGGCAGCGGCTGCTGGAGCCCGGCCTTCTGGTCGGCGGTCGACCGGTAGTCGACGGCGCCCTGCGTCATCCGCATGTACGCCTCCTCCAGTGAGGCCTGGTGCGGCGACAGCTCCCACAGCCGTACGTCACCGTCGTGCGCGATGTCGCTGATCCGCGGCAGCGCCAGCCCGGTGACCCGCAGCGCGCCGTCCGGTTCGGGCAGCACGTGCCCGCCCGCCTCGGTCAGCGCGGAGGTCAGCTTCTCGCGCAGCTGCGGCTCGGTGTCCGGGGTCCGCACGCGGGCGAAGTCGGCCGAGTTGGCCGAGATGAAGTCCTTCACGCTCATGTCGGAGAGCAGCTGACCGCGCCCGATGACGATCAGGTGGTCGGCGGTGAGCGCCATCTCGCTCATCAGGTGCGAGGAGACGAAGACGGTACGGCCCTCCGCCGCGAGCGCCTTCATCAGGTTGCGGACCCAGTGGATGCCCTCGGGGTCGAGGCCGTTGACCGGCTCGTCGAACAGCAGTACCTGAGGGTCGCCGAGCAGGGCCGCGGCGATGCCGAGCCGCTGGCCCATGCCGAGGGAGAAGCCCTTGGAGCGCCGCTTGGCGACGTCCTGGAGGCCCACCACGCCGAGCACCTCGTCCACGCGGCGGGCCGGGATGCCCGAGAGCTGGGCCAGGCTCAGCAGGTGGTTGCGGGCGGAGCGGCCGCCGTGCACCGCCTTGGCGTCGAGCAGCGCACCGACCTGGCGGGGGGCGTTGGGCAGCTTGCGGTACGGGTGGCCGCCGATCGTCACGTGCCCCGACGTGGGGTTGTCCAGGCCGAGGATCATGCGCATCGTCGTCGACTTGCCCGACCCGTTGGGGCCGAGGAAGCCGGTGACGGCTCCGGGCCGCACCTGGAAGGAGAGGTTGTACACAGCGGTCTTGTCGCCGTAGCGCTTGGTCAGGCCGACAGCCTCGATCATGCTCCGCACCCATCGAAAGGTTCAGGGACAGCAGGGCACACGCCCCCGTAAGGGTTAGGAGGATAGCGAGGCTCTGACGGTTCCGTTCAAGCCGGGGCAAAATCCGGTGCCGTTCGAAACCGTCCGGGCGTCCGCCTCCTCCTTCCCCCCGATCCCCGGGCTTCCTCCTCCTAGGCGTCCCGCCGCTTCAGCACCAGGTAGCCGCCGACGAGGGCGGCGACCACCCACAGGGCCATGATCCCGAGGCCGCCCCACGGGCCGTACGGCACGTCGTCGTCGATCGGCGCCACGACCTGCATGATCTTGCTGCCGGCCTGGTCGGGCAGGAAGCGGCCGACCTTCTCCGTCGCGGGGACGTTGCCCAGGATGTTGGAGATCAGGAAGAAGAACGGCATCAGGATGCCCAGCGACAGCATCGGCGAGCGCAGCATCGCGGCGACGCCCATCGAGAACAGCGCGATGAGGGTCATGTAGAGCCCGCCGCCGATGACCGCGCGCAGCACGCCCGGATCGCCGATCGACGCCTTGAGGTCGCCGAGCATCGCCTGTCCGAGGAAGAAGGTGGCGAAGCTGGTGATCATGCTCACGATCAGCGCGAGGGCGGTGGCCACCGCGATCTTGCTGAACAGGAAGGTGCCGCGCCGGGGCACGGCGGCCAGCGAGGTGCGGATCATGCCCGAGCTGTACTCGTTCGCCACGACCAGCACCCCGAACACGATCATCGCGAGCTGACCGAGGCTCGTCCCGGCGAAGCTGAGGAAGGTGGGGTCGAAGGTGAGCTGCTCCTCCTCGCTCAGGTTGTCGAACTCGCTCTTCGACAGCGCCGCGATCAGCATGCCGAGGGCGATGGTGACGACCACGGCGAGGCCCAGCGTCCACACCGTGGACGCGACCGACCGGATCTTGGTCCACTCGGACCGGACGACCTGTGCCGCCGCCATGCTCATCCCTTCCTCCAGTCGCTGCCCCACTGCTGCTGTTGCTGCGGCGCCGGGGCGGGCGGCTGCCCGTCGTGCGCGTGGTACTCCACCGACTCCGCGGTCAGTTGCATGAACGCCTCCTCCAGCGAGGCCCGCTGCGGGCTCAGCTCGTGCAGCACGAGCTGGTGCCGTGCCGCCAGCTCGCCGATGGCCGCCGCCTTGTCGCCGTCCACCTCGAGGACCTCGGCACCGGCCTCGACGACCGTGATGCCCTCGCCGTGCAGGACGTCGAGCAGCCGCTCGCGCTGCGGAGTGCGGATCCGGACGTAGCTGCGCGAGTTCTCCGCGATGAACTCGGCCATCGAGGTGTCCGCCAGCAGCCTGCCCTGGCCGATGACCACCAGGTGGTCCGCCGTCAGCGCCATCTCGCTCATCAGGTGGGAGGAGACGAAGACCGTACGGCCCTGGGAGGCCAGCGTCTTCATCAGGTTGCGGATCCAGTGGATGCCCTCGGGGTCGAGGCCGTTGACCGGCTCGTCGAACATCAGGATCCGGGGATCACCGAGCAGCGCGCCGGCGATGCCGAGCCGCTGGCCCATGCCGAGGGAGAACCCCTTGGTCTTCTTCCGGGCGACCGCCGAGAGCCCCACCGTGTCCAGGACCTCGCGCACCCGGCGTGCCGGGATGCCGTTGCTCTGCGCCAGGCACAGCAGGTGGTTGTAGGCGCTGCGCCCGCCGTGCCAGGCCTTGGCCTCCAGCAGCGCGCCGATGTACGTCAGCGGGTCCTTGAGCTGGTCGTAGCGCTTGCCGTCGATCCGCACGTCCCCGGCGGTGGGACGGTCCAGGCCCAGCACCATCCGCATGGTCGTCGACTTGCCCGCCCCGTTGGGACCGAGGAAGCCCGTGATGATGCCGGGTCTGACGGTGAAGGAGAGATTGTTGACCGCCAGCTTCTCGCCGTACCGCTTCGTCAGCCCCTCGAGCTCGATCATGGCGCCCACGCTAGAACGTGACGAAGCCCTCTGCCACCCCAGTGGCAGAAGGCTTCGTTCGCGTTCCGCGTACGTCCGGCGGCCGTTCGTCCCGAGGACGTCCGCGTCAGCGGGACTGCTGGGCCGGCACCCCGCGGGAGACCGACTCGTCCTCGGCCGGCGTACCGGCGGCGGCCACCGCGGCGCCCGTGAGGGTCGCCAGCATCTCGCGCACGTTGGTGAGCTGCGCGTTGATGGAGTCGCGGCGGTTGGTCAGGGCCGCGAGCTCGCGCTCCGACTCCGAACGGATCCGGTCCGCCTTGGCGTTGGCGTCGGCCACGATGTCCTCGGCCTGGCGCTGTGCCGTCTCCACGGTCTGGCGGGCGCGGCGCTCGGCGTCGGTGCGCAGCTTCTCCGCCTCCAGGCGAAGCTGCTCGGCACGGTGCTCGATCTCGGCGAGACGCTTCTCGGCCTTGGCCTGACGGGAGGCCAGGTCGCGCTCGGACTGCTCGCGGCGCTTGGCGAGGTTCGTCTCGAAGTCGGCGGCGGCCTGCGCGGCCTTGGCGCGGGTCTCCTCGAAGAGGGCGTCCGCCTCCTCGCGCTTGGACTGCGCGTCCTTCTGCGCCTCGGAACGCAGCTGCGAGGCGTCGCTCTTGGCCTTCTCGACGATCCGGACGCCCTCGTCCTCGGCCTTGGCCTTGCGCTCCGCGGCGTAGGACTCCGCGTCGTTGCGCACCTGCTGGGCCGCCGACTCGGCCAGCTCGCGGTGCTGCTCGGCCGCGCGCCGGGCCTCCTCGCGCAGGTCCTTCGCCTCTTCCTCGGCGAGCCGCAGGATCTTCTCGACCCGGGCGCCGAGCCCGGCGTACGACGGCTCGGCGTCGTTGACCTGGGCCTGGGCGTTCTGGGTCTCGAGGTGGAGCTCCTCGATGCGCTTTTCCAGAGCGGTGATGCGAGCGAGAGCGCTGTCACGGTCGGAGACGAGCTTGGAGATGCGTTCGTCCACCTGAGCGCGGTCGTACCCACGCCGCACAAGCTCGAAGCCGTAGGGGGAAGTGTCGCTCATGGGGTTCCTGTCGAAAGAGACCGGGTGAGGTGATAGAGGGAATCCTAGGCGCCAATGCGGTGTGTCATCGAGCGGATGCGCGTTTGATACGGAGAATGACACCTCTTTTGGGTGGCTGACACACGGATGGCTTGCCAAAGTTCTGGTCAAAGATCCGTACCGTCTCCAGCCAAAGGTCTCCAGCACACACGCAATCCGTCCCGGACGCTACCCGTCTGACGATTTGCCACCCGAACGTGGAGCACCGACCGCCGCCCCGGCCTTGACCCCGTTGTCCTTGCCGCCGGCCGTCGGCGCCTCGAAGGACTCCAGGGCCTCCAGCACGTCCTGCACCCGGGAGATCTCGGCGTTGATGTCCTCGCGGCGCCGCACCAGGACCTCCAGCTCGCGCCTGCCCTCCTCGACCGTGCGCCGGGCCTCGCGGACCGCCTCGGCCTTCAGCTCCTCGGCCTCCCGGACCAGCGTGGCCTTCTTCTGCTCGGCCTCCTTGAGCAGTCCCTCGGCCTTCTTGACGGCGGCGATGCGCACCTTGCCGGCCTCGGAGTTGGCCTCCGACACCAGCTCCTTGGCCTTCGCCTCCGCCTTGGCGAGCTGCTCCTCGGCCGCCTTGACGAGCGCGTCGCACCGGTCACCGGCCGACTTCATCGTCTCGGCGGCCTCCCGGCGGGCGCGTTCGTGCAGCTCCTCGATCTCGGAGGTGAGGCGCTCGCGCAGCTCCTCCGCGCGCTCCCTTATGGCGGTCGCGTCCCGGCGGGCGCCGACCAGCAGCTCGTCCGCGTCCGTACGGGCCTGCTCCACCCGGGTGTTGCCCTCGACCGTCGCCTCCGAGACGATCCGCTCCGCCTCGGAGCGGGCCGCGCCCACCATGGTGTCGGCCTGCGACTCGGCGTCCGCGGTGGCCTTCTGCGCCTGCTGCTGCGCCTCGGTGAGCAGCTTGTCGGCCTCGGCCGTGGTCTCCGTGATCAGGGTGTCGACCTGCTCGGCGGCCTCCGAGCGCCGCTTGTTGGCGTCCTTGCGGGCCTCGTCGAGGGTGCGTTCGGCCTCCTCGCGGGCGGCCGTGGTGACCCGCTCGGCCTCCGCCGCCGCCTCCGACCCGACCCGCTCGGCCTCCGTGCGGATCCGCTCGGCGTGCTGCTGCGCGGAGCCGACCGTCTCGGCGGCCTCGGCCCGCAGCCGCTCCGCCTCCCCGGTGGCGTCCGCGACCAGCTGCTCGGCCCGGGCGCCCGCCTCGGCCCGCACCCGGTCGGCCTCGGCGACCGTCTCCGCGGTGAGCCGCTCCGCCTCCGACAGGGCCTCCGTCCGCACCCGCTCGGCCTCGGCCGCCGCCTCGGTGCGGACCCGCTCCGCCTCCGCGGCCGTCTCCGTGCGGATCCGGTCGCTCTCGGCCGCCGTCTCCGTGGTCAGCCGCTCCGCCTCGGAGCGTGCCTCGGTGATCAGGGTGTCCGCCTGCGTCGCCGCGTCGGACCGGATGCGGTTGGCGTCCTCGCGGGCGTCCGCCCGGGTGCGCGCCGCGGCCTGCTCGGCCTCGGCGATGGCGTCGGAGGCCTCCGTGCGCACCCGCTGGGCGTGCTCGGAGACGTCCGTACGGATCCGGTCGGCCTCCGTGATGGCCTCGGCCACCGTCCGCTCGGCCAGCGCCTTGGCGGCCTCCGTCTCGTCCCGCGCCTCGCGCCGCAGCCGCCCGGCGTCCTCGCTCGCCCGCTCCCGCTCCGCGTAGGCGTCGGCGCGGACCCGGTCCGCCTCCTCCTCGGCCTCGCGCCGGGTGCGCTCGGCCGCGTGCTCGGCGGCACTGCGCAGCCCCGCGATCTCCTCCTGGGCCTGCTCGTGCAGCCCGGCGACGGACTCCCGTACCTGCTGCGCGTGCTGCTCGGCGGCCGACACCATCTCGGTCGCGCGCCGGTCGGCCTCCTCGACCAGCCGGGTCGCCTCGGCCTGCGCCTCCTCCACGCGCGTGCGCGCCGAGGCCAGCAGCTCCTCGCTCTGCTCGCGGGCCCGCTCCCGCTCCTGGTCGGCCTCCCGCCGGGCGGAGCCGAGCGTCTCCTCGGCCTCGCGGCGGCGCCGGGCGGCCTCCTCCTGGGCGGCGGCCAGCGTCTCGGAGGCCTCGGCGGCGATGCGCTCGGCGGCGGTCTGCGCCTCCGCCCGCACCCGGCCGGCGCTCTCCTGCGCCTCCGTCTTCAGCCGCTCCGCCTCGCTCGCCGCCTCCGACCTGAGGCGTACGGCGACGGCCTCGCCCTCCGCGCGGGAGGCGGAGGCGTCCGCGGCGGCCTCGGTGCGCAGCCGCTCGGCCTCCGTCTCGGCCTGCTGCCGGAGCACACGGATGCGTTCCGCGGCCTCCGTGCGCAGCCGCTCGCTCTCCTCCGCGGCCTCGCGGCGGATCCGCTCGCCCTCCTCGCGGGCCTCGGTCAGGGCCTGCTCGGCGGCGCCGCGGCGCTCCTCGGCCTCGGTCTGCAGCCGCGTCAGCTCCTCGGCGGCCTCGGCCTGCCGGGCCTCGACGGCGCGCTCGGTCTCCGCGCGCAGCTCGCGGGCGGCCCGCTCGGCGTCCGCCTGGAGCTCCTCGGCGCGCTCGGCGGCCTCCGCGCGGTGCCGCTCGGCCTCCGCGCGGGTGCGCTCCAGGGTCTCCTCGGCCTGCCGGCGCAGGGTCGTCGCCCGCTCGATGGCCTCGGTGCGGACCTTCTCGCTGTCCGCCGTCGCGGTCTGCCGGAGCTCGTCCGCGTCCGCCTTGGCCTTGGCGAGCAGCTCCTCGGCGGTCTTCGCCGCCTCCTCGATCTGCGCCACGGCCTCCTTGCGGGCCTCGGCGCGGATCTTCTCGCCCTCGGCGACGGCGTCGGCGCGCAGCTGCTCGGCCTCGCCCCGCAGCCGGCGCGCCTCCTCCTGCAGTTCGACCGTCTTGGCGCGGTACTCCTTGGTGTCGTCCTTCGCCGCGCCCTTGAGCTGCTCCGCGATGTCGTGCGCCTCGGCGCGCAGCCGGTCCGCCTCGGCCTCGGCCTCGGTGCGGATCCGCTCGGCCTCCTCGGTGGCGGCCCTGGTGGTGCGCTTGGCGTCCTCCGACGCCTTGTTCAGCACGTCCTCGGCGGTCCTGGCGGCCTTGGACAGCTGGGTGGCCGACTCCTCGGCGGTGAGCGCGCGGGCCTTCTCGACGGCCTCGGCGACGACCTTCTCGGCCTCGGCGCGGGCGTCCGCGACCAGCTGCTCGGCCTCGGTCCTGGTCGACTCGGCGTCCTTGGTGGCCTCACCGACCAGCCGGGCGACCTGCTCCTTGGCGGTGCGGGTGCGCTGCTCGTTGGTGGCCTCGGCGCTCGCGAGGGCCTTGGCCGCGGACTCCTTGGCCTCGGCGACCACCTTCTCGGCCTCGGCCTGCGCCTTGCGCAGCGCCTCCTCGGCCTCGGACATCCGCTGCTCGGCGGCCCGGCTCAGCTCCTGGACCTGCCGGCGGGTGGACTCCGACTCGCTGGCGGTGGAGCTGCGCAGCTGCTCGGCGTGGTCGGTGGCCTCCTGCGCCTGTGTGGAGGCCGCGTTCAGGAGCCGCTCGGCGTCCGCGCGGGCGCGGCGCAGGATCTGCTCGGCCTCACCGCGGGCGCTCTCCGCCTCGCTGCGCAGCCGCTGCCGTGCCTCGGACGTCAGCCGCTCCGCCTCCGCGCGGGCCGCCGCCAGGGACTGCTCGGCCTCGGCCCGGGACTCGTCGAGCAGCCGGCGGGCCTGCTGCTCGGTGCGCGCCCGCAACTGCTCGGCCCAGGCCACGTTCTCGTTGACGTGCGACTCGACGGTCTGCCGGCGTTCGGCCAGCTCCTGGTCGAGCTGCTGCCGCCGGGTCACCGCCTCCTGGTGCAGCTCCGCCTGGAGCCGGGCCGCCTGCTCGGCGTGCTCCTGGAGGATGCGCTGCGTCTGCGCCCTGGCCTGGCTCAGCTCCCGCTCGGCGTCCGCGCGCAGCTGGTCGGCCTGCGTCTGCGCGTTGCGCAGCAGCTGCTCGGCCTGGTACCCGAGGTCGCCGCCGTCGAAGGCGGGCCGGGACATGATGGTGCGCCGCGCCTCGTGCAACTTGGCGCGCAGCACCTCGACCTGGTAGCCGAGGTCCTCGGCGTGCTGGATCGCCTTTTCCCGCTCGGTCTTCAGCCGCTTCATCTCGGCCTCGAACCGAGAGAGGTGGTCGACGTCAGCCGCCGGCTCTCGCTCCTGGCTCTCGTAGCCCCGCACTGCGCGGTCCCATCCGTCCCCTGGTCGCAAATCTTCCCGAACGGGCTCCGTCCGTCCGCCGGACGGGGCCCCCGGGGAATGGTGTCAGATCAACGGCGGAGCAGGTGCTCCTGCCCCGGCGTTCGCCCCCCGAAACACGACCCCGGCGGTCCCGCCAACCCCTGACGGCAGGACCGGGTCACCCTGGACTGAGCGGCGACCGCACCCAACCCTACCGGCCCCTATGTACGGGAGTCAGTGCTCAGGTGACTCAACGGCCGCCGAGGTGACCAGTTCTGTCAGTACGCCATGACAGTCCTTGGGGTGCAGGAAGGTGATCCGCGACCCCATGGAACCGCGCCGGGGCTCGTCGTACAGCACGCGTACGCCCTTGCCCCGGATGTCCGCGGCGTCCGCGTCCACGTCCGCCGTACCGAACGCGATGTGGTGGACGCCCTCGCCGTTCCTGGCGAGCCACTTGCCGACCGCCGAGTCCTCGCGGGTGGGCTCCAGCAGCTGCAGGTACGAGGCGCCGCCGTCCGACGTGTCGTTGATCTTGAGCATGGCCTCACGGACGCCCTGCTCCTCGTTGACCTCGGTGTGGAACACCTCGAAGCCGTAGGTGGCACGGTAGAACTCGACGGTCGTGTCGAGGTCGCGGCAGGCGATTCCGATGTGGTCGATTCGCGTCAGCATGGACTCAGTGCAGCGCTCCGGAGGTGGTTACGCAACGTGCGCGCGATCACACCGACCGCCGGGTGACGGGCGGCATACCGCTCAGTACATTCGAGTAAACCCTCGTTCACTCCTCGGCCTGTGCGGGCCGGAAAAGGGGATCGCAGCTCATGTCTTCTGCAACGAACGGCACGACCTCCGTCATCGTCGCGGGTGCCCGTACCCCGATGGGGCGGCTGCTCGGCTCGCTGAAGTCCTTCTCCGGGGCCGACCTCGGCGGCTTCGCGATCAAGGCCGCCCTCGACCGCGCGGGGATCGGCGGCGACCAGGTCCAGTACGTGATCATGGGCCAGGTCCTGCAGGCCGGCGCGGGCCAGATCCCGGCCCGCCAGGCCGCCGTCAAGGCCGGCATCCCCATGAACGTCCCGGCGCTCACCGTCAACAAGGTCTGCCTCTCCGGCCTCGACGCCGTCGCGCTCGCCGACCAGCTCATTCGCGCCGGTGAATTCGACGTGATCGTCGCCGGCGGCCAGGAGTCCATGACCAACGCCCCGCACCTGCTGCCGAAGTCCCGCGAGGGCTACAAGTACGGCGCGGTGCAGATGCTGGACGCCATGGCGCACGACGGTCTGACCGACGCCTTCGAGAGCATCGCGATGGGCGAGTCGACGGAGAAGCACAACACCCGCCTCGGCATCGAGCGCGCCGCCCAGGACGAGATCGCCGCCCTCTCCCACCAGCGCGCCGCCGCCGCCCAGAAGAACGGCGTCTACGAGGCCGAGATCACCCCGGTGGAGATCCCGCAGCGCAAGGGCGACCCGGTGCTCTTCAGCCAGGACGAGGGCATCCGCGGCGACACCACCGCCGAGTCGCTCGGCAGGCTGCGCCCGGCCTTCTCCCGGGACGGCACGATCACCGCCGGCTCCTCCTCGCAGATCTCCGACGGCGCGGCGGCCGTGGTCGTCATGAGCAAGGCCAAGGCGCAGGAGCTGGGCCTGGAGTGGATCGCGGAGATCGGCGCGCACGGCAACGTCGCCGGGCCGGACAACTCTTTGCAGTCGCAGCCCTCCAACGCCATCCGGCACGCCCTGAAGAAGGAGGGCCTGGGGGTCGAGGACCTCGACCTGATCGAGATCAACGAGGCGTTCGCCGCCGTCGCCGTGCAGTCAATGAAGGACCTCGGCGTGTCCACCGAAAAGGTGAACGTCAACGGTGGTGCCATCGCCCTGGGCCACCCCATCGGCATGTCCGGTGCCCGGCTCGTGCTGCATCTGGCACTGGAGCTGAAGCGGCGTGGCGGCGGGGTCGGCGCGGCGGCGCTGTGCGGCGGTGGCGGTCAGGGCGACGCGCTGATCGTCCGGGTGCCCAAGGCCTGAGCGCGGTACTACTTCCCACCGAAGGCGGCCGGGCGTTCCCACCGAACGCGGCCGAGTGGAGCTGAACGGAGCTGTGATGCAGGACGTCTCCTCACTGGTGGCCCAGGCCAGGGAAGGCCGGCCGCGGGCCGTGGCCAGGCTGATCTCGCTGGTGGAGGGGGCGTCCCCGCAGCTCAGGGAGGTCATGGAGACGCTCGCGCCGTTGACCGGCGGGGCGTACGTGGTCGGTCTGACCGGCTCGCCGGGCGTCGGCAAGTCCACCTCCACCTCGGCGCTGGTGACGGCGTACCGCAAGCAGGGCAGGCGGGTCGGCGTCCTGGCCGTCGACCCGTCCTCCCCCTTCTCGGGCGGCGCCCTGCTCGGCGACCGCGTCCGGATGTCCGAGCACGCCTCCGACCCGGGCGTCTACATCCGCTCGATGGCGACCCGCGGCCACCTCGGGGGCCTCGCGTGGGCCGCCCCGCAGGCGATCCGCGTCCTCGACGCGGCGGGCTGCGACGTGGTCCTGGTCGAGACGGTCGGCGTCGGCCAGTCGGAGGTCGAGATCGCCTCCCAGGCCGACACCTCCGTCGTCCTCCTCGCTCCGGGCATGGGGGACGGCATCCAGGCCGCCAAGGCCGGAATCCTGGAGATCGGCGACGTCTACGTCGTCAACAAGGCCGACCGCGACGGCGCGGACGCGACCGCGCGCGAGCTGAACCACATGCTGGGCCTCGGTGAGGCCCGCGGCCCCGGCGACTGGCGCCCGCCGATCGTCAAGACGGTCGCCGCGCGCGGCGAGGGCGTCGACGAGGTCGTCGAGGCCCTGGAGAAGCACCGTGCGTGGATGGAGGAACGGGAGGTGCTGGCCGTACGCCGCCGGGCCCGTGCCGCGCGCGAGGTCGAGACGATCGCCGTCACCACCCTGCGCGAACGCATCGGCGACCTGCACGGCGACCGCCGTCTCGGCGCGCTGGCGGAACGGATCGTGGCGGGCGAGCTGGACCCGTACCGCGCGGCGGACGAACTGGTGGCGGGGCTGACGAGCGGCTGACGCCGCCGGTGTGCTTGCGGCGACCGCCGCGACCGCCGCGACCGCCGCGACCGCCGCGACCGCCGCGACCGCCGGTCGGGCGGTCGGGCGGTCGGGCGGTGCCGCTCAGTCGTCGTCGGAGTCGTCGGAGTCGTCGGAGTCGTCCGGGTCGTCGGAGTCCGACGGGGACGGGTCCGAGCGGTCGGCCGTGACCTTGCCGCTCCTCGGGTCGACCCGCCAGTCCCGCTCGGCCCCGTCGGCGAGGGCGCGGGTCCCGACCTCCCAGGCGGCCTCGCCGTCACCGCGGTGGCCGTCCTCGTCGAACTCCACGGAGGTCACGGCCGCGCGGCCGGCCACCGCCTTCGCGGCCTCGGCGGCGTCCACGGACGTGCCCTTCAGCGCGGTCCGTACCTCGTCGGTGTCGGCGTCGGTGTCGGCGTCGTCCTCGTCGTCCGTCTCCGAGCCCAGGACCCTGCCGTCGGACGGGTCGATCCGGACGCTGCGCCAGGTGCCGTCACCGGCGAGGACGTCGACCTCCCAGGCAGCGCGCTCGTCGTCGCTGTCGTCACCGTCACCGTCACGGTCGCCGTCCTCGGCGTCCAGCTCGGCGGAGACGGCGGTGCCCGGTGCCTCGCGCAGCGCGGCGGCGACGGCCTCGGCCGCCGTCACCTTCGCGGTGGGCACACGCGAGGCGTCGTCGTCCCGGTCCCGTGAACCGTCCCCGTCGTCGGCACCGTGCCCGTCGTCGTCCCGGTCGGCGGAGTCGTCCCGGGCACCGTCGTCCGACGCGCGGGCGTCCGCCGAGGGGCGCCCCGTGCCCGGCCCGTCGTCCCCCGAGGTCGCCAGGGCCGTCGCCGTACCGCCTCCGATCAGTGCGGCGGCGGTGACGGCGGCGATCACGATGTTGCGCTTCATACGGTCTCCTCCTACGTGGTGCCAGGTCGTGCTGGTTGCCTCGCTTTCGGCTCCCTCACTGTCGCGGACCGACGCTGAGGCCAGGCTGAAGCCGCCTGAAGGGATCTTCAGCTTGGTTTTGCGACTCTTGACGCATGCGCCCACCCGTCGCCCCCCACCACCCCGCCGGAGGCGCTCCGCGCCGCCCCAACCGCATCCTGCTCGTGGAGGACGAGAAGCGGCTGGCCGTGTCGCTCGCCAGGGGCCTCACCGCCGAGGGCCACGCCGTGGACGTCGTCCACGACGGCCGGGAGGGCCTGCACCGGGCCGGCGAGGGCACGTACGACCTCGTCATCCTCGACATCATGCTGCCCGGCCTCAACGGCTACCGGGTCTGCGCCGCCCTGCGCGCCGCCGGCCACGACGTGCCGATCCTGATGCTCACCGCCAAGGACGGCGAGTACGACGAGGCGGAGGGTCTGGACACCGGCGCGGACGACTACCTCACCAAGCCCTTCTCCTACGTCGTCCTCGTCGCCCGGGTGAAGGCCCTGCTGCGGCGGCGGGCACAGGGGGCCGGAGCGCCGCCCGTGCACGTCCACGGGGACCTGAAGGTCGACACCGCCGCCCGCCGGGTCTTCCTGGGCGAGCGGGAAGTCACCCTCACGGCCAAGGAGTTCGCCGTGCTGGAGCAGCTCGTGATGCGGGCCGGACAGGTCGTGTCCAAGGCGGAGATCCTGGAGCACGTCTGGGACTTCGCCTACGAGGGCGACCCCAACATCGTCGAGGTGTACGTCAGCACCCTGCGGCGCAAGCTGGACGCGGCCCTCATCCGGACCGTGCGCGGCGCCGGCTACCGGCTGGAGGACGGGCGGTGAGGCGGCTCCTCGGATCCGTCCGGGCCCGGGCCACGCTCGGCGCCACCCTCGTGGTCGCCGTCGCCCTGGTCGCGGCCGGCGCCGCCGTCCTGCTGTCCCTGCGCTCCAACCTGCTCGGCGAGGCCGGCACCCAGGCGGAACGCTCCGCGCGGGAGGTCGCCGCCGAACTGGCCGTCGGGACGCCGTACGGCGAACTGTCGCTGGACGTGGACGACCGGCCCGTGCAGGTCGTCGACGAGGACGGCCGGCTGGTGGCCGCCAGCGAGGACCTGGAGCGGATCAGCGGCACCGGCGTCGACGCGGTGAAGCCGGCCCCGGCCGCCCCCGGCGACGACGGCGACGGTGACGACGGCGACGACGTGGCGGACGGGGCGGACGGGGGCGGCTCGGACGACGACCCCGACGGCTCGGACGACTCGGGCGAGCCGCTCGAAGCCGGTGGGATCGGCGAGCGGACCACCGTCAGCGACGGTTCGGCGACGATCGACGGCGACCCGGAGGACTACCGCTTCGCCGCCGTACCCGTGCAGACCCCGGCCGGGGACGGCCTCACCGTCTACGCCGGGGCCCCGCTGTCCGCCGAACACGGCGCCGTGGACACCGCGCTGACCGTCATGCTGATCGGCTTCCCCCTCCTGCTCGCGGTCGTCGGGTGGGTGACCTGGCTGGTCACCGGGCGCGCCCTGCGCCCGGTGGAGGGCATCCGCCGGGAGATGGCCGCGATCACCGCCAGCGAGGACCTCGCGCGCCGCGTCCCGGTGCCGGGCACCCACGACGAGGTCGCCCGGCTCGCCTCGACCACGAACGAGACGCTGGCCGCCCTGGAGACCTCGGTGGAGCGGCAGCGGAGCTTCGTCGCCGACGCCTCGCACGAGCTGCGCAGCCCGATCGCCTCACTGCGCACCCAGCTGGAGGTGGCGGCCGCCCACCCGGAGCTGCTCGACCTCGACGGTGCCGTGGAGGACACGGTCAGGTTGCAGCGGCTGGCCGCCGATCTGCTGCTGCTGGCCAGGCTGGACGCGGGGGAGCGGCCCGCCGAGGGCCGGGTCGGCCTCGCGGCGCTCGCCCGGGAGGAGGCCGCGGGACGGGCCGGGGTGAGCGTGCGCTGCGAGGACGCCGTGGCGGTGGCCGGGTCGCGGGGGCAGCTGGGGCGGGTGCTGGCCAACCTGCTCGACAACGCCGCGCGGCACGCCCGCTCGGCGGTGGAGGTCTCCGTACGGCGGGACGGTGACCGGGCCGTGGTCGCGGTGGCCGACGACGGGGAGGGCGTACCGGCGGCCGACCGGGAGCGGATCTTCGAACGCTTCGTACGGCTCGACACCGCCCGCAGCCGCGACGACGGCGGGGCCGGACTGGGGCTGGCCATCGCCCGCGACGTCGCCGTGCGGCACGGCGGCACGCTCACGGTCCACGACGCACCGGCAGGCGGCGCCCTGTTCGAGCTCCGCCTGCCGTGCCCCTAGGCCCGCCGGGCCCCCGGCGAGGTGATCAGGACCGTCCTCGCTGCCCGCGCAGGTGCTCCGCGATGGGCTTGAGCGCCTTGTCCAGCTCCGTCAGCGCCTCCGGGGCCAGCAGGTCGATGAAGTGCCTGCGGACGGAGGCCACGTGGTGCGGTGCGACCCTGCGCATCGTCTCCAGGCCGTGCTCGGTGAGGACGGCGTAGAGCCCGCGGCGGTCGGACTCGCAGTTCTCCCGGCGGACCAGGTTCGCGTTCTCCATGCGGGTGATCTGGTGGGAGAGGCGGCTCTTGGACTGCATCGTGGCCGTCGCCAGGTCGCTCATCCGCAACCTGTCGCCCTCCGACTCGGAGAGGTTCACCAGGATCTCGTAGTCGTTCATCGTCAGGCCGAACGGTTGCAGGTCCTTCTCGAGCTGGTGCGTCAACAGCCTGTTGACCTCCAGGTGGGTGCGCCAGGCACACTGCTCCGTATCGGTCAGCCAGCGGGTGGCCGTCTCGGTCTCCATGTATGAAGTCTACCTAAAATGTTGAAAGGCGAACTAGTGAAGGGTGTTCCGTGACGGTGACGGTGCGCACGCGTTCGACGTCACACTCCGCAGATTACCGCTCACAGCCCGAAGCGGCGCTGGAGGTCCCCCAGCTGTCCGGGAAGCCCCGGTGCCCCGGACCGGCCCCCCGGCGGGCCGGACGCCCCGCCTCCGGGCACCCCCGCCTGCTGCGGAGCGGCCCCCGTGGCCTGCTCCGCCATCAGCGCCTCGCTCGACTGCAGCAGCACCGTCCCCGCTCCCGCGAACTCGAACTGGTGCTCCTCCCCGGAGGCTCCGCCGAGGCCCGTCATCGCACGTAGACCGCCCATCAGGCCGGTCATGTACCCGTGGTCGTAGTGGTGGCACGGCGACGGGCAGTCGGCCCAGCCGACCAGGGCCTGGGGGTCGACCCGGATCGGCGGTTCCATGAACACCACCGGGCCGTTCGACGCGGCCACGAACTTCCCGGTTCCGAGCAGGGTCAGAAAACCCGGCACGATCGACTGCTTGAGAGCGAGACTTGGCTGAAAAGCGAGCAAGTTGCCCGAGCGAATGGTCAGGTTGCCGTCTTCGAGGTCGTACGAATTCACATCGAAGGCCCGGTCGGCGAGGAGCATCTTGCCCGAGCCCTCGGCCACCACCCAGTCGCTCGCGTGCAGAGGCGAATGGAAGGAAGTGCGCACCAGGCGGTCCAGCCGGCCGTGCCCGATCCCGTTGAAATCGATCGTCCCGTAGTAGGCGATCATCTTCCCCTTCTGCAGGAACCACCGGCTCCCCGTGAGCTGCACGCAGAAGGTGTAGTCGTTGACGTTGTCGTCGGCCGGCAGTGTCGCCGGGTCGTGGTGGACGGTGCTCACAGCTTCTCCTCCGACGCCTGGACGAACACGGTGCCACTGCCGCTGAGCTCCAGCTGGAACGCCTCGCCGGAGCCGCGCCCCACCATGTCCCGCCAGCCCAGGGCCGTGGACAGCCTGTTGCGCACGTCGCCGTGGTGGGCGACGTAGGCCTGCGGGTCGACCCGCACGGGGCGCTGCGGGGTGACGGGGATCTCGAAGACGCCCCCGTGGGCCATCACCGCCACGGAGCCGTGGCCCTTGAGGGTGGTCGTGAACAGTCCCTGCCCGCTGACCTGCCCGCGCACCATGCCCATGACCCCGCCCTGCGAGCCCAGGAACACCGTGCCCTGCTCCAGGGTGCCCTCGAAGGCGAGGAGGCGGTCGGCCTCGACGTACAGGGTGTCGCCGGCGAGGTTGATCACCTGGACGTGGTGGCCGCCGTGCCCGAAGAGCACCGTGCCGCTGCCCTCGACCGTCATCAGCGGGGTGTCCTCGTTCGCCACCCGGCGTCCGATCATCGACATGACGCCGCCCTGGCCGCCCCGCAGGTCGGGGGTGAAGGACACCTCGCCCTGGTACGCGAGCATCGCCCCGCGCTGACTGAACAGCCGCTGTCCGGGGGCGACGGCCGCCCGCACCATCTTGGAGTTGATCTCCCGGAAGGCCATGGTCAGACGTCCCCCGCGATCGTGTTCCGCTCGCTCGGCTGCACGTACACCAGTCCGTCGCCCTCGAAGCGGATCTGGAAGGCCTCGCCGCCGCCCTCCCCGAACAGCGTGCGGAAGGTCACACCCGACTGGAAGGACTGCCGCAGGTTCCCCTGGTGCGCGACGTACGCCCCCGGGTCGACCGTCAGCGGGTACTGGGCGCTGACCCGCAGCACCACCGCCGGTCCGTCCGACATGACCGCCACCTGCCCGTGCCCCTCCACGGTCGTGGTGAACAGCCCGTTGCCCTGCGAGGCGCCGCGCGCGCCCGTGAAGCCGGTGCCCGTCCGCAGCCCGGCGTCGGCCGCCAGGAAGTTGCTGGACTCGACGTACAGCGTGTCGCCCCGCAGACCCACGAGAGTGATCTCCGACGCCCGGTCCGCGAACCAGCAGGTCCCGTGCCCCTTCACCTCCATCACCGTCATCTGCTCGCCGGTGAGGCGCCGGGTCACCATGCCCCGGACGCCCTCGCCGCCGCCGCTCAGTTTCCTGAAGGCCATCTCCCCGTCGTACGCGACCATGGAGCCGTTCTTCGCCTTCACGGCGTCTCCGGTCATGCCGACGGCGAGTACCTTGCTGCCTTGAAGTCGGAACATCGCCACAAATGGGAAGGTAGCCCGCCGGGCGGGCCCGCCGACAGGCCCCCCGGGCGCCGGCGCCCCCGGACCGTCCGCCGGGGACCGGTGGCACCGCCCCCGCGCCGACCCCCTTGCCCGGGCGCGTCGGGGGTTTGCCACAATGGACGCGCGCTTGTGCGCTCGTTCACAAGCCGTCAGTCCGTCGCTGTCCGATGTCTCTCCCACCGAAGGTGACCCGTGGACCTCAAGACCGCCTCCGCCCTCCGCCGCCTCCGCCTGGTCTCCGGCCCCGAGGCGATCTCGTTCCTCCTCCTGCTCGTCTGCTCCGTGCTGAAGCGGACCACGGACTTCAACGCGGTGCCGGTGATGGGCGCGGTGCACGGCTTCCTCTTCGTGCTGTACGTGCTCTTCTGGGCGGACGCCTGGAACCGCGCGAAGTGGCCGCTGAAGACCGCCGCCCTCTACTTCGTCCTGTCGGTCCTGCCGGCCGGCGGCTTCTTCGCCGAGCGCAGGCTCAAGCGTGAGGCCGAGAGCGCGGTCATCGCCTCCCGCGCCCGCCAGGAAGGGGTCGTCAACGCATGATCGTCGCCTTCTCCGTGACGCCGCTCGGTGTCGGCGAGGACGTGGGGGAGTACGTCGCCGACGCCGTCCGGGTGGTCCGCGAGTCGGGCCTGCCGAACCGCACCGACGCCATGTTCACGTCCGTCGAGGGCGAGTGGGACGAGGTCATGGACGTCGTCCGGCGGGCCGTCGCCGCCGTCGAGGCGCGCGCGCCGCGCGTGTCCCTGGTCCTCAAGGCGGACCTCCGCCCCGGCGTGGCGGACGGCCTCACGTCGAAGGTGGACACGGTGGAGCGGCACCTCGCCGGGTAGCCGTGCGCGGCGGGCGGTGGTATCGAAAGGCGAGACGGGGCTGACCGGCATGTGACCGGCCGGTAAGGTCTGATGCCGTGCCGAAGCCCCTGAGTCTCTCGTTCGACCCCATCGCCCGTGCCGACGAACTCTGGAAGCAGCGTTGGGGCGGCGTGCCCTCGATGTCCGCCATCACGTCGATCATGCGGGCGCACCAGATCCTGCTGGCCGAGGTGGACGCCGTGGTCAAGCCGTACGGGCTGACCTTCGCGCGCTACGAGGCGCTGGTGCTCCTGACCTTCTCCAAGTCGGGCGAGCTGCCGATGTCGAAGATCGGCGAGCGGCTCATGGTGCATCCCACCTCGGTGACGAACACCGTCGACCGGCTGGTGCGGTCCGGCCTGGTCGACAAGCGCCCCAACCCCAACGACGGCCGCGGCACCCTCGCCACCATCACCGACAAGGGCCGTGAGGTGGTCGAGGCGGCCACCCGCGATCTGATGGCGATGGACTTCGGCCTTCGCGCCTACGACGCCGAGGAATGCGGCGAGATCTTCGCGATGCTCAGGCCGCTGCGCGTCGCCGCCGGGGACTTCGAAGAGGCCTGAGCGCGTCACCGGGCCCGCCCGAAGTCCGCGCGAAACGGACGGTTACGCTCGTACGCATGAAAAAGAGCGTGCTGACCCGCTACCGGGTCATGGCGTATGTCACCGGTGTGCTGCTGATCCTGCTCTGCCTCGGCATGATCGCCAAGTACCTGCTGGACATGGGCGGGGCCGCCGACTTCACCCGCGTCGTGAGCATCGCGCACGGCTGGCTGTACGTCGTCTACCTCGTCTTCGCCTTCGACCTGGGCGCCAAGGCGAAGTGGAAGGTCGGCAAGCAGCTGTGGGTGCTGCTGGCCGGGACCGTCCCGACCGCCGCGTTCTTCGTGGAGCGCAAGGTCAGCCGGGAACTGGACGCCAAGGTCGCCGCCACCGAGGCGCCCGCGGCCGCCCGGGCGTAGGCAGGCCGGCGGGCCCCTCCCACCGCCGTACGGACACCCGTACGGCGGTACCCCATCGACATTTACTTGGACGTCCTAGTAAATTCGTGGGTATGGACGCTGACGCCATAGAGGAGGGCCGCCTTCGCTGGCAGGCCCGGTACGACGCGGCGCGCAAGCGCGACGCGGACTTCACCACGCTCTCCGGCGATCCCGTGGAGCCCGTGTACGGGCCCCGGCCCGGGGACGCGTACGAGGGCTTCGAGCGGATCGGCTGGCCGGGGGAGTATCCCTTCACCCGCGGCCTGCATCCCACGGGCTACCGGGGGCGGACGTGGACCATCCGGCAGTTCGCCGGGTTCGGCAACGCCGAGCAGACCAACGAGCGCTACAAGATGATCCTCCGCAACGGCGGGGGCGGGCTCTCGGTCGCCTTCGACATGCCGACGCTGATGGGCCGCGACTCCGACGACCCGCGCTCGCTCGGCGAGGTCGGGCACTGCGGGGTGGCCATCGACTCGGCCGCCGACATGGAGGTCCTGTTCCAGGACATCCCGCTCGGCGACGTGACGACCTCCATGACGATCAGCGGGCCGGCCGTGCCCGTGTTCTGCATGTACCTGGTCGCCGCCGAGCGGCAGGGCGTGGACGCCTCCGTGCTCAACGGCACGCTGCAGACCGACATCTTCAAGGAGTACATCGCCCAGAAGGAGTGGCTCTTCCAGCCCGAGCCGCACCTGCGCCTGATCGGCGACCTGATGGAGTACTGCGCGGCCGGCATCCCCGCCTACAAGCCGCTCTCCGTCTCCGGGTACCACATCCGCGAGGCCGGGGCGACGGCCGCGCAGGAGCTGGCGTACACGCTGGCGGACGGCTTCGGGTACGTGGAACTGGGACGGTCGCGCGGCCTGGACGTCGACGTCTTCGCCCCCGGCCTGTCCTTCTTCTTCGACGCGCACCTCGACTTCTTCGAGGAGATCGCCAAGTTCCGCGCCGCCCGGCGCATCTGGGCCCGCTGGATGCGGGACGTGTACGGCGCCCGGAGCGACAAGGCCCAGTGGCTGCGGTTCCACACCCAGACCGCCGGCGTGTCCCTCACCGCCCAGCAGCCGTACAACAACGTCGTGCGTACGGCCGTGGAGGCGCTGGCGGCGGTGCTCGGCGGCACCAACTCCCTGCACACCAACGCCCTGGACGAGACCCTCGCCCTGCCCAGCGAGCAGGCCGCGGAGATCGCCCTGCGCACCCAGCAGGTGCTCATGGAGGAGACCGGCGTCGCCAACGTCGCCGACCCGCTGGGCGGTGCCTGGTTCGTCGAGCAGCTGACGGACCGGATCGAGGCCGACGCGGAGAGGATCTTCGAGCAGATCAAGGAGCGGGGCCTCAGGGCCCACCCCGACGGGCGGCACCCCATCGGGCCGATGACCTCCGGCATCCTGCGCGGTATCGAGGACGGCTGGTTCACCGGCGAGATCGCCGAGTCCGCCTTCCGCTACCAGCAGTCCCTGGAGAAGGACGACAAGAAGGTCGTCGGCGTCAACGTCCACACCGGCTCCGTCACCGGCGACCTGGAGATCCTGCGGGTCAGCCACGAGGTGGAGCGCGAGCAGGTGCGGGCCCTGGGCGAACGCAAGGCCGCCCGCGACGACGCGGCCGTACGCACCGCCCTGGAGGGCATGCTCGCCGCGGCCCGCTCCGGCGGCAACATGATCGAGCCGATGCTGGACGCGGTCCGGGCGGAGGCGACGCTCGGGGAGATCTGCGGAGTGCTGCGCGACGAGTGGGGCGTGTACACCGAGCCGGCGGGCTTCTGAGCGGCGGCGCCGGCCGCGACGGGCGCGACGGGGGCCTCCGCGCCTCGGGCCTCCGCCCCGGCCCCCGGGGTCTGCGTCACCCGCCGGCCGGCCCGGACGCGCTGTTCGGCCCGGATGGCGCGTCCGGCCCGGACAGCGCGTCCGGCCCGGATGGCCGGGAGGCCAGTCCCCACAGCAGCACCTGCGTGAGGCCCCGTACCCAGTCCCCGTCCGCGGCCTCCGCGCTGACCAGCGTGCGGTGCACCACCGCGCCCGCGACCAGGTCGAAGATCAGGTCCACGGTGCGGGCCGCCTCCGCGGCGTCCGGCTCCGGCGGCAGCTCGCCCCTGGCCTGGGCGCGGGCCCTGCCCTCCAGCACCAGGCGCTTCTGCCGCTCGACGATCGACGTCCGGATCCGCTCGCGCAGCGCGTCGTCGCGGGCGGACTCGGCGACCACCGCCATCAGGCCGCTCCTGGCCTCCGGGCGGGCCAGGATCGCCGCGAACTGGAGCACCACGCCCTCGATGTCGGCGGCCAGGGAGCCGCGGTCGGGGAGCCGCAGCTCGTCGAAGAGTTCGGCGACCGCGTCGACCACCAGTTCGTTCTTGCCCGCCCAGCGGCGGTACAGCGTCGTCTTGGCGACGCCCGCCCGGGTCGCCACGTCTCCCAGGGTGAGCTTCGACCAGCCCAGGTCGACCAGGGCCGCCCGCGTCGCGGCCAGGATCGCGGTGTCCGCCGCGGCGCTGCGCGGGCGGCCGGCACGGCCGGCGGGGGTGCTGCTCTGCATGGCCCGACCTTAACCGGCGGGTAACCCCGCGAGCGACCGTGAGGAAGATCACGGAAGAGGGGTGTCCCCGCAGCCCTGCGCGGCATTACGCTACGGGTCGTAGCGAAAGCGCGGGCCCCGCACGCCCGTGCCCCAGCGACGACCATGGGCGCGGGTGGGGACCCGGCGCCGGCGGAACACTTCAGGGCGGGCTTTCGACCCGCTTTTCACGCACGCGCGGAGTACGGGGGAGGATAGACCCATGCAGCCACGGAACATGTCCATGAGCGGGGTCGTCGACCTCGCCGCGGTGAAGCAGGCCCAGGAGGCCAAGGCGAAGGCGGAGCAGGCGCGCGCCGAGGCGGCCCGGCAGGGCGGGACGGGGGCCGTCTCCCCGGTCGATCTCGTCATCGACGTCGACGAGGCCGGCTTCGAGAGCGAAGTCCTGCAGCGGTCCGCCGAGGTCCCGGTCGTCATCGACTTCTGGGCCGAATGGTGCGAGCCCTGCAAGCAGTTGAGCCCGGTCCTGGAGCGGCTCGCCGTCGAGTACAGCGGTCGCTTCCTCCTCGCCAAGATCGACGTCGACGCCAACCAGATGCTGATGCAGCAGTTCGGCGTCCAGGGCATCCCGGCCGTGTTCGCGGTCGTGGCCGGACAGGCGCTGCCGCTCTTCCAGGGCGCCGCCGGTGAGGCGCAGATCCGCCAGACCCTGGACCAGTTGGTGCAGGTCGCCGAGGAGCGCTTCGGTCTGACCGGACTCGCCGTCGACCCCGAGGCGGAGCCGGGCGACCGGCCCGCCGTCGCCGAGCGCCCGGCCGGTCCGCACGACGCGGCACTGGAGGCCGCCGTGCGGGCGCTGGACGCCGGCGACCTGGGCGGCGCCGTCCAGGCCTACAAGAACGTGCTGGCCGAGGACCCGGGCAACACGGAGGCCAAACTGGGCCTCGCCCAGGCCGAGTTGCTCCAGCGCGTGCAGGACGCCGACCCGCAGCGGGTCCGTCAGGACGCGGCCGACAAGCCGAACGACGCCCGGGCGCAGATCGCCGCCGCCGACCTGGACCTGGTGGGCGGCCACGTGGAGGACGCCTTCGGGCGCCTGATCGATGCGGTGCGCGTCACGGCCGGGGACGACCGGGACGCCGTACGGCTGCGGCTGCTGGAGCTGTTCGAGGTGGTCGGCGCCGACGATCCGCGGGTCGCCGCGGCGCGCAGGGCGCTGGCCCGCGCCCTGTTCTAGCGGGCGGTCCGGGCGCCGGTCACCGGCCGGCCGCCCGCCGTTCGTCCGCATGGTGCCTGTGTGAAAGAGCTGCCGACGGGACGTCAGTGCGGCCGCGCTTTGCCAAAACTTGGCAATCGCGGCCGCTGTTACTGCAAGTAAGTCAAGGGTGTCGGTCTGCCGCGTTCTGTCCGGCAATCGGTGGTTTCGCACCGCCTTCATGACACACCCTGCGTCGCCGTTCGGGGCCGGTGGGCCGTCCTCCGGTTGCCTGGCCGTTACCAGCGAGTAACGAACCCCCTTGTGCCGACGGCGAGAATGCACCACGATCGGCGACGCTCGGTCCCTTCCCGTACCCCGGAAGCCAGTCGGGTCGCGGGGATTCCTGGGTCCCCACCGAGCAGGGCCGGCGGCAGAGGCGCCGGCCCTTGGGCAGGGGGGTCTTCGCCCACCCGGTGAAGCCTGTCCAGCAGGGTTGTGCGTGATGTGTGTCAGGCGCGACCAGTGGTTGTCGCTCGGGGGTGATCGCCGGTGATTCGGGCGCGTTCGTACGTGCCGCCGAGCGCGGGCGCTCTCCTTCCCGAGGACGTAGCACTTCTCCCCTCCCTGCCAGGCCGAGCCTCCGATCCGGGGGCGGGGCCGAGGTCAGGAGATGTACGTCCGAGAAGGAGGAAATATGGAGTCCCAGGTGCGTGGCGGGACCAGATGGAAGCGGTTCGCTGTGGTGATGGTGCCCAGCGTTGCCGCCACGGCTGCGATAGGCGTCGCGCTGGGGCAGGGCGCCCTGGCGGCGTCGTTCAGCGTCTCCGGCCAGTCGTTCAAGGTGACGGCGGACCGGCTCGAGGGTACGGGCTTCTCCCAGTACGGAGCGATCGACCAGGGCTACACGCTGAAGGGTGAGAAGGCGGCCCACCCCGTAGCCGTCTCGGCGTTCAAGTCCGCGGACATCACGAACATGTGCCAGTCCGTGGTCACCCCGGACCTCCCGTTCGTCGGTTCGGTCAGCCTCACCCTGAAGGCCGGCGGCAAGGGCACCCCGGTCCACGCGGAGAACCTCTACATCGACATCGAGGACCTCTCCGCCGACGCCACGTTCAAGAACATCGACATCGGCGTGGCTGCCGGGGACATGAAGAACGGCCCCGGTCCGGGCATGAAGGGCGGGAAGGAGATGGCCAACGGCTTCGGGTTCGGCCAGCAGGCCGAGACGGCCGTTCTCACCGACGTGAAGCAGACGGCGTGGGCCACCACCGCCGGAACCTTCAAGCTCAGCGGACTGAAGATGTCGCTGTCCAAGGGTGTCAAGGAGTGCTACTGAGCACCCCGTGACGGGCGGGGGAGCCACCGGCGCCCCCGCCCGTCCCCTCTCCGGCCGGGCCTTCGCGCACGGCCCGCGTCTCCACCCCAGCAAAGCCGTACCAGGGAGCTGTTTTCCATGAGCGCCGAGACTCCTGCCGCAGCCGACCGGTTCACCCGTCGGAGGCTGCAGTTCCGTGCCTGGCGAGGCGCGCGGCCGTTCTGGGCCGGCCTGTTCGTCGCGCTCGGCGGACTCCCCATCGCCTACTTCCCGTACGCCAATCTCCAGATCGGCCACCTGACGCTGGCGATGGCCACCACCGCGGGCGCCGGGTCCCTGATCATCGGCGTGCTGCTGGTCGTCCTGGGCGTCAGCCTGTGGTTCCAGAAGCACGTCCGGGTCTTCGCGGGCGTGGCGGCGATCCTGCTGGCGCTGGTGTCCCTCCCCGTGTCCAACCTCGGTGGTTTCCTCATCGGCTTCCTGCTCGCGCTGGTCGGCGGGGCGATGGCCGTGTCGTGGGTGCCGGGCGAGCCGCCGCGGACCGAGCCGCCTCTGGAGGGCAGGGGGACGGGCGGCGCGCCCGAGGGCGTGGTCCCCGCGGCCGCGGCGCCCGGCACCGCGCTCCCGCAGGCGCGGGACGGGGCGGGGGAGCCGAACGATCTGTCAGGAACGAGCCCGGCCAACGGGGCGAACGGGAGGCACAGTGCCGGCTGACGAGGTGACCCGCGGGACTGACGTGGAGTCGTCCCGTGGGAGAACCGGGCCGCGCCACGCGGCACCCAGGAAGCCGTTGTACACCAGGTTCCACATGCCGGCCGGGAAGGCGATAGCCCTGGCGGCGATGCCCACGGCGGTCCTCATGGGGATGGGGTTCACGCCGACGCTGGCCCTCGCCGACGGGAACGACTCGGTGAAGCCGAACTCCAACAGTCTGACGGCCGACGAGTACAAGGACTGCGTGGCGGCCCTGGAGGAAGCCGAGAAGGGCGCGTCCGAGTCGCCCCGGCCGTCGCCCTCGGCGTCCGAGGAGGTGTCCGACGGGGCGTCGGACGGGGCGTCCGCCGGGGCAGAGGACGACGGGGGCGGCACGAAGGAGCCCGGCCCCTCGACGTCCCAGGGCCCCGGTGCGGGCACGGACGCGGGCACGGGCCAGGGTGGGCCCTCTTCGCCGGATTCAGGTTCCGACGACGAGGCCGACCCGGCCCCGAGCCCCTCCGCGCCGCAGGAGACGCGGAGCAGCGAGCCGCGGGGCGAGGAGGCGGCTGGTGCCGGGGAGCCGGCGCCCTCCGCGTCCGAGTCCGGCGGCGGCGTGCTGGACGGCCTCGGCGACGCGCTCGAGGACTTCTTCACCGGCGGCGGGAAGGCCGAGGAGAGCCCGAGCCCCACGCCGACTCCCTCGGCGTCGGAGCGGGTGTCCGAGGACGCGGACGCAAACGGGGCCGGGGGCGAGGACGCGTCCGGACCCGAGAAGGGGACGGCCGAGGAGGCCACCGGCACGGCGAAGGATGCCGCGCAGGACACGGCCGACGAGGCGTCCGAGGCTGCCGAGGACACCGGGGAGCCGGTGGGCGGGGCCGCCGGGGAGCCCACGGACGAGGCCACCGACGAGTCAGGCCCCTCGCCCGCCCCCAGCGCCTCCGAGAGCGCCGGCACGGACGTGGACGACTGCCCGGTCGCCACCGACGCGGAGGGCGGCGTCGACAACACGGTGCCGCTGCCCGACGACCCCTGGTACCTCAACGCCAGCTCGCTGCTGCTCAAGGGTGCCTCGTACGAGGGCGTCGTCGAGGTGAGGACGGCCAACGGCACCACGAAGAGGGTGCTGAAGTACGTCATCTCCAACGGCACCGACATCGGCGACCTGCACCAGACGGTGAAGGACGAACAGGCCGGCAGGACCTACCACGTGCAGGCTGCCGAGGGCTCGATGTCCACGATCCGCGACGGCCGGACGGTGATGTACACGGAGAGCATCTCGGGCAACCTGCTCGGGCTGATCCCGATCACCTTCGACCCGGAGCACCCGCCGCCCCTGGACATCCCGCTGATCTACTTCACGAAGGTGACGGTCGTCCAGGCCGGCCAGTTCGGCGGCACGCTCCACATCCCGGGGCTGCACCAGTACATGACCGACTGAGCGCGTCCGGCGGCCCGTTCGGGAGCCGTGGGAAAACCCGAGGGCGTCCCCCGCGTGCGGGGGACGCCCTCGGCGCCGTTCCGGAGGCCGGGCGCGGACCCGTCAGGCGCGCCGGGTCTCGCCCAGGTGCAGCACGCGGACCATGTTGGTGGTGCCGGGCACGCCGGGGGGCGAACCGGCGGTGATCACGACGATGTCGCCGTCGCTGAACCGGCCGAGGCGGGCCGTCTCCTGGTCCACCAGGTCGACCATCTCGTCGGTGCTGTTCACGAACGGCACCACGTGCGGCTCCACGCCCCAGCTGAGCGCCAGCTGGTTGCGGGTCGACTCGTCGGTGGTGAAGGCGAGGATCGGCTGCGCGGCGCGGTAGCGGGACAGCCGGCGGGCGGTGTCACCGGACTGGGTGAAGGCCACCAGGCCCTTGCCGCCCAGGAAGTCGGCGATCTCGGCGGCGGCACGGGCCACCGAACCGCCCTGCGTACGCGGCTTCTTGCCCGGCACGAGCGGCTGGAGGCCCTTGGACAGCAGCTCCTGCTCGGCGGCGGAGACGATCTTCGACATGGTCTTGACGGTCTCGATCGGGTACGCGCCCACGCTGGACTCGGCGGACAGCATGACCGCGTCGGCGCCGTCCAGGATCGCGTTGGCCACGTCGGAGGCCTCGGCGCGGGTCGGCCGCGAGTTGGTGATCATCGACTCCATCATCTGGGTCGCCACGATCACCGGCTTGGCGTTGCGGCGGCACAGCTCGATGAGCCGCTTCTGCACCATGGGGACCTTCTCGAGCGGGTACTCGACGGCCAGGTCGCCGCGGGCGACCATGACGGCGTCGAAGGCCGCGACGACGTCCTCCATGTTCTCCACCGCCTGCGGCTTCTCCACCTTGGCGATGACGGGGACCCGGCGGCCCTCCTCGTCCATCACCCGGTGGACGTCGGCCACGTCCTTGGCGTCCCGGACGAAGGAGAGGGCCACCAGGTCGCAGCCCATCCGCAGCGCGAACCGCAGGTCCTCGACGTCCTTCTCGGACAGCGCGGGGACGTTGACCGCCGCGCCGGGCAGGTTGATGCCCTTGTGGTCGGAGATGACGCCGCCCTCGATGACGATCGTCTTCACCCGGGGGCCCTCGACCTCGGTGACCTTCAGCTCGACGTTGCCGTCGTTGATGAGGACCTGGTCGCCCTTGGTGACGTCACCGGGCAGGCCCTTGTACGTCGTGCCGCAGATCGTCCGGTCGCCCGGCACGTCCTCGGTGGTGATGACGAACTCGTCACCGCGCACCAGCTCGACGGGACCCTCCGCGAAGGTCTCCAGGCGGATCTTCGGGCCCTGCAGGTCGGCCAGGACGCCGATGGCCCGGCCGGTCTCCTTGGCGGCGGCCCGGACCCGGTCGTAACGGCCCTGGTGCTCGGCGTGCGTGCCGTGGCTGAAGTTGAAGCGGGCCACGTTCATGCCGGCCTCGATCAGCGCGACGAGCTGCTCGTGGGAGTCGACCGCGGGGCCGAGAGTACAGACGATTTTCGAACGGCGCATGGGGCGATCCTATCGGTTTGTTTCGCTGCGGAATATTCCGTCTGGCGGAAAATACAAAAGGGCGGGATGCTGCTCAGGTGAGATTTCCCGAGTCGTTTACCAGCGCGTAGGTCTGTGTCGCGATCTCCATTTCCTCGTCGGTCGGCACCACGGCCACCGCCACCCGCGCGTCCGCGGGCGAGATCAGCCTCGCACCGTCGCCTCGCACGGCGTTCAGCTCCCGGTCCACCGCCAGGCCGAGCCCCTCCAGGCCCGCCACGGCAGCCTCCCGCACCGGCGCCGCGTTCTCCCCGACCCCGGCGGTGAAGGCCACCGCGTCCACCCGTCCGAGGACGGCGTAATAGGCGCCGATGTACTTCTTCAGCCGGTGAACGTAGATGTCGAAGGCCAGCCGTGCCCGCTCGTCGCCGGCGTCCACCCGGCGGCGGATCTCCCGCATGTCGTTGTCGCCGCACAGACCGATCAGACCGCTCCTCTTGTTGAGGAGAGTGTCGATCTCGTCGGCGGACATTCCGCCAACACGCATCAAATGGAAGATGACGGCCGGGTCCATGTCTCCCGAGCGCGTACCCATCACGAGTCCCTCCAAGGGCGTCAGCCCCATGGAGGTGTCCACGCAACGACCACCGCGCACCGCCGAGGCCGACGCCCCGTTGCCCAGGTGCAGCACGATGACGTTCACGTCCTCGGGGGCCCGGCCCAGCAGCCGTGCCGTCTCCCGGGAGACGTAGGCGTGCGAGGTGCCGTGGAACCCGTAACGGCGGACGCGGTGCCGGTCGGCGGTCTCGACGTCGATCGCGTAGCGGGCCGCGGACTCCGGCATCGTCGTGTGGAAGGCGGTGTCGAAGACGGCGACCTGCGGCAGGTCCGGGCGCAGCGCCTGCGCGGTGCGGATGCCGGTGAGGTTGGCCGGGTTGTGCAGCGGGGCCACCGGGATGAGCCGCTCGACCTCGGCGAGTACGGCGTCGTCGACCACGGTCGGCTCGGTGAACTGCCTGCCGCCGTGCACCACCCGGTGCCCGATGGCGGCCAGCTCCGGCGAGTCCAGGCCGAGGCCGTCCCCGGCCAGCTCCGCCGCGACCGCCTTCAGCGCGGCGTCGTGGTCGGGGACGGACCCGTTCCGCTCACGGGTGCCGCCACCCGCCGGCGTGTGCCTGAGCAGTGAGGTCTCCTCGCCGATCCGCTCGACGAGGCCCACCGCGAGCCGGTCGCCGCCGCGCATGTCGATCAGCTGGTACTTCACCGACGAGGAACCGGAGTTGAGAACGAGGACACGGGTGGGGCTCACAGGGCGGACGCCTTCTCGGTGGGGGACTGCTGGGCCTGGATCGCCGTGATGGCGACGGTGTTCACGATGTCCTGGACGAGCGCGCCCCGGGACAGGTCGTTGACCGGCTTGCGCAGGCCCTGGAGGACCGGCCCCACGGCGATGGCGCCGGCCGAGCGCTGCACGGCCTTGTACGTGTTGTTGCCGGTGTTCAGGTCGGGGAAGATCAGCACGCTGGCCTGCCCGGCGACCTCGGAGCCGGGCAGCTTGGTCGCGGCGACCGACGGCTCGACGGCGGCGTCGTACTGGATCGGGCCCTCCACGCGCAGGTCGGGCCGGCGGGAGCGGACGATCTCCGTCGCCTCGCGCACCTTGTCGACGTCCGCGCCGGAACCGGAGGTGCCCGTCGAGTACGACAGCATCGCGATCCGCGGGTCCACCCCGAACCGCGCCGCCGTGGACGCCGACTGGCTCGCGATGTCGGCGAGCTGCTCCGCGTCCGGGTCCGGGTTGACCGCGCAGTCGCCGTAGACCAGGACCTTGTCGGCCAGGCACATGAAGAAGACGGACGACACGATCGACGCGTCCGGCCTGGTCTTGATGATCTCGAAGGCCGGGCGGATCGTCGCCGCCGTCGAGTGCACCGACCCCGACACCATGCCGTCGGCGAACCCCTCCTGCACCATCAGGGTGCCGAAGTAGTTCACGTCGGAGACCACGTCGTACGCCAGCTCCACGGTGACGCCCTTGTGGGCGCGCAGGGCGGCGTACTTCTCGGCGAACGTGTCGCGCAACTCGGAGACGGCCGGGTCGACCAGTTCGACACCGGTCAGGTCGATGCCCAGGTCGGCGGCCTTCTTGCGGATCTGCTCGACCGGGCCCAGCAGGGTCAGCTCGCACACGCCCCGGCGCAGCAGCACCTCGGCCGCGTGCAGCACCCGCTCCTCGGTGCCCTCGGGCAGCACGACCCGGCGCAGGTCGGAGCGGGCCTGCTCCAGCAGCTTGTGCTCGAACATCATCGGCGTGACGCGGTCGCTGCTGGGGGCGGAGACCCGCCGCACCAGGTCGGCGGTGTCGACGTAGCGCTCGAAGAGGCCGAGGGCGGTCTCCGCCTTGCGCGGGGTGGCCGCGTTGAGCTTGCCCTCCAGGGAGAACAGCCGCTCGGCGGTGGGGAAGCTGTTGCCGGTCACCGACAGCACCGGCGTGCCGGGGGCGAGGCGGGCGGCGAGGGTGAGGATGCCCTCGCCGGGCACCTCGTCCAGGGTCAGCAGGACGCCGGCTATCGGCGGGGTGCCGGCGCTGTGCGCGGCGAGCGTGCCGATCACCAGGTCGGCCCGGTCGCCGGGGGTGATGACCAGGCAGCCCGGGGTCAGGGCGCTCAGCAGGTTGGGCAGCATGGCCCCGCCGAAGACGAAGTCCAGCGCGTCGCGGGCGAGCCCCGCGTCGTCGCCGAGGACCACCTCGGCGCCGAGGGCGTGGGCGATCTGCGAGACGGTCGGCGCGGACAGGGCGGGCTCGTCGGGCACCACCCAGCTCGGCACCGGCAGCCGGCCCGCGAGCCGCTCGGCGATCCCGTCCCGGTCCTCGCGGGCCACCCGGTTGGTCACCATGGCCAGGACGTCGCAGCCCAGCCCGTCGTAGGCGCGGAAGGCGTTGACGGTCTCGGCGAGCACGGACTCCGCGGTCTGCTTGCGGCCGCCCACGACCGGGATCACCGACGCGCCGAACTCGTTGGCGAGCCGCGCGTTCAGCGCCAGCTCGTCCGGGAACTGCGTGTCGGCGAAGTCGGTGCCGAGGACGAGGACCACGTCGTAGTCGCGGGCGACCAGGTGGAACCGGTCGACCAGCGCGGACACCAGCTCGTCCGTGCCCTGCTCGGCCTGGAGCGCGGAGGCCTCCTGGTAGTCCATGCCGTAGACGGCCGAGGAGTCCTGCGCGAGCCGGTAACGGGCGCGCAGCAGCTCGAAGAGCCGGTCGGGCCCGTCGTGGACCAGGGGGCGGAAGACGCCGACCCGGTCGACCTGCCGGGTCAGGAGTTCCATGACCCCCAGCTCGACGACCTGGCGGCCGTCGCCGCGGTCGATACCGGTCACGTACACGCTGCGCGTCACGCGTGCTCTCCGTTTCGTCTGGTGCGGCTGGCCCGTGCACAGAATTCGCCCACCGGGGTGAGCGGACCCTCTTGACAATACCTCCGGCGATGGATAAGGCGCCCCTCAGTGTCCGGCTGCCCCCGACCGTGCCCGCCGGAGGGCCGGGCGTGGAACAATTGGACCGGCTCACCGGTGTCCAAAGCGAGCAGGAGACACAGCACGATGCGTATCGGAGTTCTCACCGCAGGCGGCGACTGCCCCGGCCTGAACGCAGTGATCCGGTCGGTCGTGCACCGAGCGGTCGACAACTACGGCGACGAGGTCATCGGCTTCGAGGACGGCTACGCCGGACTGCTGGACGGCCGCTACCGCGCACTCGACCTGAACGCGGTCAGCGGCATCCTGGCCCGCGGCGGCACCATCCTCGGCTCCTCCCGCCTGGAGCGCGACCGGCTCCGCGAGGCCTGCGAGAACGCGGGCGACATGATCCAGAGCTTCGGCATCGACGCGCTGATCCCGATCGGCGGCGAGGGCACCCTGACGGCCGCCCGGATGCTGTCCGACGCCGGTCTCCCGGTGGTCGGCGTGCCGAAGACCATCGACAACGACATCTCCTCCACGGACCGCACCTTCGGCTTCGACACCGCCGTCGGGGTGGCCACGGAGGCGATGGACCGCCTGAAGACCACCGCCGAGTCCCACCAGCGCGTGATGGTCGTGGAGGTGATGGGCCGGCACGCCGGCTGGATCGCCCTGGAGTCCGGCATGGCCGCCGGCGCCCACGGCATCTGCCTGCCCGAGCGCCCCTTCGACCCCGCCGACCTGGTGAAGATGGTCGAGGAGCGGTTCGCCCGCGGCAAGAAGTTCGCCGTCGTGTGCGTCGCCGAGGGCGCCCACCCGGTCGACGGCTCCATGGACTACGGCAAGGGCGCGATCGACAAGTTCGGCCACGAGCGCTTCCAGGGCATCGGCACGGCACTGGCGTACGAGCTGGAGCGCAGGCTGGGCAAGGAGGCCAAGCCGGTCATCCTCGGCCACATCCAGCGCGGCGGGGTGCCGACCGCGTACGACCGGGTGCTCGCGACCCGCTTCGGCTGGCACGCGGTGGAGGCCGCGCACCAGGGGGAGTTCGGCCGGATGACCGCGCTGCGCGGCACGGACGTCGTCATGGTGCCGCTGGCGGAGGCCGTGACCGAGCTGAAGACGGTGCCGAAGGACCGGATGGACGAGGCGGAGTCGGTCTTCTAGCCCCAGGGACGGCCTAGGGATGCTTCTCCACGGCCGCCCAGAAGTTCTCCACGATCCGGTCGAGGAAGTCGCGGCCCGCCGCGCTGGAGTCACCGTGGCCGCCGCCCCAGCCGAGGGTGGCGGCCATGTGCCCCTGGTAGTCCTGGTGCAGGACCTGCAGGACGTTCTCCAGCACGCGCCGGTCCAGCGGCGCCACCTTGGCGACCGGGCGCACGTAGGCCTGCCAGCGGGTGGACACGGCGCTCGACAGCAGGTCGGCGAGTTTCCCCTCGCGTCCCGTGACGGCCACGAAGTCGGGCAGCGCGAGACCGAGCACGTCGGCCAGCGCGGCGGACTGCCGGTCGGTGCCGCGCCAGTCGTCCGTCTCCTCCATCCGCAGGTAGGCGGGGAGCGCGACACCGACCGCGCGCGCCACGTCCTGAGGCGCCGCGCCGCGGGCGATGCGGTGCTCGCGGAGGGTCCGGGGCCGGCCGATCAGATCACCGGGCGAGCACCACAGCACCCCCGCGAGCGCGGTCAGCTCGGCGGCAGCGGGCGAGGCGACCCCGCGCTCCCAGGCGATGACGAGGTCCGTGCTGACGTACGGCAGCCCGTACGACACCCGCATTCCGTGGGCGACGTGTTCGGGCCCCATGCCGAGGGCGGCGCGGAGCCGGCGGGCGGCGAGGGCGTTGAACGGGGGACCCGACGGGTGCGGGTGGGGTGAGGGTCGGCGCACGGCCCACACCGTAGGGGGGCCGGGGCGGGCTTGACTACGGGCTGTTCGGCCGACGATACGGATTGTACGAACCTACGGGGCGTTACGGGCACCGTACGGGAGTTCGGGCACGCCGTCCCGCTCACTCCTCGACCGCCCCGCCCGTCCCCTGCCGCCGCCCCGCACCCGCCGTGGTCCGGTCGGGTCGAGGCGCGCGGTGGAGGACTCGTGGACTCGTGCTCACCGGCCCCGCTCGGCCCCACGGACCCAGCGGTACACCAGCTCCGGCCGCCCCACCTGCCCGTACAGCGGGCTGCGCCCCGCGCGTCCCGCGTCCACCAGGTGCTCCAGATAGCGCCGGGCGGTGATCCGCGAGATGCCCACGGCCTCGGCCACCCCGGCGGCGGTGAGGCCCTCCTCCGCCCCGCGCAGCGCGCCCGTCACGCGCTCCAGCGTCGGCGCGCTGAGCCCCTTCGGCAGGGCGGCTGGCCCCGGAGCCCGCAGCGTGGCCAGCGCCCGGTCCACCTCGTCCTGGCCGCTCGCCTCCCCGGCGGCGTTCCGGAACTCGGCGTACCGCACCAAACGGTCGCGCAGGGTGGCGAAGGTGAACGGCTTCAGCACGTACTGGACGACGCCCAGCGACACGCCCTCCCGCACGACCGCCAGGTCCCGCGCCGACGTCACCGCTATCACGTCGGTGTGGTGCCCCGCCGCCCGCAGCGAACGGGCCAGCTGCAGCCCGTGCACGTCCGGCAGGTGCAGGTCGAGCAGGAGCAGGTCCACCGGCGTACGCTCCAGCACGCGCCGCGCCCCGGCCCCCGAGTGGGCCTTGCCGACGGCCGTGAACCCCGGCACCCGGCCGACGTACAGCACGTGCGCGTCGGCGGCGACGGGGTCGTCCTCGACGACCAGGACCCGGATGAGCTGCGGGGCGGTCACGCGCGGCCTCCGGTGACCGGTCCGCGAGCCGGGAGCCCGGGCACCGGGACGAGGCGCGGCCGACGGCGGGGGGAGGGGGTTGTGGCGCGGGGGTGGGCGGGAGCTGCGACGCGCACGGGGACGAGGGCAGCGACGCGGAGGTGGGCGGGGTCTGCGAGGTGAGCGGGGACGGGGTTCACGGCCTGCCTCCGGTCGCCGGTCTGCCGGCCGGGGTGTCCGGAGCCGGGGCGTCCGGAGCCGGGATGTCCGGGGTTCGGGCGCCCGGAGTCGGGATGTCCCCAGCCGGGGCGTCCGGAGCCGAGGTGTCCGGGGTCGGGGCGTCCGGGGCCGGGGCGCCCGGAGTCGGGGTGTCCGGGGCCGGGGCGCCCGGAGCCGGAACGCCGTCGGCCCCCGTGCCGTCCAGCGGCAGCCTGGCCTCGAAGCAGGCGCCGCCGCCCGTGGCCTCCGTCACGGTCAGGGTGCCGCCGTGCCGCTGGACCGCCTGCCGCACCAGCGCCAGCCCCAGGCCCCGCCCGCCCTCGTCGGCCGGCTTGGTCGAGAAGCCCCGCACGAAGACCAGGTCGGCGTGGGCGGGGTCGACCCCGGCGCCGGTGTCGGACACCCGCATCACCAGTTCCGAGCCCTCACCGCCCACCACGTCGGTGTACGCCGCCACCGTGACCCGCGAGGGCACCCCGCCCTGGGCCGCGTCCACCGCGTTGTCGACCAGGTTGCCCAGGATCGTCACCAGATCCCGGGCGGGCAGGGACGACGGCAGCAGTCCGTCGTCCAGTCGGCTGTCCCGCGACACCACCAGCTCCACTCCCCGCTCGTTGGCCTGCGCCGTCTTGCCCAGCAGCAGCGCGGCCAGCACCGGCTCGCTCACCGCGGCCACCACCTGGTCGGTCAGCGCCTGCGCCAGCTCCAGTTCGGCCGTCGCGAACTCCACGGCCTCCTCCGCACGCCCCAGCTCGATCAGCGAGACGACGGTGTGCAGCCGGTTGGCCGCCTCGTGCGCCTGCGAGCGCAGCGCCTGCGTGAAGCCGCGCTCCGAGTTCAGCTCGCCCGTCAGCGACTGCAGCTCGGTCACGTCGCGCAGGGTCACCACCGTGCCCCGGTGCTCGCCGCCCGAGACCGGCGAGGTGTTCACCACCAGCACCCGCCGGGCCGTCAGGTGCACCTCGTCCACCCGCGGCTCCGACGCCAGCAGCGCACCCGTCAGCCGCGCCGGCAGCCCCAGATCCGCGACGGGGGCGCCCACCACGTCTCCGGCCACACCGAGCAGCTCCCGTCCGCCGTCGTTGATCAGCGCGACGCGGTACCGGCCGTCCAGCATCAGCAGCCCCTCCCGCACCGCGTGCAGCGCCGCCTGATGGTAGTCGTGCATCCGGCTCAGCTCGTCCGCGTTCATGCCGTGCGTGTGCCGGCGCAGCCGGGCGTTGACCACGTACGTACCGACCGCGCCGAGCAGCAGCGCGCCGGCCGCGACCGCGAGCAGGGCCGTCAGCTGCTCCTGCGCCCGCTTGCTGATCTCCTCGACCTTGATGCCGGCGCTGACCAGGCCGACGACCCGGCCGTCGTCCTCGACGGAGGCGACCGCGCGCACCGACGGTCCGAGCGTGCCCGTGTAGGTCTCGGTGAAGGCCTCGCCCCGCTGCGCGCGCTCGATGTGCCCGCGGAAGGGACGGCCGATCTGCTCGGGGTCGGGATGGGTCCAGCGGATGCCCTCCGGACTCATGATCGTCACGAAGTCGACGTCCGTGTCCCGCATGACCCGCACCGCGTACGGCTGGAGCCGGGCCGTCGGGTCCGGGGTGCGGATCGCGTCCAGCACGGACGGCGAGTCGGCGATCGCCAGCGCCACCGACCTGGCCTGCCGCCCGGCCGCCTCCTCGGCCTGCCGCCGGTCGCCGACGTAGGTGAACAGCGCGTACCCGGCCACGACGACCGTTATCAGCACGGCCTGCATGGCGAAGAGCTGACCGGCCAGGCTGCGGGGTCGGGGGACGCGGAGGCGCATGCCGCCAGTCTCCCTCCGGCCGATCGGTGAACTAAATGAACGCAAGGGTGACCGCGCTCACAGCCCGCGAGATAGTCACCGCGTCCCCGAAACAAACCCCCGGACGTGAGCCGCACGCCGGTGATGCCGACGACGTCGTCAGAGGAGGGCCGCCGTGACCAGCGAAGCCGCTACGGCACCTGCCGCACCCAAAGCCAGGCGTGACCGCACGCACTATCTCTACATCGCGGTGATCATCGCGGTCGCCCTCGGGATCACCGTCGGTCTCGCCGCCCCCGACTTCGCGACCGAGCTGAAGCCGCTGGGCACCGGCTTCGTGAGCCTGATCAAGATGATGATCTCGCCGATCATCTTCTGCACGATCGTGCTGGGCATCGGTTCGGTCCGCAAGGCCGCCAAGGTCGGCGCCGTCGGCGGCATCGCCCTCGGCTACTTCCTGGTGATGTCGCTGGTGGCCCTCGCCATAGGCCTGCTCGTCGGCAACATCCTGGACCCGGGCACGGGCCTCGCGGTGACCGACGCGGTCAAGGAGACCGGCCAGGCGCAGGTCGACGCGGAGGCCAAGGGAACCTCCGAGTTCCTGCTGGGCATCATCCCGACGACGATCGTCTCGGCCTTCACCTCGGGCGAGGTCCTCCAGACCCTGCTGGTCGCGCTGCTGTGCGGCTTCGCCCTGCAGGCCATGGGGTCGGCCGGGCAGCCCGTCCTGCGCGGCATCGAGCACATCCAGCGGCTGGTCTTCCGCGTCCTGGCCATGATCATGTGGGCCGCGCCGGTCGGTGCCTTCGGTGCCATCGCCGCCGTCACCGGCTCGGCCGGCGTCGACGCGCTCAAGAGCCTGGCCGTGCTGATGCTCGGCTTCTACGTCACCTGCTTCCTCTTCGTCTTCCTGGTGCTCGGCGCGCTGCTGCGCTTCCTCGCCGGCGTCAACGTCTTCTCGCTCTTCAAGTACCTGGGCCGTGAGTTCCTGCTGATCCTGTCCACCTCCTCCTCGGAGTCGGCGCTGCCGCGCCTCATCGCGAAGATGGAGCACCTGGGCGTCAGCAAGCCGGTGGTCGGCATCACCGTCCCGACCGGCTACTCGTTCAACCTCGACGGCACCATGATCTACATGACCATGGCCTCGCTGTTCATCGCCGACGCCATGGGCACCCCGATGTCGATCGGCGAGCAGATCCCGCTGCTGCTCTTCCTGCTGGTCGCCTCGAAGGGCGCGGCCGGTGTCTCCGGGGCGGGCCTCGCCACGCTGGCCGGCGGCCTCCAGTCGCACAAGCCCGCCCTGGTGGACGGCATCGGCCTGATCGTCGGCATCGACCGCTTCATGAGCGAGGCCCGCGCCCTCACCAACTTCGCGGGCAACGCCATCGCCACCGTCCTGATCGGCACCTGGACCAAGGAGATCGACCGGGACCGGGTGGACGAGGTGCTCGCCGGCCGGGCCCCGTTCGACGAGAAGACGCTGCTGGACGACCACGACCACGACCACGACGCCGTCGGCGCCGTCGGCGCCGCCGACGACGCGGACGCCGCACCGGACCTGCCCGGACCCGGCGGCGAGAAGGAGCTGGCCCGGGCCTGAGACGGCCCGTGCGACGCCCGCACACTCCGGGCGGCTGAGGGCTCCCCCCCGTCGCTCAGCCGCCCGGTCCCCGGCCCCGCGCGTTCCCGCGCGGGGCTTCTTGCCTTGACGTCCGCGTCAGGGCTTACGTTCGTCCGCATGCGAATCGGCGAGCTGGCCGCACGGGCCGGGACCACGACGCGGACGCTGCGGTACTACGAGTCGCGGGGCCTGCTGCCCGCGCGGCGGGCCGGCAACGGCTACCGGACGTACGACGAGGACGACCTGAGGCTGCTGCGGCAGATCAGGACGCTCCAGGACTTCGGGTTCGACCTGGAGGAGACCCGTCCCTTCGTGGAGTGCCTGCGCGCCGGGCATCCCGAGGGTGACTCCTGCCCGGCCTCCCTCGTGGTCTACCGGCGCAAGCTGGCGGAGCTGGACGCGCTGATCGAGCAGCTCTCGTCGGTGCGGGCGCAGGTCGGTGCGCAGCTGGCGCGGGCCGAGGCGGCGGTTCCGGGGGGCCCGGAGCCGAAATGCGAACTGGGAGGACACGCATGACGAACAACGGGGTGCCCGAGGTGTCGGACGCGGAATTCGCCGCGCAGGTGCTGGGCAGCGAGCTGCCGGTGCTGGTGGAGTTCACCGCGGACTGGTGCCCGCCGTGCCGGCAGATGGCCCCGGTGCTCGGCGCCGTGGCCGCGGAGGAGCAGGGCCGGCTCCGGGTGGTGCAGCTGAACGTCGACCGGAACCCGGCGACCACGAACGCGTACAAGGTGCTGTCGATGCCGACCTTCATGGTCTTCCGCGACGGTGAGCCGGTGAAGTCGATGGTGGGCTCCCGGCCCAAGCGGCGGCTGCTGGAGGAGCTGTCCGACGTGATCTGAGCCGCGCTCCCACGCGAAATCCCCCGGGCAATTGCGCCCGGGGGATTTCTTTGCGTATATTCGCTGATTCGTGACTTCAGGGCAATGAGGTCGCGAAGAAGTTCAGTGACCACAGTGTATCCGGGCGGGAGTGGAATTGTCAAACACCGAATTTCCGGACGATGAATTGCGACAGGAGCAGCAATTCATCGACGGACTCTACGCACGCGTGGACGCGCTGCGCGGCGACACCGAGGTCTCGGTGACGGACGCGCTCGCGCAGGGCGACACCCCCATGCAGGCCCGGCTGGAGCGGGACATCCTGGTCGCCGAGCGCTCGGGGCTGCTCGCCGCGCTCAACGCGGTGGACGGCTCCCTCTGCTTCGGCCGGATCGACCTCACCTCCGGGGCCGGCCACCACATCGGCCGCATAGGGCTGCGGGCCGACGACGCCGAACGCACCCCGGTCCTCATCGACTGGCGGGCCGACGTCGCCCGCCCCTTCTACCTGGCCACCGGCCACACCCCGATGGGCCTGCGCCGCCGCCGGCACATCGCGAGCGAGGGCCGCCGGGTCACCGCCCTGCACGACGAGATCCTCGACCTCGGCGACGAGACGCGCACCGGCCACGAGGACCCGTCGGGCGACGCCGTGCTGCTCGCCGCGCTGAACTCCGCGCGCACCGGCCGCATGGGCGACATCGTGCAGACCATCCAGGCCGACCAGGACCGCATCATCCGCGCCCCGCACCGCGGCGTCCTGGTCGTCGAGGGCGGCCCCGGCACCGGCAAGACCGCCGTCGCGCTGCACCGCGCCGCCTACCTGCTCTACGAGCACCGCGCACTGCTCGCCAAGCGCGCCGTCCTCATCGTCGGCCCCAACCCCGCCTTCCTCGGGTACATCGGCGAGGTGCTGCCCTCCCTGGGCGAGACCGGCGTGCTCCTCGCCACCGTCGGCGAGCTGTTCCCCGGCGTGAAGGCCACGGACACGGACCCGCCACAGGCGGCGGCGGTGAAGGGCCGCGGCGACATGGCGGACGTGCTCGCCGAGGTGGTCCGCGACCGGCAGGCGCTGCCCGACCCGGTGATCGCGATCGAGCACGACCGCGAGATCCTCATGCTCGACGACGACCTGGTCAACGTCGCCCGCGAGCGCACCCGCGCCGCGGGGCTGCCGCACAACGCGGCCCGCGAGCACTTCGAGGGCCACATCCTCAACACCCTCACCGACATGGTCGCCGAACGCATCGGCACCGACCCCTACGACGGCTCCAACCTCCTCGACCCCAGCGACATCACCCAGATCCGCGACGAACTCGCCGAGAACCCCGAGGTCTGGTCGGCCGTCGACCAGCTCTGGCCGCGGCTCACCCCGCAGCGCCTCGTCGCCGACTTCCTCGCCGCTCCCGAGGGTTTCCTGTCCGCCGAGGACGCCGCCGCCGTCCGCCGCCCGGTCACCCGGCGCTGGACCGTCGCCGACGTGCCCCTGCTCGACGAGGCGGCCGAACTGCTCGGCGTGGACGACCGGGTCGCCCGTACCCGCGCCGAGCGTGAGCGGGAGGAGCAGATCGCCTACGCGCAGGGCGTGCTGGACGTGTCGTACGCGTCCCGGACCCACGAGTTCGAGGACAGGGACGAGGAGGAGGCGGAGGTGCTGTCGGCGCACGACATCATCGACGCCGAGCGGTTCGCCGAACGCCAGGAGGAGGACGACCACCGCAGCGCCGCCGAACGCGCCGCGGCCGACCGCACCTGGGCCTTCGGGCACATCATCGTCGACGAGGCGCAGGAGCTGTCCCCGATGGCCTGGCGGCTGCTGATGCGCCGCTGCCCGACCCGCTCGATGACCCTGGTGGGCGACCCGGCGCAGACCGCGGAGGCGGCCGGTGTCGGCTCCTGGTCGAAGATCCTCGCACCGTACGTCGAGGACCGCTGGGAGCACACCCGCCTGGGCGTCAACTACCGCACCCCGTCCGAGATCATGGACGTGGCGGCGGCCGTCGTCCGGGCCGGCGACCCCGCGTTCGCGCCGCCGCGTTCGGTGCGCTCCACCGGCGTACGGCCCTGGATCCGCGCCACCGGCGACCTCCCGGCCGCCGTCGCCGAGGCCGCGCGGGAGCTGTCCCCGGACGAGGGGCGCCTCGCCGTGATCGCCCCGCGCGAGCTGCACCGGGCGCTCGCGTCCCGGCTGGAGGGCGTGACGGCGGGCGCCGAGCCGGACCTCACACGGAGCGTCGTCCTCCTCGACCCGCGGCAGTCCAAGGGCCTGGAGTTCGACTCCGTCCTGGTCGTCGAGCCGGGCCGCTACGGCACCAGCGACCTGTACGTGGCCCTCACCCGGGCCACCCAGCGGCTCGGCGTGCTGCACACCGAGCCGCTGCCCGAGGGCCTGGCGGACGCGTGAGCGGCTAGGCCGGACGCAGCCACACCGTCGCCAGGGGCGGCAGGGTCAGCCGGATGCTCGCCGGCCGGCCGTGCCACCCCTGCGGCTCCGGCTTGACCGGGTCGGGATGGCCGACGTCGCTACCGCCGTACCGCGCGGCGTCGGTGTTGAGCACCTCGTGCCAGGCGGGGACGTCGTCGGGGACGCCGAGGCGGTAGTCGGGGCGGACCACCGGCGCGAAGTTCGACACCGCGAGCAGCGGGGTGCCGTCGGCGCCCAGCCGCAGGAAGGCGAGGACGTTGTCCTCGGCGGCGTCCCCGACCACCCACGCGAACCCAGAGGGGTGGGTGTCGCGCTGCCACAGCGCGGGCGTGGCCCGGTAGACCGTGTTCAGGTCGCGGACCAGGTCCAGCACCCCCCGGTGGTCCGCCGCCGCCCCGTACTGCGGGTCGAGCAGCCACCAGTCGGGGCCGCGCGCCTCGGACCACTCCGCGCCCTGTGCGAACTCCTGGCCCATGAAGAGCAACTGCTTGCCGGGGTGGGCCCACATGAAGCCCAGGTACGCCCGCTCGCTCGCGCGCTGCTGCCACCAGTCGCCCGGCATCTTCGACACCAGCGACTTCTTGCCGTGCACCACCTCGTCGTGGGAGATCGGCAGCACGTAGTTCTCGCTGTACGCGTACACCATGGAGAAGGTCATCTCCCCGTGGTGGTACTTGCGGTGCACGGGCTCGTGGCTCATGTAGGCGAGCGAGTCGTGCATCCAGCCCATGTTCCACTTCAGCCCGAACCCGAGCCCGCCGAAACCGCTCGGCCCCTCGTGGTGCGTGGCCCGCGTGACCCCGTCCCAGGCCGTCGACTCCTCCGCGACGGTCACCACTCCGGGCACCCGGCGGTACACCGTCGCGTTCATCTCCTGGAGGAACGCCACCGCGTCCAGGTTCTCCCGCCCGCCGTGCTCGTTCGGCGTCCACTGGCCCGGCTCGCGCGAGTAGTCCAGGTAGAGCATCGAGGCGACGGCGTCGACCCGCAGCCCGTCGATGTGGAACTCCTCGCACCAGTACACGGCGTTGGCGACCAGGAAGTTGCGCACCTCGCGCCGCCCGAAGTCGAACTCCAGCGTCCCCCAGTCGGGGTGCGCGGCCCGCAGCGGGTCGGAGTGCTCGTACAGCGGACGTCCGTCGAACTCGGCCAGCGCCCAGTCGTCGCGCGGGAAGTGCGCGGGCACCCAGTCCATCAGGACGCCGATGCCGGCCTGGTGGAGCCGGTCGACCAGGTATCTGAAGTCGTCGGGCTCGCCGAGCCGGGCCGTGGGCGCGTAGAAGCCGGTGACCTGGTAGCCCCAGGAGCCCCCGAAGGGGTGCTCGGCGACCGGCATCAGCTCGACGTGGGTGAAGCCCAGGTCCGCGACGTACGCCGGCAGCTGCTCCGCGAGCTGTCGGTAGGTGAGGCCGGGCCGCCAGGAGGCCAGGTGCACCTCGTACACCGACATCGGCGCCTCGTGCGCGGGGGCCTCCGCGCGGCGGGCCAGCCACGCGTCGTCGCCCCAGGTGTAGTCCGAGGTGTGCACGACGGAGGAGGTGGCCGGCGGGACCTCGGTGCGGCGGGCCAGCGGATCCGCGCGGAACGTGCGCGAGCCGTCGGGCCGGGTGATCTCGAACTTGTACAGCTCACCCGCGCCCACGCCCGGCAGGAACAGCTCCCACACGCCGGTGCCGCCCAGCGAGCGCATCGGGTGACCGGTGCCGTCCCAGAAGTTGAAACCGCCGGCCACCCGGACCCCGCGCGCGTTGGGCGCCCACACCGCGAAGCGGGTGCCCGCGACGCCCTCGCGGGTCGTGGGATGCGCGCCGAGCGCCTGCCACAGCTGCTCGTGCCGCCCCTCGCCGATCAGGTGCAGGTCCAGGTCGCCCAGGGTGGGCAGGAAGCGGTACGGGTCCTCGACCTCCTGGACCGTCTCCTCGTACGTCACGAGCAGCCGGTAGGCCGGGACCTCGCCGAGCGGCACGAGGCCCGAGAAGAACCCGTCCCCGTCGTCGTGCAGCCCGGTCCGCAGCTCTCCGGACAGGACGGTCACCGCCCGTGCGCCGGGCCGCAGCGCCCGGAAGACGACTCCGCCGGGCACCCGGTGGGCGCCGAGCACGGCATGCGGGTCGTGGTGCGTGCCGGCGAGCAGCCGCTCCCGGTCGACGGCGTCCGGGGAGGGCGAGGAGGGCGAGGAGGGGGAGTCGGCCGGCTCGGGCACGGCCGCCGTCCGCGCGGTGTCGCGGGCGGCCGTGCTCCCGGCCGGCCCCTTCTTCGCGACGGCCTTCTTCCCGGCCGCGGTCTGCTGCGCGGCCGGCGCCTTCCTCGCCGCCGCCCCCTTCTTGGCCGCCCCCTTCTTCTCCGCCGACGTCCTCCCCGCGACGGCCTTCTTCCCGGTGGCCTGTTTCGCGGCGGCCTTCTTCGTGGTCGCCTGCTTCTCGGCCGCCTTCTCGGCCGCCGCCTTCTGCGGCGGCGCCGGCTGTCGCGCGGCGCTCTTCTCCTCGGCCGTCTTCTTCGGGTCGGGACCGCTGGACTCGGGGCCGCTGGACGAGGGGCGGGGGGTCACGGGCGGGGCCTCCTGGGCGAAGTGGGATCAGGAAGGACGAGCGGGGGGCGGTGTCATGCCGGGTCGGGCGTGGACAGGCGCCGGACCGCGGCCATCGGCACCGCCAGCCAGTCGGGGCGGTGCTGGGCCTCGTACAGCACCTCGTAGACCGCCTTGTCCGTCTCGTGGGCGCGCAGCATCACCGGGTCGGTGCGCGGATCGACGCCGCCGACCTCCGCGTACCCGGTGCAGTAGGCGGCCCGGCAGCTCTCGGCCCAGCCCGGCACGGGGGCGTCGGCCGCGTGCGCGGCGTAGTCGAAGGAGCGCAGCATCCCGGCGACGTCGCGCACGGGCGGCTGCGGCATCCGCCGCTCCGCCAGGGGTTTCGCGGGTTCCCCCTCGAAGTCGATCAGTGACCACCGGCCGGAGGGCGAGCGCAGGCACTGCCCGAGGTGCAGGTCGCCGTGGACGCGCTGCGCGGTCCAGGTGCGGCCCTCGTCGGCCAGGTCGCCCAGTGCGCTGAAGGCGGTGCGCAGCGCGGGGGCGTACGGCCGCAGCAGGGGCACCGCCCGGGCGGCCTCCTCCAGCCGTGCGGTCATGCCGTCGGCGAGCTGCCGCATCTGGCCGTGACCCAGGGTGACGGTCGGCAGCGCGCGGGCCAGCGCGGTGTGCACCTCGGCGGTGGCCCGTCCGAGCGCCCGCGCCTCGGCGGTGAAGTCCTCGCCCTTGGCCAGCTCGCGCAGGGCCAGCTCCCAGCCGTCGGCCGCGCCCTGCACGAAGGGCTGGAGCACCCCCAGCACCCAGGGCCGGCCGCCCAGGTCGGCCACCATCCAGCCGGCCGGCGCCGGCACCCGGGGGCAGCCCGTGCGGGCCAGCGCCAGCGGCAGCTCCAGGTCGGGGTTGACGCCGGGCACGATCCGGCGGAGCAGCTTGAGAATGAACGTATCTCCATAGACGACCGACGAGTTCGACTGCTCGGCGGTCATCAGGCGGGGGACCAGCCCCGTGCGGATCTCCTGGTCCCGGTCCCGCTCGAAACGAAGCCCGCCGACGCGGGCCTGGGTGCGCAGCGCCTCCAGGAGCACCTCGGCGGGCCTGGTGTCGTGCAGGGCGTCGTAGACGGTGCGGCCGGCCAGCGGGCCCCCGGTGACGTGTCCGATGAGCGCGGGCGCCAGCCGGGGCGGCAGCGCCTCGCGCGCGCCTATCAGGAGCTGGTAGCAGTCGCCGGGCTCCTCGGGCGCGCCGGCACCCGGTACGAGCTGCTGGTGGGCGCGCACCAGCACGTGGTGGAGGCCGAGGCGGGAGTCGGCGGGGAGCAGCTCGGTGGCGGCGACCAGCGAGAACCCGGTGACCGGGCGCCCCTTGCCCGCGAACCAGCGCTGCCGTGGCAGCCAGTCCCGCAGGAGTGGATCGAGTGACGCAAGGAGGCCCGGCGGGCTCGTGCTCGTGACGGTGCGTATGACGGCTTCCGACATGGCGTCGCGTCCTTTCCCCGGGTCGACGGGGTGTTACTGATGCGTGCCCCGGGCGGGGCGGCAGAAACCGCCCCGCCCCGGGGTTCGGGGCCGTGCGGCCTATACGGCGTCCTTGCGGAGCCGGAACCAGTAGAAGCCGTGGCCCCCGAGGGTCAGCAGGTACGGCAGCTCGCCGACCGCCGGGAAGCGGACCCCGCCGAACAGCTCGACCGGATGGCGCCCCTCGAAGGCGCTCAGGTCCAGCTCCGTGGGCTGCGCGAACCGGGAGAAGTTGTGGACGCACAGCACCAGGTCGTCCTCGTGCTCCCGCAGGAAGGCCAGGACCGCGGGGTTGGAGGACGGCAGCTCGGTGTAGGTGCCGAGGCCGAAGGCCACGTTCTGCTTGCGGATCTCGATCATGCGCCGGGTCCAGTGCAGCAGGGACGAGGGCGAGGCCATGGACGCCTCGACGTTCGTCACCTGGTAGCCGTGGACCGGGTCCATGATCGTGGGCAGGAACAGCCGGCCCGGGTCGGACGACGAGAAGCCGGCGTTGCGGTCGGGGGTCCACTGCATCGGCGTGCGGACGGCGTCGCGGTCGCCGAGCCAGATGTTGTCGCCCATGCCGATCTCGTCGCCGTAGTAGAGGATCGGCGAGCCGGGCAGG
>NZ_JBSICH010000003.1:0-144028 GCF_053613315.1 Streptomyces sp. JK94 | reverse complement strand
GGATCAAACTCTCCGTGAATGCTTTACATCACGGGAGCGGAACAGTCGGAGGAATGATCCGACCGTTCACAGCGTCCTCGCTGTATTTTTTCAAAGGAACCTCAACCCGATCAGAGATCCGATCAGGTCGGGGTATCAACATATCTGGCGTTGACTTTTGGCACGCTGTTGAGTTCTCAAGGAACGGACGCTTCCTTTGTACTCACCCGAGAGACTCTCTCAGGCTTTCCTCCGGGCGCTTCCCTTCGGTCTTGCGTTTCCGACTCTATCAGATCCTTTTCGATCCGATTCCCTGTCGGCAGGATTTGCCCTGGTCGACCGGCTTTCACCCGTCGCCCTTTCGACATTCACTACGTTAGCGGATTCCTCCGGGGACTCATAATCGAGTCCCGTGAGTTCGAATTCAGGCATGCAGGCACGCCGAAGTCGCCCTCAATGAGGGAAATCGCAGGTAGTGGGTGGCCGCTTCCGGTTGCAGGCGATGCCTTACCCGGGTCAAGCGGCTCGGGCTACCTTACGCGCCCTCCGAGGGGGAGTCAACTCCGGCGTCGCCTGGGCACGTGGGCCCGGTACGGGCTCACCGTCGGGTCGTCGGCCACCCAGTACCGCCAGGGGTGGACGCCACCCTCGCCGGCCACTCCGGTACGGGGGCCGTTGCGCACCCGGTCACGGGGCGCGGGGCTGCCGGTCAGGATGCGCAGGGGCGTGTCCTCCGCCGTGCACGCGTCCGTGCCGTTCAGGGTGCGGTCGACGTCCAGGGCGGTGGCCAGGCGAGCGGGGCCCTTGGCCAGTTCCCTGTCGTTGCGGGCGGTGAGCCGGCGGGTACGGGCCAGCTCGGCGCCCTCGACGATCTCGCCGGCGCGGAGCAGGACCGCGCTCGCCCTGCCCTCGGGTCCGCACACCAGGTTCATGCAGAACCACATGCCGTAGGTGAAGTAGACGTACACGTGTCCCGGCGGACCGAACATCACGTCGTTGCGGGGTGTGCGGCCCCGGTAGGCGTGGGATCCGGGATCGTTCTGACCGTCGTAGGCCTCGACCTCCGTCAGGCGGAGGGCGATCGGGCCGTCCGGGGTGTTCCGCACGAGGAGGCGGCCGAGAAGGTCGGGGGCCACGTCGAGGATGGGCCGGTCGAAGAATTCACTGGGCAGGGGCGTACGGTCGGGGCTCGCGATCATGCCGTCCGAGCGTAACGCAGGTGCGGGGCGCGGAACCGGCCACGGTCGGATCGCGTTTGTAGGGGTCAGAGGTTTATACGCACAGCCTGCAGAGGGAGAGACATGGCGTTCAAGAAGCTGCTCGCGAGCCTGGGAGCCGGCGGGGCTTCGGTCGAGACCGTACTGAGCGAGGTCAACGTCGTTCCGGGCGGTGTCGTCCAGGGCGAGGTACGGATCCAGGGCGGGTCCGTCGACCAGCAGATCGAGGCTCTGTCGGTGGGTCTCCAGGCCAAGGTCGAGGTGGAGAGCGGCGACCAGGAGTACAAGCAGGACATCGAGTTCGCGAAGAACCGGCTCGGCGGCGCCTTCGAGCTGAAGGCGAACGCGGTGCACGCGGTCCAGTTCGGGCTCGAGATCCCGTGGGAGACGCCGGTCACGATGATCGACGGGCAGGCCTTGCGCGGCATGGACATCGGGGTCACCACGGAGCTGGAGATCGCGCGCGCCGTGGACTCCGGCGATCTGGACCCGATCAGCGTGCACCCGCTGCCGGCGCAGAAGGCGATCCTGGACGCCTTCATCGGGCTGGGTTTCCGCTTCAAGAGCGCGGACATGGAGCGCGGCCACATCCGCGGAACGCGGCAGAAGCTGCCCTTCTACCAGGAGATCGAGTTCTTCCCGCCGCAGCAGTACCGGGGGCTGAACCAGGTCGAGCTGAGTTTCGTCGCCGACGCGCAGGCGATGGACGTCGTGCTGGAGATGGACAAGAAGCCGGGGCTGTTCAGCGAGGGCAGTGACACGTTCCGTTCCTTCACGGTGGGGATGAACGACTACCAGGGGACCGACTGGACGGCGTACCTCAACCAGTGGCTGTCCGAGGTCGGCAGCAAGCGCAACTGGTTCTGAGGGTTCTAGGCTCGGACACCATTGCACCGAACGATCAGGAGGTACCGAGGTGACCGAGCTCAAGCGGCGTCCGCTTCCCCATGACTTCCACCCGCCCGTGCCGTCTTTCACGGTCACGAGTGAGGACGTCCAGGAGGGGGCGACGCTCAAGGACGCTCAGGTCCAGTCGGCCGGCAACACCTCGCCGCAGCTGCGGTGGGAGGGCTTCCCGGCCGGGACCAAGAGCTTCGCCGTGACGTGCTACGACCCGGACGCCCCGACCGGGAGCGGGTTCTGGCACTGGGTGGTGTTCGACATCCCGGCCTCGGTGACCGAGCTGCCGGCGGGTGCGGGCAGCGGCGGGTTCGAGGGTCTGCCGGAGGGTGCCGTGCAGGCGCGCAACGACTACGGCAGCAAGGACTTCGGCGGCGCCGCACCGCCGGCCGGGGACGGGCCGCACCGCTACGTCTTCACGGTGTACGCCGTGGACCAGGAGAAGCTGGGTCCGGACGCGGAGGCCACTCCCGCGTTCGTCGGATTCAACCTGCGCTTCCACACGATCGCGCGCGCCCAGCTCGTCGGCGAGTACGAGGTGCCCGCCGAGGACTGAGTGTCCCGAGCGTTCACGGAACGTTTGCCCGCCTCCGGTCTTGGAATGGATCAGGGGCGGGCATTTTTGTTGCCGGGGGGTTTTGGGGGGGAACGTCCCCCGTCGGAGCAGCAGATATTGCGTTGTCCCTCCCGGCGTGCCCGGCCAGAGTTGATCCCAGCCTGCCAGGGGGTGGGCCGGTGCGCATGGGAGGTGGGCTGGTATGCGGGACACGCTGGTGCTGAACGCGAGCTTCGAGCCGCTGTCGACGGTGACGCTGAATCGAGCCGTCGTTCTGGTGCTCCAGGACAAGGCCGTCGTCGAACAGGCCCACCCCTCCCTGCGGATGCGCGGAGCCGCGCTCGACATACCGGCGCCCCGGGTGATCAGGCTGTGCCACTACGTACGGGTGCCCTTCCGAAGACGTGCTCCGTGGTCCAGGCGGGGCGTCCTGGTCCGGGACCGGCACCGGTGCGCGTACTGCGGCCGGCGGGCGACGACCGTCGACCACGTGGTGCCGCGGTCGCACGGCGGACAGGACTCCTGGCTGAACACGGTGGCCTCGTGCGCGGAGGACAATCACCGCAAGGCGAACCGGACGCCGGAGCAGGCGGGCATGCCGTTGCTGCGGGAGCCGTTCGAGCCGACGCCCGCCGATGCGATGCTGCTGGCGCTGGCCCGGGACGACTTCGAGGCGCTGCCGGACTGGCTGGTGCTGGACGCCGCGTGAGGTCTGCGCCGTCGGCGGCGGATGTGCGCCGCCGACAGCGGGTGCGTCGTGGCTCGTCGCGCAGGCTCCCGCGCCCCTCCCGGGGCACGGGAATCGGCTAGTCGATGGACGGCTTCTCGCGGCGTTCCTGGGCCGGGACGCTCGCGCCGCCGTTGCCGCTCCCGGAACCGCCGCCCATGCCGCCGAAGTTGCCCATGGCGCCCGACAGGCCCTTGAGGGCGTCGCCGATCTCGCTGGGGACGATCCAGAGCTTGTTGGCGTCGCCCTCGGCGATCTTCGGAAGCATCTGGAGGTACTGGTAGGAGAGCAGCTTCTGGTCCGGGTCGCCGGCGTGGATGGCCTCGAAGACCGTACGGACGGCCTGGGCCTCACCCTCGGCGCGCAGGGCGGCGGCCTTGGCCTCACCCTCGGCGCGCAGGATCTGGGACTGCTTCTCACCCTCGGCGCGCAGGATCTCGGACTGCCGGACACCCTCGGCCTGGAGGATCGCGGCGCGCTTGTCGCGGTCGGCGCGCATCTGCTTCTCCATCGAGTCCTGGATGGAGGTGGGCGGTTCGATGGCCTTCAGCTCGACGCGGTTGACGCGGATGCCCCACTTGCCGGTCGCTTCGTCGAGGACGCCGCGCAGGGCCGCGTTGATCTCCTCGCGGGAGGTCAGGGTGCGTTCCAGGTCCATGCCGCCGATGATGTTGCGGAGCGTGGTGACGGTGAGCTGCTCGATGGCCTGGATGTAGCTGGCGACCTCGTAGGTCGCGGCGCGGGCGTCGGTCACCTGGTAGTAGATGACGGTGTCGATGTTGACGACCAGGTTGTCCTGGGTGATGACCGGCTGCGGTGGGAAAGGCACGACCTGTTCGCGCAGGTCGATGCGGTTGCGGATGGTGTCGATGAACGGGACCACGATGTTGAGGCCCGCGTTCAGTGTCCGCGTGTACCGGCCGAAGCGCTCGACGATGGCGGCGCTGGCCTGTGGGATGACCTGGATGGTCTTGATCAGGGCGATGAAGACCAACACCACCAGGATGATCAAGACGATGATGACCGGTTCCATCGTGGTTGTCCGTCCCCTTCTCCGCCGCGGCGCTCGGGCAGATCCTATCGGCCCTGGTTACTGGCCCTGACTACGGCTGATCCTACGGCTGCTGAGGATCTTGCTGGTCGAGTCTGACAGACCGTCGCGTACCTCGGGGGCTGTTCGGTCCACTTGTGTCCGGTGAGGTCACATGACGATCGCCGTCGCCCCCTCGATGTCCACGACGTCCACTTCCTCACCCGTCTCGTAGGCGCGTCCGGCGTCGAGCGCGCGCGCCGACCAGACCTCTCCGGCGAGCTTGATCCGGCCGCCGGAGCCGTCGACCCGCTCCAGCACGACGGCCTGTCTGCCCCTCAGGGCGTCGACCCCCGTGGCGTGTTGGGGCCGTTGGGCGCGGTGCCGGGCGGCGATGGGCCGTACGACGGCGATCAGGGCGACCGAGACGGCGACGAAGACCAGTACCTGGACGACGAGGCCGGCGCCGAGCCCGGAGGCGACGGCGGCGGCGACCGCGCCCACGGCGAGCATCCCGAACTCCGGCATCGCGGTCATGACGAGCGGGATCCCGAGCGCTGCCGCGGCGACGAGCCACCACACCCATGCGTCGATGTCGTTCACACGGCCATGGTAGGTGCGCGGGGCGTGCCGGGACAGGGCGCACAGGGGGCGGCTCAGGACAGGGGGAGTCCCTGCGCGGTCCAGCGGTCGCCGACCTGCTCGACGACGAGCGGGAGCCCGAAGCACAGGGAGAGGTTGCGCGAGGTGAGTTCGAGCTCCAGCGGGCCCGCGGCCATGACCTTGCCCTGACGGATCATCAGGACGTGGGTGAAGCCCGGGGCGATCTCCTCGACATGGTGGGTGACCATGATCATCGAGGGGGCGATCGGGTCGCGGGCAAGGCGGCCGAGGCGGCGGACCAGGTCCTCGCGGCCACCGAGGTCGAGGCCGGCGGCCGGCTCGTCCAGGAGCAGCAGTTCGGGGTCGGTCATCAGGGCGCGGGCGATGAGGGTGCGCTTGCGCTCGCCCTCGGAGAGGGTGCCGAACCTCCGGTCCAGGAACTCGGTCATGCCGAGGCGGTCGAGGAAGGCGCGGGCGCGCTGCTCGTCGACGTCCTCGTACTCCTCCTGCCAGCCGGCGGTCATGCCGTAGGCGGCGGTCAGCACGGTCTGCAGGACGGTCTGCCGCCTGGGCAGCTTGTCGGCCATCGCGATGCCGGCCATGCCGATGCGGGGGCGCAGTTCGAAGACGTCCGTCCCGGGCCTGCCGAGGGTCTCGCCGAGGATGGTCGCGGTGCCGGCGCTGGGGTAGAGGTAGCTGGACGCGACATTGAGGAGGGTGGTCTTGCCGGCGCCGTTCGGGCCCAGGATGACCCAGCGCTCCCCCTCCTTCACCGACCAGGAGACCTGGTCCACCAGAGCCCGGCCCTCGCGGACCACGGATACGTCCTGAAGCTCCAGAACATCGCTCATGAGCGCGTTGTCTCCCCTTGCAGTGTGGCCGGTTCCGGCTGTCGCGTACGCCTGTGGGCTCGGGCCGCCGCGCCGGTGGGCGCAGGCCCTCCAGGAAATCTACGCCACCGGTCGGCTTCACCGTTCCATCGGTCCGGTCCTTAGGGTGGGGGGATGCTCTCGGAACCACGCGCAGGGCGCCTTGCCGCCTGGGGAAATGCCCTTATTGCCCACCTGGTCTCGCCGGACGACGCCGTGATCGCGATCGTCGGTGACGACGCGGTGCACCGGGTGGAGGGGCTGCCGGGTGAGCCGGCCGCGGTCGGCCTCACGCTGGCGCTGGGGCGGCTGCGGACGCTCGGGGCGACCGGGCTGCGGATAGCGCTGCCCGCGCCGGGGCATCCGCTGGGGCTGAGCGGACCGCCGGACTTCAACGCGCGGGCGCTGGAGGCCGAGGAGGCGGTGGTCTGCCACGGTGCCGCGCTCGGGCTGGTCCCGGAGGTGTACGAGGCCGGGCCCGAGGGTGACGTGCACGTCGAGGTCGTGTGGCACTGCCTGCCGGTGCGGGAGGCGCCGCCTGCGGACGTGCCCTCGCTCGGGGAGGCGGAGCGGGAGCTGGCGGAGGCGCTGCGCGATGCGACGGAGGTGCTGACGCGGCTGGACGTGGCCGGGTCGGGGCCGGTGGCGGAGGCGGCCGTGGCGGCGTACCGGGCCCGGGCCGAGCGGGGGCGGGAGGTGCTGGCGCCGGGGTATCCGCCGCGTGCGGTACGGGTGCTGGAGCTGGCGCAGCGTGTGGGGGCGTTGGTGTCGCTGGCGTGTGAGAACGGGCACGGGGGTGCGGTGAGCGCGTCCGAGATGGCGGCGCGCTGGGAGGCGCTGCGGCCGGTGGAGCGGACGGCTCGGCGGGCCCAGGTGGCGGCGTACAACTCCGTCGTGGAGGAGCGGGAGGCGGGGGCGCGGTGACGTTCCCCGGTGGCACGTGGGCGCTCGGGCGCTCGGTGAGCGTCCCCCGGTGGCACGTGGGTGTGCGGTGACGTCCTCGGTGCGGTGAGCGGCGTCGGTGCCGTGCCCGGGGTCGGACGCCCGGCCCGGCACTCCTCGCGGAGGCCGTTGCCACGTTCGGCTGCGATCGAGCGGGGCCGGGCCCCTCGCCGCCCGCCCGACTCGCCCGCCCCGCCCTGGGCCTCTTCCGGGCTCCTCACCCGCTGCGGGCACGTGGGCGCACAGCCGGGGCGGCACGCGACCCGGCCGGGGAACACGACCGGCCTCCCGAGTGGGGCCGGGAGGCCGGGGGGCTGTGCCGGTCGGACGACCTGGGTCAGTGGTTGACGCCGAGGTTGCCGAAGGCCGGGTTCAGGACGCCGATGACGTTGACGCTGTTGCCGACGGCGTTGACCGGGATGTGGATCGGCGCCTGGACGACGTTGCCGGAGGCGACGCCCGGGGAGCCGATGGCCTCGCCGTGGGCGGCGGCGCCGTCGGTGGCGGAGGCCATGCCCGCACCGGCGGCGATCAGCCCGCCGGCCATCATCGTCACGGCCGCTGCCTTCTTCAGGTTCTTCACTTACGAGCCCTCCTTGCGGTCGCCGCGGCGGTCGCCGCGGTACGCACTGGAGAACGGCCGGGCCGCGCCGGGGATGCGCCATGTGGGGGACATTCCCACGACGGTATGAATCTCTGACCGGAGGGGAACCCTCCGGGCTGGAGCGGCGTACGCGCGTACGGGTCAGCCGGCCACACCGTGACGCACGGCCCACAGCGCGGCCTGGGTGCGGTCGGCGAGGTCGAGTTTCATCAGGATGTTCGACACGTGGGTCTTCACGGTCTTCTCGGAGAGCACCAGCGCACGGGCGATCTCCCGGTTGGAGCGGCCGTCCGCTATCAGGCCCAGCACCTCCCGCTCCCGCTCGGTGAGGGAGCCCGCCCGGCCCTGGCCGGGGGTGCCCTCCTCCTGCGAGAGCAGGGCGCCCGCGACCTCGGACTGGAGCAGGATGTGGCCGGCGTGGACGGAGCGGATGGCGCCGGCCAGCGCGTCCGGGTCGACGTCCTTGTAGACGTAACCGGCCGCTCCCGCGCGCAGCGCCGGGACCACGGTGCGCTGCTCGGTGAAGCTGGTGACGATCAGCACGCGCGCGTGGTGGTCCAGCTCGCGCAGTCTGCGCAGCGCCTCGACGCCGTCCATGCCCGGCATCTTGACGTCCATGAGGATCACGTCGGGTCTCAGTTCCTCGGCGCGGTCGACCCCCTCGGCGCCGTCGGCGGCCTCGCCCACCACCTCGATGTCGTCCTGCACCTCCAGGAAGGTGCGCAGGCCTCTGCGGACCACCTGGTGGTCGTCGACGAGCAGCACCTTGATTGCGTCAGCCACCTGGGACCTCCATCTCGATCGTGGTGCCCTCGCCGGGCGCCGATTCCACGGTCAGCCTGCCCCCGGTGCCGTTCGCCCGGTCCCGCATGGAGACCAGGCCCAGGTGGCGTCCGGCACGGCGGACCGTGCGCGGCTCGAAGCCGCTGCCGTCGTCGGTGACGCGCAGCACGGTCGCGGTGTCCCGCCGGTGCAGGGTCACGTCGACGTGTTCCGCCGCGGAGTGGCGCAGGGCGTTGTGCAGCGCTTCCTGGGCGACGCGCAGCAGCGCCTCCTCCTGGGCGGCCGGCAGGGCCTTGACCCCGTGGCCGGTGAACGTCACGCGCGCGCTGTGGGCGCGGTCGAGGACCTGTGCGTGGGTGCGGAGGGTGGCGACGAGGCCGTCCTCGTCCAGGGCCGCGGGGCGCAGCTCGACGACGGCGGCGCGCAGCTCGTCGGCGGCTTCCGCGGCGAGTGCGGCGACCTGGTGCAGCTCGCCCTTGGCCCGCGCGGGGTCGCGGTCGACCAGGGTGGCGGCGGCCTGGGCCGTGAGGCGCAGCGAGAAGAGCTTCTGGCTGACCGCGTCGTGCAGCTCGTGGGCGAGGCGGGAGCGTTCCTCGGCGATGGTCAGCTCCCGGCTGCGTTCGTACAGGCGGGCGTTGGTGAGGGCGATCGCGGCGTGCTGGGCGAGGATGGCCAGCAGTTCCTCGTCGTCCGGGGTGAAGCCGCAGCCGCCGTCGGGCTTCGGGCAGTTCTTGTTGGCGAGGAAGAGGGCGCCGATGACCTCGTCGCCGTCGCGGATCGGCAGTCCCAGGAAGTCGACCAGGTCGGGGTGGGCGGAGGGCCAGCCCTCGAAGCGGGGGTCCTTGCGGACGTCGCCGAGGCGCTCGGGCCGGGCCTCGTGCAGCATCGAGGCGAGGATGCCGTGCTGGCGGGGCAGGGGGCCGATGGCCTTCCACTGCTCGTCACTGACGCCGTCGACGACGAACTGGGCGAAGCCGCCGTGGTCGTCGGGGACGCCGAGTGCCGCGTACTGCGCGTCGAGCAGCTCGCGGGCCGAGGCGACGATCGTCTTGAGGACGTCGCGCACCTCGAGGTGCCTGCTCATGGCCAACAGCGCGGAGCTCACCGCGGCGAGGCCGGACCGGGGGCCGTGACTCATGTCCTCACGGTACCGGCGGGCTCTGACACCGGGATCGGACCTGTGACCGCCGTCGCCTGGGGCGGTGGACCTAGGCCGGAGGTCCCGCCCGCCGGTCCTAGGGCGAAGGGCCCGCACGGTTGCGGCCCGTGCCCGAGGCGGCCGGGGCGGCCCGGTTCCTACGTTGAGGAGCACGCCGTACCAATCGGGAGGCGTGGACGACGAGGGGACGGGTGTCATGCCGGTTGCGGTCATCACGGGGGCGTCGAAGGGACTGGGCCGGGCGCTCGCCGAGGCCCTGGCGGCGCGGGGCTGGGACCTCGTGCTGGACGGAAGGACGCCGGAGGTGCTGGAGAGGACCGCGGCGGTGCTGGAGGCGTACGGCACGCGTGTGAGGGCGCTGCCCGGGGACGTCACCGACGCCGGGCACCGGGCCGGGCTGGTCGCGGCTGCCTGGCGGCTGGGCGGGGTGGATCTGCTGGTCAGCAATGCGAGCGCGCTGGGTGCGGAGCCGCTGGTCCGGCTGGAGGAGCTGCCGCTGGACGGGTTGCGCCGGGCCCTGGAGGTGAACGTCGTGGCCGCGCTGGGCCTGGTCCAGGAGGCGCTGCCGTTGCTGCGGGCGGCCCCGGCGGGTGCGGTGCTGACGATCAGCTCGGACGCCGCGGCGGAGGCGTACGAGACGTGGGGCGGCTACGGGGCGTCCAAGGCGGCCCTGGACCAGATGGCGGCGGTGTTGGGCGCCGAGGAGCCGGGGCTGCGGGTGTGGGCGGTCGATCCCGGGGACATGGCCACCGACCTGTACGCGGCGGCCGTGCCGGACGACGACGATCCGCGGCCCGATCCGGTGAGTGTCGTCCCGGCGCTCCTGCGCCTGCTGGACGAGCGGCCGGCCGGCGGGCGCTACGGGGCTCCGGCGCTGCTGGAGGGAGGACGATGACCCTCGCGCGGGTCCCGGAGGAGCTGTCGGCCCGGGTGCCCGCCGAGCAGCGGGGTCCGGGGCTGGACCGGGACGACGTACGGCTGCTGGTGTCGCGGGGCACCGCGGTGTCGCACCACGTGTTCCGGGAGCCGCCGGGGCTGCTGCGGGCCGGGGACCTGCTCGTCGTCAACACGTCCGCGACGCTGGCCGCCGCCGTCGACGGGTACGCCGGGCACGCGCGCGTGGTGGTGCACTTCTCCACGCGCGGGGACGACGGCCGGTGGGCGGTGGAACTGCGGGACCCCGATGGGAGGGGGACCACGCGCGCGCGTGCGGGAGGGATGGGACGCCGGGCCCTTCCCTCCGCGGGTGGTGGCGGGAGGACGGGCGCCCCGAGGGGGACGGAGGTGCGCCTGCCGGGGGGCGCGCGCCTGGCGCTGGAGGAGCCGTTGAGCACGCGCGGGGAGCGGCTGTGGTGGGCGCGGGTGTCGGGGGCCGAGGTGCCCGACGTGCTGCGGGAGCACGGGCGGGCCATTCGCTACGCCTACACGGAGCGGGATCAGCCGTTGTCCGCTTACCAGACGGTGTTCGCGTTGCCGTCCGGGGACGGGGCGGGCAGTGCGGAGATGCCGAGCGCGGCGCGGCCCTTCACGGCGCGGCTGGTGGCGGAGCTGGTGAGCCGGGGGGTGCAGTTCGCGCCGGTCACGCTGCACACGGGGGTGGCGTCGGCCGAGGCGCACGAGCCGCCGTATCCGGAACGCTTCTCGGTGCCGGAGCCGTCGGCCCGGCTGGTCAACGCCGCCAGGGCGGGCGGCGGGCGGGTCGTGGCGGTGGGGACGACGGCCGTGCGGGCGGTGGAGTCGGCGGCCGGCGCCGACGGGATCGTACGGGCCCGGGCCGGGTGGACCGATCTGGTCGTGACTGCGGAGCGCGGGGTTCGGGTGGTGGACGGGCTGCTGACCGGGCTGCACGACCCCGCGGCCTCGCACCTGCTGATGCTGGAGGCGGTGGCGGGGCGGGTGGCGATCCACCGGGGTTACGAGGCCGCGGCGGACGGGCGCTACCTGTGGCACGAGTTCGGCGACGTCCATCTCCTCCTGCCGTAGGAGGGTCACGGAAAGGCCTCACGCACTGCATTGCTCCAGCAACCAGAAGTGAGTACGGCGGGGGGTGGATGTGAGCCCGCGCATAGGGCGCAGATCACGTACGAAGGGGCATAGGAGAGCGACTCGCCCGTTTTGAGCGGGCAGACAGTCCACTCTGCCCTGTTTCGCCCTTCCCTGATCCACTACCCGGGATCGTACGTCACACCTTTGCCTCCGAATTTTGCGGTCGCTAAGAATTGCTCTCGTCGCTCAGCACCGCGGGTTGTCGCCCCGCGGCGTTTGTGCCGGAAGCATCCCTGTCCCCACCGGACGAGAGCGACCTCCGCGCTATTCGAAGAGGTCTGTCCCGCCATGCCCAAGAACATCTTCACCCGTGGTCGCAGTCGCCCCCTGAACCGCACCCACAAGCTCGCGATCGCCGGTGTCGGCACGCTCGGCGCCGCCGCCGTCGCGCTCACCGCGGTCCCGGCCAGCGGACAGACGACCACGAGCGAGGCCGCTCCCACGGCCAAGGTGGCGTACAGCACGCAGCAGATCCAGGACGTGCACGCCGGCATCACCGGTCAGCTCGCCGGTGCCGGCCAGAAGGTCGCCTCCATCGAGGCGAAGAAGGAGGCGTCCGCCCAGGCCGCCGCGAAGAAGAAGGCCGCCGCCGAGAAGGCCGCGAAGACGCGTGCCGCCGAGGAGGCCGCGAGCCGGTCCGCCGAGCGCGCCGAGGTCAAGCAGGTCGCGAAGAAGAGCTACGCGAACAACCTCGACGGCTGGATCCGCGAGGCCCGGGACATCCTGGCCAAGCACGACATCCCGGGCAGCTACGAGGGCATCCACCGCAACATCATCCGGGAGTCCTCCGGCAACCCGAGGGCCATCAACGACTGGGACATCAACGCCATCAACGGCATCCCGTCGAAGGGCCTGCTGCAGGTCATCCCGCCGACGTTCAAGGCCTACCACGTGCCCGGCACGTCCTGGGACATCTACGACCCGGTCGCCAACATCGCCGCCGCCTGCAACTACGCCGCGGACAAGTACGGCACGATGGACAACGTCGACAGCGCGTACTGAGGTCGGCGCGGACCTCTGCACGCCGGCTCGGACGAGACGGAACGCCGAAGGGCGGCACCCTCCTGACGGGGTGCCGCCCTTCGGGGCGTACGGGCCGGCCTACTTGCGCATGACCTCGGGCTCGTGGCGGCGCAGGAAACGCGCCACGAAGAAGCCGCAGATCACGCCGAGGGCGATCAGCGCGGTCATGTCCATGGCCCAGGCACCGACGGAGTGCTCCCACAGCGGGTCCGTCTCGGCACCCTGCTCCGGGGGGCTGATCCGGTTGAAGTCCAGCGTGGCGCCGGCCGCGGCGACCGCCCAGCGCGACGGCATCAGGTACGAGAACTGGTTGACGCCGACCGCGCTGTTCAGGGCGAAGAGGCAGCCGGTGAAGACGACCTGGATGATCGCGAACATGACCAGCAGCGGCATCGTCTTCTCGGCGGTCTTCACCAGCGAAGAGATGACCAGGCCGAACATCATCGAGGCGAAGCCCAGCGCCATGATCGGCAGGGACAGCTCGACGAGCGTCAGCCCGCCCAGGACCAGCCCCTCCTCCGGGATCTCCCGGGTGGCGAAGCCGATGACGCCGACCAGCAGGCCCTGCAGCACGGTGATCACGCCGAGCACGAACACCTTGGACATCAGGTACGCGGACCGCGACAGACCGGTCGCGCGTTCCCGCTCGTAGATGACCCGTTCCTTGATCAGCTCGCGGACCGAGTTCGCGGCGCCGGCGAAGCAGGCGCCCACCGCGAGGATCAGCAGGACCGTGGTGGCGGTGCCGTTGGGAACGATCCGGCCGGTCTGCGGGTTGGCCGGATTGGGCAGCAGGCCCTTGTCGGCGTCGATCAGCAGGCTCACCGCACCGAGTACGGCCGGCAGGATCACCATCAGGGCGAGGAAGCCCTTGTCGGAGACGATCACCGAGACGTAGCGCCGCACCAGCGTGACGAACTGCGACATCCAGCCCTGCGGCTTCGGCGGCTTCATCGCCTGCATGGCGGGCACCCGCACGGCCTGCGGTGCGACGGCGTCGATGTCCGCGGCGTACATCTGGTAGTGCTGCGAGCCCTTCCAGCGGCCCGCCCAGTCGTAGTCGCGGTAGTTCTCGAAGGCGGAGAAGACGTCGGCCCAGGTGTCGTAGCCGAAGAAGTTCAGCGCCTCCTCCGGCGGGCCGAAGTAGGCCACCGAGCCGCCCGGCGCCATCACCAGGAGCTTGTCGCAGATCGCCAGCTCGGCCACCGAGTGGGTGACGACGAGGACCGTGCGGCCGTCGTCGGCCAGCCCGCGCAGCAGCTGCATGACGTCGCGGTCCATGCCCGGGTCGAGACCGGAGGTCGGCTCGTCCAGGAAGATCAGCGAGGGCTTGGTGAGCAGCTCCAGGGCGACGGAGACCCGCTTGCGCTGGCCGCCGGACAGGGAGGTGACCTTCTTGTCCCGGTGGACGTCCAGCTTGAGCTCGCGCAGCACCTCGTCGATACGGGCGTCGCGCTCGGCGGCCGTCGTGTCGGCCGGGAAGCGGAGTTTCGCCGCGTACTTGAGGGCCTTCTTGACGGTCAGCTCCTTGTGCAGGATGTCGTCCTGCGGGACCAGACCGATGCGCTGACGCAGCTCGGCGAACTGCTTGTACAGGTCGCGGTTGTCGTAGAGGACCTCGCCCTGGTCGGCGGGCCGGTATCCGGTGAGCGCCTTGAGCAGGGTCGACTTGCCGGAGCCGGACGGGCCGATGACCGCGATCAGCGACTTCTCGGGTACGCCGAAGGAGACGTCCTTGAGGATCTGCTTGCCGCCGTCGACCGTGACGGTCAGGTGCCGGGCGGAGAAGGAGACCTCACCGGTGTCGACGAACTCCTCGAGCCGGTCCCCGACGATCCGGAACGTCGAGTGGCCGACGCCCACGACGTCGGTCGGGCCGAGCAGCTGGGAGCCGCCCTTGGCGATCGGCTGACCGTTGACGTACGTGCCGTTGTGCGAGCCCAGGTCGCGGATCTCCATGCGCCCGTCGGGCGTCGCGTGGAACTCCGCGTGGTTGCGGGAGACCTGCAGGTCGGAGACGACCAGCTCGTTCTCCAGGGCACGGCCGATGCGCATCACGCGACCGAGCGAGAACTGGTGGAACGTGGTCGGGCTGCGGTCGCCGTGGACCGGCGGCGCCCCCGCGGCGCCACCGGGCCCGTGCTGCTGGGGGAAGTGCGGCGCGCCCTGCTGCGGCTGCTGCGGCTGATGCGCCTGCTGCCAGCCGGCCTGCGGCTGCGCGTGCGGCGGGGCCTGGTGCTGCGGCACCTGCTGCTGCGGCTCCCGCACGGGAGCCTGCTGGACCCAGCCGGCTCCCGCGCCCTGCGCGGCGTACGGCTGTTGCGGCTGCGCCTGCGACTGTGCGTGTGGCTGTGTGTGCGGCGTGCCGACGGCGGCCTGGGCGCCGGTCAGGCTCACGCGCGGCCCGTCGGTCGCGTTGCCCAGGTTCAGCACCGAGCCGGCGCCGAGCTCCATCCGCTGGATCCGCTGCCCCCGCACGAACGTGCCGTTGGTGCTGCCGTGGTCCTCGACGACCCAACCGCGGCCGTCGAAGGTGATCGTGGCGTGCCGCCAGGAGACCCTGGCGTCCTCGAAGACAAGCTCCCCCTGCGGATCGCGCCCGAGCGCGTATGACCGGGACGGATCGAGCGTCCAGGTCCGTCCATTAGATTCCAGTACGAGTTCCGGCACTCCATGCCCCACTGAGTTGTCCCCCGAATTGCCCCCGTCGCGGGGAGTCTAGGGATGTCGAACATCGGGGGGAACTATTTCAGGCTCGGCCCCCTGACCGAAAGTCGGGCCTGGTGAAGACTGCGCAGGCGCCCACGGCCCGTTCCCGCCGACCGGGTTGAAACCTGCCCGGAGACCGGTAAATCCAGGCGACAGGGACAAGCGCGGCAACTGTGCCGCGGGCCGGGGGGGCCGCCCATGCACGCGTCCACGAATTCCGGAGCCGAGGGGCACGGCACGAGGGTGCCCTGCGGGGACGCCCTGCTGCCGGCGATCGCGGCCGTGAGCTGGGCGTCGATCGGGATGGCGGGGACGGCGGCCCTCGGACTGCGTGCGCTGGATGCGGACGCCGCGGGCTCCCCGGGGCCGATGACCGCGGCGGTGGTGGACCTCGGGGCGGGTGGTTCGGTGACGCCGTCCGGGGAGGTGTCCGTTGTCGGGCTGAAAGGGGCGGAGGCGGACATCGCCATCGAGATCACGCCACTGGGTGTCGGCCTGGTCGGTGCGCTGTTCCACTGGCCACGACGACCCCCACGTCACCGAGCCCCGTCGTGGAGAGCGCCTCGGCGGCCCCTACGGTCCGAGGGGCACCCGGGGGAACGTGCGCGGTTCCGCTGGGGCGAGGGACCTTCTCCGTCACCCCTCCGCCTCCGGTTCCGCCCCGACGCCCCGGGGGGTGGTCGGTGAACAGCCGGTAACGGGGCACGGGCGGCCCGTGCCCGCATCCTGCCTCGTGTCCGTCAGGCGGACCTCGGGGGCGGGTGGCACCGGGTGCCGGATACGGTTGTAGCACCATGAGCGCTACGCAGACCTCTGACGTTCCCACGCTTCTCGTCAAGATCTTCGGCAAGGACCGACCGGGCATCACGGCCGGCCTGTTCGACACCCTCGCCGCCTACTCCGTCGACGTGGTCGACATCGAGCAGGTCGTCACCCGTGGCCGGATCGTGCTGTGCGCGCTGGTGACCGAGCCGCCCGAGGGACACGAGGGGGGTCTGCGGGCGACCGTCCACAGCTGGGCGGAGTCGCTGAAACTGCAGGCGGAGATCATCTCCGGCATCGGCGACAACCGGCCGCGCGGTCTCGGCCGGTCCCTGGTCACGGTGCTCGGCCACCCGCTCACCGCTGAGGCGACGGCCGCCATAGCGGCCCGGATCACCGAGTCCGGCAGCAACATCGACCGCATCTTCCGGCTGGCCAAGTATCCGGTGACCGCCGTGGAGTTCGCGGTGTCCGGTGTGGAGACCGAGCCGCTGCGCACCGCGCTGGCCACCGAGGCCGCCGCTCTGGGGGTGGACGTCGCCGTCGTCTCGGCGGGGCTGCACCGGCGGGCGCAGCGCCTGGTCGTGATGGACGTGGACTCCACGCTGATCCAGGACGAGGTCATCGAGCTGTTCGCCGCGCACGCCGGGTGCGAGGACGAGGTCGCCGGGGTGACCGCGGCCGCGATGCGCGGTGAGCTGGACTTCGAGCAGTCGCTGCACGCACGGGTGGCTCTCCTCGCGGGGCTGGACGCCTCGGTGGTGGAGAAGGTGCGCGGCGAGGTGCGGCTGACGCCGGGTGCCCGGACCCTGATCCGCACGCTCAAGCGGCTCGGCTACCAGGTGGGGGTCGTCTCCGGCGGCTTCACCCAGGTCACCGACGCTCTCAAGGAGCAGCTCGGGCTGGACTTCGCGCAGGCCAACACACTGGAGATCGTCGACGGCAGGCTGACCGGCCGGGTCACCGGCGAGATCGTGGACCGGGCGGGCAAGGCGCGGCTGCTGCGCCGGTTCGCCGCCGAGGCGGGCGTGCCGCTGTCGCAGACCGTGGCGATCGGTGACGGTGCCAACGACCTGGACATGCTGAACGCGGCCGGCCTCGGCGTCGCCTTCAACGCCAAGCCGGTGGTCCGCGAGGCGGCGCACACCGCGGTGAACGTGCCCTTCCTGGACACGGTCCTGTACCTGCTGGGCATCACCCGCGAGGAGGTCGAGGCGGCGGACACGCTGGCCGAGGGTCCCGGCGAGCACCTCGGCCGGCCGCTCGACCGGAACTGACGCGGGGCGAGGTCCCGACAGCGAGGAGGGCCCGGCCCGCACGCGTGCCGGACAGGGCCCTCGTACGGGGGCGGGACGGGGCCGGACGGGGTCGGATCAGTCGGTCGGCGCCCAGTACTCCGCCAGGGAGGCGACCCCCGGCTCCACGTCCTTCCAGGAGCCCGTGAAGGTCAGGACGGCGAAGGCGGCGGTCGGGAAGCCACGGTGCCCCATCCGCTCACGCACGTCGCCCTCGGCCGAGCCGACCAGGACCTCGGCCAGCCCCTCCATGCCCGGGTTGTGGCCGATCACCAGTACGTTCCGCAGGTCGTCGGGGGTCTCGTTGAGCACGGCGATCAGCTCGCCGGGCGAGGCCTCGTAAACCCGTTCCTCGTAGACGGTTTTCGGCCGCTGCGGGAACTCCTGGACGGCGAGCTTCCAGGTCTCGCGCGTCCGGGTGGAGGTGGAGCACAGGGCCTGGTCGAAGGGGATGCCGGTGTCCGCCAGCCGGCGTCCGGCCTCTGCGGCGTCCTTGCGTCCCCGATCGGCGAGCGGCCGCTCGTGATCGGTCACCTGTGGCCAGTCGGCTTTCGCATGCCGGAAGAGGACGATCCTGCGGGGTTCTTCGACGCTCATGCCCTCCAGCTTCGCATGAAACAGGCCACGGGGCGCTGGGAGTTGACATGCGGATCCGCGGGCGGGCACACGTCCGGGGCGCGGGCCCGCGGTCAGCGTGCGGTCAGCTCCCGCAGACGCTCGAGGAGGTGGGCGGTGACGGGCTCCCCGGCGGCGGCCGCGTGGGCGTCCACGGGATTGAGTATCAGCGAGAGCAGCACCACGAAGGCGAGCACGGGCAGCGCCAGGGCCCACCAGGGCAACCGGATGTCGACGCCGCCCCGGGGCGGCCGGGTGTGGGTGGGGACCGCCATGAGTGCCTCCGCTGGTCTTCGAGCGTCCCTGGTCCGGGCTCCGCGCCCGCCTGCCGCGGGCACATCTCGAACCTACGGAAGCCGCGGGCCCCGGCCCATCCGGAAGTCCACCCACTTGACCCTGACCCCTGCCCCCTAGGGGATACGGGGGTTAACCCCACCATCGGGCGGGCGGGGCCGGGGTCACGGCGAGGCGATCGTCGCGATGATGCCGATGATCACGAAGATCGCGAGAAAGGCTCCGAAGACGACCAGCATCTTCTTCTGGCCGTTCTGGGGGTTCGGGTCGAGGACTGGCATACGGCAAGTCTCGCATCCGCCCCCCGCGCCGGGGCGGGCGGGCCGGGGCGCGGGACCACCGAACCATCGGGCAGGGACAGCGGCCGGGCCACCAGACCACCGGACCATCGGGCGGAGACAGTGGCGCGGGGGACAGGACTCCGGACCCGCGGGCGGGTCGACGGCCGGGGAACGGGCCCCCGGGCCGGCACCCAGGGGTGCAGCCCGCGAAGCGGCGCACCTGGCCCGGAGCCGGGCCCAGGGGTGCAGCCCGTGCACCGGCGCACCTGGCCGCCGGCCCGGAGCCGGGCGTCCCGGTGAGCCGCGTCGCCGGACCGGTGGCCGGGGCCTCACCCGGTGACGGCCTCAACCGGTCACGGCCTCACCGGGCCGCCTCCTCCTCCACCGTGCGGTCGCGCCCCGCCAGGACGCCCATCACGATCTGCGGCACCATCAGGGCGCTCATCAGCGCGATCGGCAGGCCCCAGCCGCCGCTGTGCTGGTAGAGGACGCCCACCAGCAGCGGGCCCGGGATGGAGATCAGGTAGCCGGTGCTCTGGGCGAAGGCGGACAGCTGGCCGACGCCCGCGCCCGTCCTGGCCCGCATCCCGACCATGGTCAGCGCGAGCGGGAAGGCGCAGTTGGAGATGCCGAGCAGCAGGGCCCAGACCCAGGCGCCGCCGGCCGGGGCGAAGTACAGCCCGGCGTATCCGGCGAGTCCGCACACGCCCAGGACGAGCACGATGGGGCCCTGGCGGGGCAGCCGCGTGGCCACGCGGGGGATGACGAAGGCGAGCGGCACGCCCATCATCATGATGACGGCGAGCAGCAGCCCGGCGGTGCCCGCGGAGACGCCGGCGTCCCGGAAGATCTGCGGCATCCAGCCCATCGTGATGTAGGCGGCGGTGGCCTGGAGGCCGAAGAAGACGGCGAGCGCCCAGGCCGTACGGCTGCGGGTGATCCGCAAGGGGGGCTGCTCGGCGGGCTGCTCCGCCGGCCGGTCCGCACGCGCGGCCGCGGGCCCGGTCGTGCCCTCGCCGGTCCCGTCGCGGGCGCCGGACGCGCTCCGCGGCGCGGACGGTGCCTCCCGGAGCCGCACGAACGGGAGCCACGGCAGGACGGCCGCCGCCCCCAGCACGGCCCACACCGCGAGACCGGGCTGCCAGTCGCCGCCCAGCGCGCTGGTCACGGGCACGGTCGCCGCGGCGGCGATCGAGGTGCCGAAGGCGAGGGCCATCGAGTACAGGCCGGTCACGGAGCCGACCCGGTCGGGGAAGAAGCGTTTGACGATGACCGGCATCAGGACGTTGCTGACCGCGATGCCCATCAGCGTGAGGGCGGTGCCGGCCACGAAGCCCGCGGTGCCGCCTGCGTACGGGCGTATCAGCAGGCCGGCGGTGATGGCGACCATGCCCGCGCAGACCACCGCGCCGGGTCCGAAGCGGCGGGCCAGCCGCGGTGCGGTGATCCCGAAGACGGCGAAGCAGAGCGGGGGCACGGAGGTGAGCAGCCCGGCCACGCTGCCGCTCATGCCGAGCCCGTCGCGGACCTCCTCCAGGAGTGCGCCGAGGCTGGTGATGGCGGGGCGCAGGTTGAGCGCGGCCAGGACGATGCCGACGAGGAGCAGGCGGGTCGTCCACGTCGTCCACGCGCGGGTACCGGGCGTTCGGGGCGCCTCGCCGGGTACGCGGGCATCGCGCCTCGCCGTCCCGCCGGGGGCCGTGGATTCCGGGGTTCTCAACCGCTTCCCCGTACGGGTTTCGTCACTAGCCATGGGGCCCATCATAGAATCATGGGATGATTGGTTGTCCATGCGTGTGCGAAGGTGAGCCATGCCACTGAGCCATCCGCGCCGTTCGGCGCTGTCCGAGCAAGTCATCGCGGCACTGCGCCAACAGATCGCCTCGGGTGAGTGGCCGGTGGGCTCCCGCATCCCGACGGAGCCCGAGCTGGTCGAACAGCTCGGCGTCGCCCGCAACACGGTCCGTGAGGCGGTCCGCGCACTGGCACACAACGGCCTGCTGGACATCCGTCAGGGCTCCGGCACGTACGTCGTGGCGACCAGTGAACTGGCGGGCGTGATGCAGCGCCGCTTCGCCGACGCCGACCCCCGGCACATCGCCGAGCTGCGTTCGACGCTGGAGTCCGCGGCCGCCCGGCTGGCCGCCGAGCGGCGCACGGACAAGGACCTCCAGCAACTCGACGCGCTGCTGGCGCGGCGCGAGGAGGCCTGGAAGTCGGGCGACGCGGAGGCGTTCGTGACGGCGGACGCGACCTTCCACCTGGCCGTCGTGGCCGCCTCGCACAACGACGTGATGACCGCGCTGTCCGCGGACCTGGGCGAGGTGATGCGGGACTGGCTGCGGGTGGACGTCGGGGAGGAACTGACGCCGGAGACGCACATGGACCACACCCGGCTGGTCGACGCGATCCGCGCGGGTGACGCCGGGACCGCCGCGGCGGAGGCGGCCGGTTACCCGTTCCAGTGCCGTCCGGGCCGGGTCAGCTCCCCCGCGCGTGGCTGACCCAGGCCGCCCGGACGTCCTTCCAGCACCGTCCGTCCAGGCGGACGGTCTGCGCGGGTCCCGCCGGGACCGCCGGGCCGTCGCTGTCCAGGTCCCACCAGCGCGCGCACTCGATGTGCAGGCGCACGTGGTCGGTCCGCGGATAGGGGTTGTGGCAGTGGGCCGTGACGTCGGAGTGGTCCACGCGGACCCGGCACGCGGCCCCGAACGGCTCCGCGTCCCCGGCCTGTCCGGCGGGCACGCGCGTGTGGGACGTCGCTTCGTACGGCAGGAACAGCACGCAGGCGAGGGCGGCGGTCACCGAGGCCAGGCGGTGGAGTGGACGCACAGGGACCTCCTCGGCCGCACTGGGGAGGGGAAGCGCGTGGTGAACCCGTGTCCCAGCGTGCGCCGCCGCCCGCCCCGCCGCCCGGCCGGCTGAGCCGAACGGGTGACATGCCCGGGGCCCGCACCCCGGAGGGACGCGGGCCCCGGGCGGCGCGCGGGTCAGGCGCCGATGGCGTGCAGACCACCGTCGACGTGGACGATCTCGCCCGTGGTCTTCGGGAACCAGTCGCTCAGCAGCGCGACGACGCCGCGGCCGGCCGGCTCCGGGTCCTTCAGGTCCCACTCCAACGGGGCCCGGCTGTCCCACACCGAGGCCAGCTCGCCGAAGCCCGGGATGGACTTGGCGGCCATGGAGCCGAGCGGGCCCGCCGAGACGAGGTTGCAGCGGACGTTCTGCTTGCCCAGGTCACGCGCCATGTAGCGGCTGGTGGCCTCCAGGGCGGCCTTGGCGGGGCCCATCCAGTCGTACTGCGGCCAGGCGAACTGGGCGTCGAAGGTGAGACCGACGACCGAGCCGCCGTTCTGCATCAGCGGCAGGCAGGCCATGGTCAGCGACTTCAGGGAGTACGCCGAGACGTGCATGGCCGTGGCGACCGACTCGAACGGCGTGTTGAGGAAGTTGCCGCCGAGCGCGTCCTGCGGCGCGAAGCCGATGGAGTGGACGACGCCGTCGAGGCCGCCCAGCTCCTCGCCGACGATGTCGGCCAGGCGTCCCAGGTGCTCGTCGTTGGTGACGTCCAGCTCGATGACCTTGGTGGGCCTGGGCAGCTTCTTGGCGATGCGCTCGGTCAGCGTGGGCCGCGGGAACGCGGTCAGGATGACCTCGGCGCCCTGCTCCTGGGCCAGCTTGGCGGTGTGGAAGGCGATGGAGGCCTCCGTCAGCACACCGGTGATCAGGACGCGCTTGCCTTCGAGGATTCCGCTCATGGTGATCAGTGACCCATTCCCAGTCCGCCGTCAACGGGGATGACGGCTCCAGTGATGTACGAGGCGTCGTCCGAGGTGAGGAACCGCACCGTCGCGGCGATCTCCTCCGGCTGCGCGTACCGGCCCAGCGGCACCTGCGACACGATGCCCGACCGCTGCTCCTCGTTGAGCGCCTTGGTCATGTCGGTGTCGACGAAGCCCGGCGCGACGACGTTGAAGGTGATGTTGCGCGACCCCAGCTCACGGGCGAGGGAGCGCGCGAAACCGACCAGCGCCGCCTTGGACGCGGCGTAGTTCGCCTGGCCCGCGGAGCCGAGGAGCCCGACCACCGAGGAGATCAGCACGACACGGCCCTTCTTGGCGCGCAGCATGCCGCGGTTGGCACGCTTGACGACGCGGAAGGTGCCGGTGAGGTTGGTGTCGACGACGGAGGTGAAGTCCTCCTCGGACATGCGCATCAGGAGCTGGTCCTTGGTGACGCCGGCGTTGGCGACCAGGACCTCGACGGGACCGTGCGCGTCCTCGATCTCCTTGTAGGCCTGCTCCACCCGCTCGCTGTCGGTGATGTCGCACTTGACGGCCAGGCAGCCCAGATCCGTCAGGGCCGCGGGCGGCTCACCCGAGCGGTACGTGATCGCGACCTTGTCGCCGGCGTCGGCGAAGGCGCGGGCGATGGCGAGGCCGATGCCCCGGTTGCCTCCGGTGACGAGAACCGAGCGGCTCAACGGATCACCCTTTCGATTTGCGGTGTGGTACCCGCCCGAACACCCGGAGGACGGGCGGCGATGACAGGCGGCTTGCTCGAAAACCTATCGGTCCGTACCCGTTCGCAGAGAATCGGGCACCCACAGTGGCTCACGGGGCTGACTGTCGGGTCCCTACAGAAGAGGCGCGGTCGGCGTGTGTCCGGCCCGGCGCGAAAGGTGTGGTCCCCGTCCCGCCCGACGCGACATGATGCGGCGCAGTCCCCGGTGTCGCGGCGGACGACCGGTCACCTCGACAGAAAGAGACAACAGGTGCCTCATAGCATCGACGAAGCCTTCACGGCACTCCCCCTGCGCGCCCTCGCCGACGCCGCCCTCGCCCGCGCGCGGGCGCTCGGCGCCGACCACGCGGACTTCCGGCTGGAGCGGGTGCGCAACGCCTCCTGGCGGCTGCGGGACGCCCGGCCCGCCGGGTCCTCCGACACCACCGACCTCGGATACGCGGTGCGCGTGGTCCACGGCGGCACCTGGGGCTTCGCGTCGGGCGTGGACCTCACCATGGACGCCGCCGCCAAGGTCGCCTCGCAGGCGGTGGCGATGGCGCAGCTGTCCGCGCGGGTGATCAGGGCGGCGGGGTCCGAGGAGCGCGTGGAGCTGGCCGACGAGCCCGTGCACGCCGACCGGACGTGGATCTCGTCGTACGAGATCGATCCCTTCACCGTGCCCGACACGGACAAGCCGGCGCTGCTGGCCGACTGGAGCGCGCGGCTGCTGGCGGCCGACGGGGTCGACCACGTGGACGCCTCGCTGCTCACCGTGCACGAGAACAAGTTCTACGCCGACACCGCCGGGACCGTGACCACGCAGCAGCGGGTGCGGCTGCATCCGGTGCTCACCGCGGTGTCGGTGGACGACTCCAGCGGCGAGTTCGACTCGATGCGCACGCTGGCGCCGCCCGCCGGGCGCGGCTGGGAGTACCTGACCGGCACCGGCTGGGACTGGGACGCGGAGCTGGCCGGGATTCCGGAGCTGCTGGCCGAGAAGATGCGGGCGCCGAGCGTCGAGGCGGGAGTGTACGACCTGGTCGTCGATCCCTCGAACCTGTGGCTGACCATCCACGAGTCCATCGGCCACGCCACCGAGCTGGACCGCGCCCTCGGCTACGAGGCCGCCTACGCCGGCACCTCCTTCGCCACCTTCGACCGGCTCGGCAAGCTGCGCTACGGCTCGGAGCTGATGAACGTCACCGGTGACCGCACCGCCGAGCACGGGCTCGCGACCGTCGGGTACGACGACGAGGGCGTCGAGGGCCAGTCCTGGGACCTGGTGAAGGACGGCACGCTGGTGGGCTACCAGCTCGACCGGCGGATCGCGCGGCTGACCGGGTTCGAACGGTCCAACGGGTGCGCGTACGCCGACTCCCCCGCCCATGTGCCCGTGCAGCGCATGGCCAACGTGTCGCTGCGGCCGGACCCCGGGGGGCTGTCGACGGAGGATCTGATCGGGGGCGTGGAGCGGGGCATCTACGTCGTCGGGGACCGGTCCTGGTCGATCGACATGCAGCGCCACAACTTCCAGTTCACCGGGCAGCGGTTCTTCCGGATCGAGAACGGGCGGCTCGCCGGCCAGCTGCGGGACGTGGCCTACCAGGCGACGACCACCGACTTCTGGGGGTCCATGGCGGCCGTCGGCGGCCCGCAGACGTACGTCCTGGGCGGTGCCTTCAACTGCGGCAAGGCCCAGCCGGGACAGGTCGCGGCCGTCTCCCACGGCTGTCCGTCCGCCCTCTTCAAGGGAGTCAACATCCTCAACACCACCCAGGAGGCGGGACGATGAGCGCGCGTACGAACAAGCCGCACGAGATCGTCGAGCGGGCGCTGGACCTGTCCCGGGCGGACGGCTGCGTCGTCATCGCCGACGAGGAGTCCACCGCCAACCTGCGCTGGGCGGGCAACGCGCTCACCACCAACGGCGTCACGCGCGGGCGCACCCTCACCGTCGTCGCCACCGTGGACGGGCGGGAGGGCACGGCGTCCGGGGTCGTGTCCCGCTCTGCGGTGACGGGGGACGAGCTGGAGCCGCTCGTGCGGGCCGCCGAGGCCGCCGCGCGGGGCGCGGGACCGGCCGAGGACGCGCAGCCCCTGGTCACGGACGTGCCCGCCTCGCCCGACTTCACCGACCCGCCGGCCGAGACCTCGTCGGCCGTGTTCACCGGTTTCGCGCCGGCCCTCGGGGAGGCGTTCGCCCGCGCGCGTGCGGGCGGGCGGGAGCTGTACGGCTTCGCCAACCACGAGCTGACGTCGACGTACGTGGGTACGTCGACCGGGCTGCGGCTGCGGCACGACCAGCCGAACGGGACGCTGGAGCTGAACGCCAAGTCCCCGGACCGCACCCGGTCGGCGTGGGCGGGACGCTCCACGCGGGACTTCGAGGACGTCGACCCGGCGGCGCTCGACGCCGAGCTGGCGGTGCGGCTGGGGTGGGCGGAGCGGCGGGTGGAGCTGCCCGCGGGGCGGTACGAGACGCTGCTGCCGCCGACCGCGGTCGCGGACCTGCTCATCTACCAGTTCTGGTCGGCCTCGGGGCGGGACGCGGTCGAGGGGCGCACGGTGTTCTCGAAGCCGGGTGGCGGCACGCGCGTCGGCGAGCGGCTCGGGAAGCTGCCGCTGACCCTGCGCAGCGATCCGCACGAGCCGGGGCTGGAGTGCGCGCCCTTCGTGGTCGCGTACTCCTCGGGCGGCGACCAGTCGGTGTTCGACAACGGGCTGCCGGCCGGGGCCACCGACTGGATCCGCGCGGGCGAGCTGCACCGGCTGACGACCACCCGGCACAGCGCCGGGCTGACCGGACTTCCGGTGGCGCCGGCGATCGGCAACCTGGTCCTGGACGGCGGTGGCGACCGTTCGCTGGACGAGATGGTCGCGGACACCGGGCGCGGGCTGCTGCTCACCTGCCTGTGGTACATCCGCGAGGTCGACCCGGCGACGCTGCTGCTGACCGGGCTGACCCGGGACGGCGTCTACCTCGTGGAGAACGGCGAGGTCGTCGGCGAGGTGAACAATTTCCGGTTCAACGAGTCGCCGGTGTCCCTGCTGAGCCGGGCCACGGAGGCCGGGCGCACGGAGAAGACGCTGCCCAGGGAGTGGGGCGACTGGTTCACCAGGGCCGCGATGCCCGCCCTGCGCGTCCCCGATTTCCGTATGAGCTCGGTCAGCCAGGGCGTATAACCTCGTAGGCGGCCGTCGTCCGACTGCCCGAAGACCATGAGCACGTAGGAGACACGAGAACCGTGACGGACATCGTCGACGAGCTGAAGTGGCGCGGGCTGTTCGCCCAGTCCACCGATGAGGATGCTTTGCGCAAGGCGCTCGCGGACGGTCCCGTCACGTTCTATTGCGGGTTCGACCCGACCGCGCCGTCCCTGCACGTGGGCCACCTGGTGCAGGTGCTCACCGTGCGCCGGCTCCAGCAGGCCGGCCACCGGCCGCTGGCGCTGGTCGGCGGGGCCACGGGTCAGATCGGCGACCCGCGGCCGACCGCGGAGCGTACGCTGAACCCGCCGGAGACCGTCGCGGGCTGGGTCGAGCGGCTGCGCGGCCAGATCGAGCCGTTCCTGTCCTTCGAGGGCGAGAACGCGGCCCTGATGGTCAACAACCTCGACTGGACCGAGGGGCTCTCCGCGATCGAGTTCCTGCGGGACGTCGGCAAGCACTTCAGGGTCAACAAGATGCTGACCAAGGACTCCGTCGCCCGGCGCCTGGAGTCCTCCGAGGGCATCAGCTACACGGAGTTCAGCTACCAGCTGCTGCAGGCCATGGACTTCCTCCAGCTCTACCGGAGGTACGGCTGCACGCTCCAGGGCGGCGGCAGCGACCAGTGGGGCAACCTCACGGCCGGCCTGGACCTGCTGCACCGGCTGGAGCCGGACGCCACCGTGCACGCGTACGCGACGCCCCTGATGACGAAGGCGGACGGCACCAAGTTCGGCAAGACCGAGGGCGGCGCCGTCTGGCTGGACCCGGAGATGACCACGCCGTACGCGTTCTACCAGTTCTGGCTGAACGCGGACGACCGGGACGTCTCCCAGTACCTGCGCATCCTGTCCTTCCGGACCCGCGAGGAGCTGGAGGAGCTGGAGCGGCAGACCGAGGAGCGTCCGCAGGCCCGGGCCGCACAGCGCGCGCTGGCCGAGGAGCTGACGACGCTGGTGCACGGCGCCGGCCAGACGGCCGCCGTGATCGCCGCCTCCAAGGCCCTCTTCGGTCAGGGCGAGCTAGCGGAGCTGGACGACAGGACGCTGGCCGCGGCCCTGGCCGAGGTGCCGCACGTCCGGGTCACCGAGCTGGCACCGGTCGTCGACCTCTTCGCCCGGGTCGGCCTGGTCGCCAGCAAGTCCGCCGCGCGCCGCACGGTGAAGGAGGGCGGCGCCTACGTGAACAACGTCAAGGTCGCCGGTGAGGACGCCGTCCCCGCCGAGGAGGACCTGCTGCACGGGCGCTGGCTGGTGCTGCGCCGCGGCAAGAAGAACCTGGCCGCGGTGGAGTTCACCGGGGCCTGACCCGCGCGGGAGGGGCGGGGTCCGGCGCCGTGCGGCTGCCGGGCCCCGCCCCTTCGCCGTACGGCCGTCGGGCTCGTACGGGGCGCGCGGGCCGTCAGGCCCGTTCGCGCCGCTTGTTGCCCCGCACCGCCATGTAGATCGCGTCGCCGACGGCGACGATGACGATCGCGGCGACCAGCTGGAAGATGTGCCGCCACCAGTCGATGCCGGAGGTCGCGTCCACGCCGGCCGCCCGGGCGATCGCGTTGCCGGCGATGGCGCCGAGCATGCCGAAGATGGTCGTCAGCCACAGAGGGCTGTGCTGCTTTCCGGGAATGATCGCCTTGGCGATCAGACCCAGCACGAATCCGACGATGATCGCCCACAACCAGCCCATGACTGCCTCCTCATACGGCTCAACGCGAGCATTACCGCCAGTCTTCGGTCGTACCGCGATCGGCGCATGCCGGGTACGGCCGAACGGGGGACGGCCCTACACGGTGAGGCGCAGGCCGTGGGGGCCGGCCGCAGGTGCCCCGGTCTCGTGTGCGGCTCAGGCGCGGCGTACCGTGGGAAGTCGTCCGGGACCGGAAGTCCCCGAGCGGCCGCGGACGGAAGCGGGGCGGGGAGAGTCCGATACGGGCGGATGGTGGAACGAGATGCGGAAGCAGAGTGCCGGCGGCAGTACCGAGGTGTTCCGGATCACCGGGGCCCGTACGGGTCTCCAGGAGGACGTGCGCGGGCGGCAGCGCCGGTACGTCATCTCGATGGCGGTCCGCACGGTGTCCGTGGTCCTCGCGGCCTGCCTGTGGAACGTGGAGCGGCACGTCGCGATCGTGGCCCTGGTCCTCGGCGCGGTCCTGCCGTACATCGCGGTCGTGATCGCGAACGCCGGGCGCGAGAACGCGCCATCGTTGCCCTCGACCTTCGTGACGGTGCCGACGCCGCCGATGATCATGCCGCCGCGCGCCGACGACGGGTCCGCGGAATCCGTCCCGGAGGAGGCCCTGTCCGATCCGGCGCCAGGGGCGGCCGGTGAGTCGCGCGCCCGGTCCTGAGGGCGGGGCGACCGCGGGCGCGGGCGTCGATTCCGCGCCAGGCTCAAGAAGCGCTCAGATGAATCATGTGGTTCCGGTGCCGGGCCGCGGGCGACCCGTGACATACTTCGTGTGCGCTCCGCATCCCCCGTCGGAGCGACGGACCGACGCCGGGCAGCTCCCCCCGTGGCTGCCCGGCGTCGCCTTTTGCGTGGACCTGTGAGACGAACCTGTGAGTGACGAGACCACCCCGATCTGCTCCGCCAAGGGCTGCCGCACCGCCGCCGTGTGGGTGCTGGCGTGGAACAACCCGAAGCTCCACACGCCCGAGCGGCGCAAGACGTGGATCGCCTGCGACGAGCACCGGGAGCACCTGTCCCAGTTCCTCGGGGTGCGCGGCTTCCTGAAGGACGTGGTCCCGCTGGCCGAGTGGGAAGCCGCCGCGGACTCCTAGGGCCTGCTCTAGCCCCCGATCGCCGACATGGGCCGGTCGGGCTGGACGAAGGCGGGGTCGTCGAGGCCGGCGCCGGCCTTCTTGCCCCACATGGCCAGGCGCCAGATCCGGGCGATCTCCTCGTCGGGGGCGTCGGAGCGCAGGGCCGCGCGCAGGTCGGTCTCCTCGCGGGCGAAGAGACAGGTGCGCACCTGCCCGTCGGCGGTCAGGCGGGTGCGGTCGCAGGCCGAGCAGAACGGGCGGGTGACGGAGGCGATGACGCCGACGCGGTGCGGGCCGCCGTCCACGAGCCAGCGCTCGGCGGGGGCCGAGCCGCGCTCCTCGGAGCCCTCGGCGGTCAGCTCGAAGCGGGTGCGCAGGGAGGCCAGGATGTCACCGGCGGTGACCATGCCCTCGCGCTTCCAGCCGTGCTGGGCGTCCAGGGGCATCTGCTCGATGAAGCGCAGTTCGTAGTCGTGCTCGACGGCCCAGGCCAGCAGGTCGGGGGCCTCGTCGGCGTTGAGGCCCGGCATCAGGACCGTGTTCACCTTCACCGGGGTCAGCCCGGCCTCGCGGGCGGCCTCGAGCCCCTCCAGGACGTCCTGGTGGCGGTCCCGGCGGGTGAGGGTCTTGAAGACGTCCGGACGCAGGGTGTCCAGCGAGACGTTGACCCGGTCCAGGCCCGCGGCCTTCAGGGCGGGCGCGGTGCGCCTGAGGCCGATGCCGTTGGTCGTGAGGGACATCCGGGGGCGCGCGTCGAGGGCGGCGACGCGCTCGACGATGCCGGTCAGGCCGGGGCGCAGCAGGGGCTCCCCGCCGGTGAAGCGGACCTCCTCGATGCCGAGGGAGGTGGCCGCGATGTCGATGAGACGGACGATCTCGTCGTCCGTGAGCAGGTCGGGCTTGGCCAGCCACTGGAGGCCCTCTTCGGGCATGCAGTAGGTGCAGCGCAGGTTGCAGCGGTCGGTCAGCGAGACCCTCAGGTCGGTGGCCACTCGGCCGTAGGTGTCGATGAGCACGTGGGCCCCCTCCCTCGACGCGGATCGGCGGAGCACTTCTCTCCTCCGACACCTGCGAGCCTACGTGACGGGTCCGACATCGACAGCGGCCCGATCCCACGACGTGGGACGCGGCCGCGTCGTAGGGATCTACGAGCGGCCGCGCCCCGGGGTGCCCGGTCCGCGGCTCAGTGCGCTCCGGTGCCGGTCAGGGACCGGACCTCCAGCTCGGCGTACTTCGCCTCGTCGGGCTTCTCCTTGGACAGGACCGTGCCGAGCCAGCCCATGAGGAAGCCGAACGGAATGGAGATGATGCCCGGGTTCTTCAGCGGGAACCAGGCGAAGTCCACGTCGGGGAACATCGCCTTCGGGTCACCGGACACCACGGGCGAGAACAGCACCAGGCCGACGGCGACGATCAGGCCGCCGTAGATCGACCACAGGGCGCCCTGGGTGGTGAACCGCTTCCAGAAGAGGCTGTAGAGGATGGTCGGCAGGTTGGCGGAGGCGGCGACCGCGAAGGCCAGGGCCACCAGGCCGGCCACGTTCAGGTCGCGGGCGAGGGCGCCGAGCGCGATGGAGACGACGCCGATGAGGACGGTCGCCCAGCGGGCCGCCCGCATCTCCTCCTTCTCGGTGGCCTGGCCCTTGCGGATGACGTTGGCGTAGATGTCGTGCGCGAAGGACGAGGACGAGGCGAGGGTGAGGCCGGCGACCACGGCGAGGATGGTCGCGAAGGCCACCGCCGAGATCGTGGCGAGCAGGATCGCGCCCCAGGCCGAGTCGACGCCGCCCACGTGCAGGGCGAGCAGGGGCGCGGCCGTGTTGCCGGACGGGTTGGACTCGATGATCTCCTTCTGCCCGACGAGCGCGGCGGCGCCGAAGCCGAGCGCGATGGTCATCAGGTAGAAGGCGCCGATGATGCCGATCGCCCAGTTCACGGACTTACGGGCGGCCTTGGCGTTGGGCACGGTGTAGAAGCGGATCAGGATGTGCGGCAGGCCGGCCGTGCCGAGCACCAGGGCGATGCCCAGGGAGATGAAGTCCAGCTTGGTGGTGCCGGTGGCGCCGTACTGGAGGCCCGGCTCCAGGAAGGCGGCCCCCTTGCCGCTGTTCTCGGCGGCGGTACCCAGCAGGTCGGAGATGTTGAAGTCGAACTTCAGCAGTACCAGGAAGGTGATCAGGACGGTGCCGCCGATCAGCAGCACGGCCTTGACCATCTGGACCCAGGTGGTGCCCTTCATGCCGCCGATGGAGACGTAGACGATCATCAGGAGGCCGACGAGGGCGACGATGAGGATCTTGCCGGCGTCGGAGGTGATGCCGAGGAGCAACGAGACGAGGATGCCCGCGCCCGCCATCTGCGCCAGCAGGTAGAAGATCGACACGACGATCGTGGAGGTTCCGGCGGCGGTGCGCACGGGGCGCTGGCGCATGCGGTACGCGAGCACGTCGCCCATGGTGTAGCGGCCGGAGTTCCTGAGCGGCTCGGCCACCAGCAGCAGGGCGACCAGCCAGGCCACCAGGAAGCCGATGGAGTACAGGAAGCCGTCGTAGCCGAAGAGGGCGATGGCGCCGGCGATGCCGAGGAAGGAGGCGGCCGACATGTAGTCGCCGGAGACGGCGAGGCCGTTCTGGAAGGCGCTGAACTGGCGGCCGCCCGCGTAGAAGTCGGCGGCGTCCTTGGTCTGGCGGCCCGCCCAGACGGTGATGCCGAGCGTCGCGAGGACGAAGACCGCGAAGAGGGTGATGATCAGCGGGCGGTGCTCGCTGGCCTCGTTGGCGGCGAGCTGGGCGGCGAGAACGGTCTGTGCGGTGCTCATGCGCCGCCCTCCATCCGGGACTTGATGGCCTCGGCCTTGGGGTCGAGCTTCGCGGCGGCGTACCGCGAGTACCACCAGGCGATGAGGAACGTGGTGACGAACTGGGCGATGCCGAAGACGAAGGCGACGTTGATGTTGCCGAACAGCTTGGTGCCCATGAAGCCGCCGGCGTAGTTCGACAGCAGCACGTACAGCAGGTACCAGGCCACGAAGGCGATCGTCAGCGGGAAGGCGAAGGAGCGGAAGGAGCGGCGCAGTTCGGCGAACTCAGCGCTCTGCTGCACTTCGGAGAACTCCTCGGCGGAGGGAAGTGGGCGTTCCTCTTTCGAGGGGGGCGGTGCGTCGGTGGCCACGGAGTCTCCTCGTACGACGGACGTGACGGCTTGGAAGTAGGTGTTCCGGCGGGGGCCCGGACGTGCTCGGGCTCCCTGCCCAACGACACGGCGCCCCACGGGGACCGGTTCAACACGCGGGGCACTTTCCGAAGTCACCTGCGGTGGGTCATTGCTGGCCAGCGGGTGCGGGGGATAGCTTCGCCCTGCACCACTCCGTCATGTACCTGCCCGAGCACCACCTGTGCGTCGGGCCGGTTTCGTTTCCGGATGATGTGGAGACCCCATGGTTCATCTGTCTACGTCGCCCACCGCGCGGGCGCCGCGTTCCAGACGGCGGCTCGCTCTCGCCGTACCGGTCGTGCTGTCGCTCACCGCGTCGCTCGGTTTCCTGCCGGCGGCCGCTTCGGCCGCCCCGGCCGGGTCCGCCGCCGAGACGGCGCGGGCCGACCGCGCCTCGGACGCGCCCCGCCTGGCCTACGTCGTGAACACGAGGACGGACCACCGCACGCTCGCGTCGGTGAAGCGTGCGATAGCCGAGGCCGGCGGGAGCGTCGTCACCACGTACGAGAAGATCGGCGTGATCGTCGTCCACTCCGCCAACCCGGACTTCGCCACGACCGTCCGCAAGGCGCGCGGGGTCCAGTCGGCGGGCGCGACCCGCACCGCGCCGCTGACCGCCGCCGGCACCACCGACCAGGGCGCCGCCGAGATGCTCTCCGCCGAGCAGGCCGCGAGGACCGCCCGGGCGTCCGAGGCCGCGGGGGCCGGCGAGCCGCTGGAAGCGGACCAGTGGGACCTGCGCGCGATAGGCGCCGACAAGGCCGCGAAGATCAACCCCGGCAGCTCCCGGGTCACCGTCGCCGTCATCGACACCGGCGTGGACGACACCCACCCCGACCTCGCCCCGAACTTCTCCGCCGCCCAGTCCGCCAACTGCGTCGGCGGCAAGGCGGACACCAGCGAGGGCGCCTGGCGGCCGTACACCGCCGACGACTACCACGGCACCCACGTGGCCGGTGAGATAGCCGCCGCCCGCAACGGCGTCGGCGTCGCCGGTGTCGCGCCGGGCGTGAAGGTGTCGAGCATCAAGGTGAGCGACCCGGACAACGGGCTCTTCTACCCCGAGAACGTCGTGTGCGCGTTCGTGTTCGCCGCCGACCACGGCGTGGAGATCACCAACAACAGCTACTACGTGGACCCCTGGCTGTACAACTGCATGGACGACCCGGACCAGCGCGCGATCGTCGACGCGGTCAACCGGGCCCAGCTCTACGCGCAGCGCAAGGGCACCCTGCACCTGGCCTCCGCGGGCAACTCCAACCACGACCTGGACTCCGACGCGATCGTCGACGACTCCAGCCCCGACGACTCCACGCCGGTGACGCGGACCGTCGACCCGCACGAGTGTTTCGACCTGCCGACCCAGCTCCCGGGCATCGTCACCGTCAGCGCGACGGGCGTCGACGAGGAGAAGTCCTACTACTCCTCGTACGGCAAGGGCGTCGTCGACGTCGCGGCGCCGGGCGGTGACGCGCGCTACCAGATCCCGGACACGCCGTCGAAGAACGGCCGCATCCTGTCGACCATGCCCGACAACGAGTACGCCTGGCTCCAGGGCACCTCGATGGCCGCGCCGCACGCCGCGGGCGTCGCCGCGCTGCTGAAGTCGAAGCACCGGCACGCCTCCCCGGCGATGCTTCAGGCACTGCTGAAGGCCCAGGCGGACAACCCGGGCTGCCCGGCCTCCTACGACCAGGACGGCGACGGCGCCCAGGACGCCACCTGCGAGGGCGGCGCGCGGGTCAACGGCTTCTACGGCTTCGGCATCGTGAACGCGCTGCGCGCGGTGAGGTGACCGGCCTCCACAGCTTCCCAGCCCCTCCCGGAACGAAACTGGAGACATCGCACATGACAGCGCACCACCCGCGTCACCGTCGCGCCCTCGTGATCCCGGCCGGCCTGGCCGTGGCCGCGTCCCTCGCCGTCCTGCCCGGCGTCCCGGCCACCGCCGCCGAGGCCGCTCCCGCGGCCACGGCCGAGGCGTCGTCCTCACTGAGCTACGTCGTCAACGTCCGCCCCGGGCACGGTCCCTCGGCGCACGTGAAGCGGGCGATAGCCAAGGCCGGCGGCACGATCGTGACGTCGTACGACCGGATCGGCGTGGTCGTCGTCCACTCCGCGAACCCGGACTTCGCCAAGACCGTCCGCAAGGCGCGCGGCGTGCAGTCGGCCGGTGCCACCCGCACCGCGCCGCTGCCCTCGGCCGCCACGACCGACGTGGGCACCCCGAAGGTGCTCAGCGGCCGGGAGGTCGCCGCCGCCGAGGCCGCCGAGGGCCAGGACCCGCTGGAGTCCCTCCAGTGGGACCTGCCCGCCATCAAGGCGGACAAGGCGCACGAGAAGTCGCTGGGCAGCAAGAAGGTCACCGTCGCGGTGATCGACACCGGCGTGGACGACACCCACCCGGACATCGCCCCGAACTTCGACCGGGCCGCCTCCGTCAACTGCGTCTCCGGCAAGCCGGACACCAGCGACGGGGCCTGGCGGCCGAGCGCGGCGGAGAGCCCGCACGGCACCCACGTGGCCGGCGAGATCGCCGCCGCCAAGAACGGCGTCGGCATGACCGGCGTGGCGCCCGGGGTGAAGGTCTCCGGCATCAAGGTGTCCAACCCGGACGGCTTCTTCTACACCGAGGCAGTGGTCTGCGGCTTCGTGTGGGCGGCCGAGCACGGCGTCGACGTGACCAACAACAGCTATTACACCGACCCGTGGTACTTCAACTGCAAGAACGACCCGGACCAGAAGGCGCTCGTCGAGGCCGTCACCCGGGCGTCGAAGTACGCGGAGAAGAAGGGCGCGGTCAACGTCGCCGCGGCGGGCAACGAGAACTACGACCTCTCCTCCGACGAGATCACCGACCCGTCCTCGCCGAACGACACGACGCCCGGCGACCGGGTGGTCGACCCGTCGGAGTGCCTCGACATCCCGACGCAGCTGCCCGGCGTCGTCACGGTGGCCTCGACCGGCGCGAAGGGCCTCAAGTCGTCCTTCTCCAACCACGGGCTGGGTGTCATCGACATCGCCGCGCCCGGCGGCGACTCGACGGCCTACCAGACGCCGGAACCGCCCGCGACCAGCGGTCTGATCCTCGGCACGCTGCCCGGCGGCAAGTGGGGCTACATGGCCGGTACGTCGATGGCGTCCCCGCACGTCGCGGGCGTCGCCGCCCTGATCAAGTCGACGCACCCGTACGCCTCCCCGGCCATGGTCAAGGCCCTGCTGTACGCCCAGGCCGACGCCACGCCGTGCACCAAGCCGTACGACATCGACGGCGACGGCAAGGCCGACGCGGTGTGCGAGGGCTCGAAGAACCGCAACGGCTTCTACGGCTGGGGCATGACCGACGCGCTGGACGCGGTCACCTGGTGACCGTTTCCTGAGCGGTGACCACACGCGCGTGAAGCGGGCCGGGGCAGCCGACCGGCCCGCTTCACGCGTGCGGGGCGCGGGACCGGTGCCGCACTGCCCGGCCGCGGGAGATGCGGCGGGCAGGGGGAGACGCGGCGGGCATGGCAGATTTGGCGGTCATGACAGACGTAACAGACGTGACGGGCGGGGCGAACACGGCAGGCATCGCGCACGTGTGGTCCGCGCTGGGGGGTGATCCCGCCCTGGTGTCCGCGGTGTCGGGGGGCGGGCGCCGCGAGGTGCTCGGCGCGCGGCTTCCGGTGCGGGACCTGGCGCGGGCGTGTGTCGGCGCGTGTGCGCTGGCCGCGGCCGAACTGGCGGCGCGGCGGGCGGGGCCGGCCAAGATGCCCGGGGTGCGGGTGGACGACGGGGCCGTCGCCGCGGCCTTCACCAGTGAGCGGCACCTGCGGGTGGGCGGGCGCGAGCCGGTGACGTTCGCGCCGTTGTCCCGGCTGTGGCGGACGGCCGACGGGTGGGTGCGCACCCACGCCAACTACCCGCACCACCGGGCGCGGCTGCTGGCGGCGCTGGACACGCCCGCGGACGTGGGTGCGGTGGAGTCGGTGCTGGCCGGGCGGTCCGCCCTGGAGGTCGAGGAGACCGTGTACGCGGCCGGCGGGCTGGCCGTCGCGCTGCGCACGCCCGGTCAGTGGGCGGCGTCCGCGCAGGGGGCGGCGGTGGCCGGGCGGCCGTTGGCCGAGCGGGGGCGGCTGGACGCGTCACGCGCGCGTGGGTTCACCTCGTCGCTCCCCGCGTCCTCCTCGTCGCCCCTGCTGCCCGCCGCCGGGCTGCGCGTCCTGGATCTGACCCGCGTCATCGCGGGGCCGGTCGCCACGCGCACGCTGGCCCTGCTCGGCGCCGACGTACTGCGCGTGGATCCGCCGGGGTTGCCGGAACTGCCGGACCAGCATGCCGACACGGGCTTCGGCAAGCGGTCCGCGACGCTGGACCTGACCGTGGACCGGGAGGCGTTCGAGGAGTTGCTCGGTGCGGCCGACGTGGTCGTCACCGGGTACCGGCCGGGCGCGCTGGACCGGTTCGGGCTCTCCCCCGAGGAGCTGGCGGCGCGCAGGCCGGGGCTGGTCGTGGCGCAGTTGTCGGCGTGGGGCGCGTACGGGCCGTGGGCCGGGCGGCGCGGCTTCGACAGCCTGGTGCAGGTGGCCACCGGGATCGCCGCCGTCGAGGGGACGGCCGGGCGGCCGGGCGCGCTGCCCGCGCAGGCCCTCGACCACGGCAGCGGCTACCTGCTGGCCGCCGGGGTGCTGCGGGCGCTGACCGAGCAGACGTACGAGGGCGGCAGCCGGTACGTCCGGGTGGCGCTGGCACGGACCGCGGCCTGGCTGACGGGCGGGCTCCGGCCGGACGGCGGGGACGGGTCCGCACAGGCGCACGGCACCGGCCGGCCCTGCGGGAGCGACGATGCGGGCCGGGCGGGCGCGGCGGCGGGCCCGGGCCCGGAGCCCTGGCTCGCCGAGCGGGACAGCCCGCTGGGACGGCTGCGGTACGCCCTGCCGCCGGTGTCCTTCGCGGGCGGGCCCGCCGACTGGGCGCGCCCGCCGGGGCCCTGGGGCGCGGACACCGCGCGCTGGACGTGACGCGTCGCTCGCCCTCCCGCCGGCCGGCCGCCGAACCGTACGGCGGCCGAGGACGTCCTCTTGTACGCCATGCCGGGCCGCCGGCCGTTCTCCGGAACGTGCCCGGATCCGGAGGAGCTGGTGAAGATCCCGAGGTGACCTTGATGAGAGCCCCGTCCCGGGCCGCCGGTGCCGGACGGCACGCGCAGCCTTCCGGCACCGGCCGTGCCGCGGCCGTGCTGGTGCTGGTGGTGCTGGCCGCGTTGATACCCCTCCTCGGTCCCGCTCCCGCCCTGCACGGCACCGGGGAGGCGGAGGCACCCGGCGCCGGCGGTATCGCCCTGCTGCGCACGGTGCTCTTCGCCGCGCTGAGCGTTCCGGTCGGCGAGCTGTTCGTGAACCGGCTGGCCCGTGCGCTTCCCGGCACTCCCCCGGAGCGGCCCCGCAGTTGGTCGCCGCACGCCGCCGCCGTCGGCTTCGTCGCCGCGCTGGGGCTGGCGTCGGTGGTGGCCACCGGAAACCTGGTGCCGGCCGGCGTCGCGGACATCGACGTCGGCGGCCTCTACGAGTCCCGTGAGGGCAGACTCGCGCTCCTGGAGGTCAACGCCTTCCTCGCGGCCGGCTTCTGCGCCGGCTCGCGCCGGCCGGGCCTCCAGGTCTGGCCGCCGGCCGCGGTGATCGTCGCGGAGGCGCTGCGCGCGCACCCGCCGACCGAGTACAGCCCGCTGATCGGCTCGGGCCTGACCCTCGTCCATCTGACGTGCGCGTCGCTGTGGGTGGGCGGTCTGCTGTACGCGCTGCGGATGCTGCGGAGCCGGGGGGACGCCGGGACGGGGGCGGCCCTGCTGGGGCTCTACGCGCGCGTGGCGGCCGTCCTGCTCGCGGCCATCACGGCGACGGGGGTGTGCAGTTCGCTGCGCCGCATGCCACCGGGCACGCTGGCGGACCAGCTGACGGACACGGCGTACGGACGGGTCCTGCTCGCCAAGGTGATCCTCGTGGCCGCCGTCGCCGCCCTCGCCCTGTGGGCCAGGATCCGGCTGCGCCGCGCACCCGACCCGCTGGACGCCTGCTCCCCCGCGCGCGCGGAGGTCGTCGCCCTGGGTGCGGTGGTCGCGGTGTCGGGGCTCCTGACCGCCCTTCCGGTGCCGATCCGGTGGTGAGCCGGCGCCCGTGACCGAGTGCGCGGACCGGCCTCCCGGGCCTCGCCGCGCGTGCGCTCCGTCACGGTGGACAGGACCGCACCGGGCACGCCGCGGGCCCCGCGCCGGCGCCCCGGACCGCCCCCTTCCCGCGCTGCTGCCACAACCCGGGACCGGGGGCGGGAAGTTGACGGAGGGATCGTTTCGCCGGGCGCCGCGGGGCACCTGCGGGACCGGAGTGTCAGTCGCGGGCCGTATCCTCGTGAACCATGCTCGAAGACCGCACGACCGCAGCGTCGTCCGCCACGGTGTGGCCGGCCGCGTATCCGCAGGGGTACGCGGTCGTTGACGTGGAGACCACCGGCCTGGCCCGCGACGACCGCATCATCTCCGCGGCCGTCTACCGACTGGACGCCCGCGGTGAGGTCGAGGACCACTGGTACACACTGGTCGATCCCCAGCGCGACCCGGGCCCGGTGTGGATACACGGCCTGACGAGCGAGGCGCTCCGGGGAGCGCCGCTCTTCCCGGACGTCGCCGAGGAGTTCGCGGCCCGGCTCGACGGGCGGGTGCTCGTCGCGCACAACGCGGTCTTCGACTGGCAGATGATCGCCCGCGAGTACGCGCGTGCGCGGCGCGAGGCGCCCGTGCGTCAACGGCTGTGCACCATCGCGCTCGCCAAGGCGCTGGAACTGCCGCTGCCCAACCACAAGCTGGAGTCGCTGGCCGCCCACTTCGGCGTCGTGCAGCAGCGGGCGCACCACGCGCTGGACGACGCGCGGGTGCTGGCGGAGGCGTTCCGGCCGAGCCTGCTCGCGGCGGCGGCGGGCGGCGTGCGGCTGCCGCTGCACGAGTGCCGGCCGCTGACCGAGTGGTCGGACCGGCCCGCCCCCAGGATCGGCCCGCAGGCCGGCTACGGCGGCTACCGGCAGACCGGTTGGCGCCCCTCCCGCAAAAGGCCCGCATGCCCCTATCCCAACCCGGGCCGTTACGAAGAGGGCAAACGCCTCAAGCAGGGCATGCGGGTCGCCTTCTCGGGTGACACCTCCGTCGAGCGCGACCTGCTGGAGGACCGCGCGACCGAGGCCGGACTGCACGTCGCCACCAGCCTGTCCCGGCTGACCAGCCTGCTGGTCACCAACGACCCGGACTCGGGCACGTCCAAGGCGGTCAAGGCCCGCCAGTACGGCACGCCGGTGGTGGACGAGGCGGCGTTCGGGCAGCTGCTCGGGGACGTCGAGCCCGCGGACGGCTGAGCGCGGTCCGCGGGCGGAGCACGGCGGGAGCGCGGGCACGGGCGTCTACGTGCGTGGCTGCGGGGCGTACGGACGCGCGGCTGCGGGGGCGAGCGGTTGCGTAGACGCACGGGCGAGCGGTTGCGTAGGCGCCGCCCGTGCGCGTGGACGGGCGGCGCCCCGATGCGTGCGCGGGCAGTACCCCGATGCGAACGCGGGCGGCGGGCGCGCCGTACGGACGGGTGATTCCGGGCGACTCGCCCGCCGCCCGCTCGCCCGCGCCGCGGCGACGGCCCACCCTGTGGCGCATGGCGACATGCGAAGTCTGCGGCAACAACTACGGAATGACCTTCGAGGTCCACGCCCAGGGAGCGGTGCACGTCTTCGACTGCTTCTCCTGCGCGATCCACCGGATGGCCCCCATCTGCGAGCACTGCCGGGTGCAGATCATCGGGCAGGGCGTCGAGGTCGAGGGCCACTGGTACTGCGGCGCCCACTGCGCCCGTGCCGAGGGAAGGGCGGGGATCGTCGACAAGGTCTAGCCACCGGCGGCCGCGCGAGGCCGTACCCGCCGCACCGCGCCCCACGACCGAGTTGTACCGTCGTGGGGTGTACCGCTTCCTGTTGTCCCGCCAGTGGGTGATCCTCACCCTCGTGGCGCTCGCGCTCATCCCGACGATGATCGAGCTGGGCTTCTGGCAGCTGCACCGCCACGAGCACAGGGTCGCCCTGAACGAGGTGATCGGGGACTCCCTGGCGGCGGAGCCCGTGCCGGCCGAGTCCCTGACCTCGCCGGGAGCGAAGGTCGACGACGCGGACCTCTACCGCCGGGTGACCGCCACGGGCCGCTTCGACCGGGCCGGCGAGGTCGTCGTGCGCCGGCGCACCAACGCGGACGACCGGGTCGGCTACCACGTCCTGACCCCCTTCGTCCTGGACGACGGCAAGGTCCTGCTCGTCAACCGGGGCTGGGTCCCGTCCAACGGCGCCAGCCAGACCGCCTTCCCCGAGGTCCCGGCGCCCCCGGCGGGCGAGACCACCGTCACCGGCCGGCTGATGCCCGACCAGACGACCGAGGACAGCGGCATCAAGAACGTCGAGGGTCTCCCCGACCGCCAGGTCATGCTGATCGACAGCGAGCAGCAGGCCGAGCGCCTCGGCAAGCAGGTCCTCGGCGGATACGTCGAGCTGACCGACCCCGGGCCCGTCGGCGACACCCCCGAACTCATCGCGGAGCCCGACCACGACGGCATCGGCAATCACATGGCGTACGCCGTCCAGTGGTGGCTGTTCGCCGCGGGGGTCCCGGTCGGCTGGTTCGTGCTGGTCCGCCGCGAGGCGAGGGACCGGGCGTCGCAGGACGAGCAGGACACCGCGGAGGCGGCGGAGCCCGCGGCGGTCTGATCCCCAGGACGCCGCCGGGTGGGAGGACGGCAGCGGATCCGATTGCTCCGGCCGTGGTCGGGAAGACGGAATCCCGTGCACTCCACCATCGAAGACTATGCGCTCATCGGCGACCAGCAGACCGCGGCCCTGGTCGGTACGGACGGTTCCGTGGACTGGCTGTGCCTGCCCCGCTTCGACTCCGCCGCGTGCTTCTCCAGACTCCTCGGCGACGAGGAGAACGGCCACTGGCGCATCGCCCCCAAGGGCGCCGAGCGCTGCACGCGGCGTGCGTACCGGCCGGACACCCTCGTCCTGGACACCGAGTGGGAGACCGAGGGCGGCTCGGTGCGGGTCACCGACTTCATGCCCCAGCGCGACCGCGCCCCCGACCTGGTGCGCGTCGTGGAGGGGCTGAGCGGCGAGGTCACCGTGCACAGCGTGCTGCGGCTGCGCTTCGACTACGGCTCGGTCGTCCCGTGGGTGCGCAGGTCCGACGGGCACCGGGTGGCCGTCGCCGGACCGGACTCGGCGTGGCTGCGCAGTGAGCCGGAGGTGCGCAGCTGGGGGCAGGACTTCGGAACGCACGCCGAGTTCACCGTCGCCGCGGGTGAACGGGTCGCCTTCGTCCTCACCTGGCACCCCTCGCACGAGCCCCGCCCGGCGCTGGTGGACCCGTTCATCGCCCTGGAGCACAGCGTCGAGGACTGGCGTGCCTGGTCCGCGCACTGCCGCTACGACGGTCCGTACCGGGACGCCGTCATGCGCTCCCTGATCACCCTGAAGGCGCTCACCTACAAGCCCACCGGCGGGATCGTGGCCGCGCCCACCACCTCGCTGCCCGAGGAGCTGGGCGGCGTGCGCAACTGGGACTACCGGTTCTGCTGGCTGCGCGACTCCACCCTCACGCTGGGCGCCCTGCTGGCGGCCGGGTACCTGGAGGAGGCGGAGGCCTGGCGCGACTGGCTGCTGCGCGCGGTCGCGGGCAATCCGTCCGATCTCCAGATCATGTACGGCGTGGCGGGCGAGCGGCGGCTGCCCGAGTTCGAGCTGCCGTGGCTGTCCGGATTCGCCGGGTCCACCCCCGTACGCATCGGCAACGACGCCGTGAACCAGCTCCAGCTGGACGTGTACGGCGAGGTCATGGACTCCCTGTCGCTGGCCCGGCTGGCGGGGATGCACCCGCAGCCGCAGATGTGGGAGCTGCAGTGCGCCCTGATGGACTTCCTGGCCACGGCGTGGCGGGAGCCCGACGAAGGGCTGTGGGAGGTGCGCGGCGGGCGCCGGCAGTTCGTGCACTCGAAGGTGATGGCCTGGGTGGCGCTGGACCGGGCGGTGCGCACCCTGGAGGACCATCCCGAGCTGGGCGGAGGCGACCCGGACCGCTGGCGCGCACTGCGCGACGAGGTGCACCGGGAGGTGTGCGAGAAGGGCTACGACCCCGCGCGCAACACCTTCACCCAGTCCTACGGCTCCGCGGAGCTGGACGCCTCGCTGCTGCTGATCCCGCGCGTGGGCTTCCTGCCGCCGGACGACCCGCGGGTCGTCGGCACGGTCGACGCGATCGGCGCGGAGCTGACCCGGGACGGCCTGGTGCGCCGCTACAGCACCGAGGGTGTCCCGGTCGACGGGCTGCCGGGCGGCGAGGCGACCTTCCTGGTGTGCTCCTTCTGGTACGCGGACGCCCTGCACGCGACCGGCCGGACGAAGGAGGCCCGGGAGCTGTTCGAGCGGCTGGTGGGACTGGTCAACGACGTCGGGCTGCTGGCCGAGGAGTACGACCCGGTCTCCCGTCGCCAGCTCGGCAACTTCCCGCAGGCGTTCAGCCACGTCGGCCTGGTGAACACGGCCCTCGCCCTGTTCGGGGGCGAGAGGGCAGGATAGGACCATGGATCTTGGACTGAAGGACCGGGTGTACGTCGTCACGGGAGCGACCCGGGGCCTGGGCAACGCCTGCGCGCGGGAACTGGTCGCCGACGGGGCGAAGGCGGTCGTGACGGGGCGGGACGAGCGGAGCGTCGCGGAGGCCGCGGACGCGCTGGGCCCGGGTGCCGTCGGGGTGGCCGCCGACAATGCCGACCCCGAGGCCGCCGGCCGGCTGATCGCGACCGCCCGGGAGCGCTTCGGCCGCTTCGACGGTGTGCTGATCAGCGTGGGCGGCCCGCCGCCCGGGTTCGTCGCCGACAACACGGACGACCAGTGGCAGACGGCGTTCGAGTCGGTGTTCCTCGGCGCGGTCAGGCTGGCCCGCACGGCGGCGGCGGAGCTGGAGGCGGGCGGCGTCATCGGCTTCGTGCTCTCGGGCTCGGTGCACGAACCGATTCCCGGCCTGACCATCTCCAACGGCCTGCGGCCGGGACTGGCCGGCTTCGCCAAGTCCCTCGCCGACGAACTGGGCCCGCGCGGCATCCGGGTCGTCGGCCTGCTGCCGGGCCGGATCGACACCGACCGGATACGGGAGCTGGACGGCATGTCGGCCGACCCGGAGGCGACGAGGACGGCGTCCGAGTCCCGCATCCCGCTGCGCCGCTACGGCGCCCCCGAGGAGTTCGGCCGCGCGGCGGCGTTCCTCCTCTCCCCCGCCGCGTCCTACGTGTCGGGCGTGATGCTGCCGGTGGACGGCGGGGTACGGCACGGCTTCTAGATCACCGGGGCCACGCGCCGGCCGGGCAGACGGCGCCCGCTCGGCGGCGCCCCGAGCGCGTCAGCTGACCCGCTCGGCCCGGTGTCTGACGCCCTGGAGGTGGACCTCCGCCGGGAGGGCCGCGAGGTTCGCCGAGGTACGGGCGTGGTCCAGGGCGTGGGTGGTGAGGTCGTCCAGTGCGGTGCCGGGGTCCGCGTGGGGGGCCAGCAGCAGCCGGACGCGGGCCGCCGGGGCGTCGCGACGGCCGGTGAGCCGGACCTTGGCCCGTTCGACCCCGTCCACCCGTCCCGCCTCCCCGGCGAGGGCGTCCTCCAGGGCCCGGCCCCGCAGCACGGCGCCTTCACCGTCCCCGGTGTCGACGAGGACCTCGGTGAGCCGGCGGCGGCGCAGCACGGCCACGAGCCACCACAGGGCGAGCAGCAGCAGGGCGGCGAGCACGGCGATGACGACCGGCCACCACCAGCCGGAGTCCCGCCAGCGGGTCCGCTCGGCGTCGCCGAGCAGCACGTCGTGCGGCCCGTCGTGGAGCCACCAGCCGGGTGCGGCGGCGCCGAGCCCGACCGCCAGCACCGAGCCGCCCAGGGCGACCAGGGCGAGGCCCACCAGGCCGAGCAGGACACGGTCGACGGTCCTGAGCACCGCCCTCACCCCTTCCGTCCGGGCCGCGCGACACGGACGGACAGGGCGGGCCGTCGGGCCAGCCCCAGCCCGCCCACCGCGTCGTCGAGCACACCGTCCAGTTCGGCGCGCACGTCGTCCAGTTCCCTGAAGTGCGACACGGCACGCACGCGTGCCGTGCGGCGGCGCATCCGCACCCGCGCCGACTGCACCCCGGCGACCTCCATGGCCCGGTCGCGCAGCACCGTGGCGGCGGCGTCCCGGTGGAGCCCCGCGCGCACGTCCCGGTGAGCGCGCCGCATCGGCAGCACCTTGCGCAGACCCGGCGTGAGGGCCAGCAGGAGCAGCCACAGTCCCAGGGCCGCGGCGACTCCCGCGCCGACCAGCACCCAGGTGTCGTCGAGGGGGCGGTCGGCGAGCTGCCGGGCCAGGTCGCGGCGCCACCCGAGGGCGGCCCGGCCGGCGCGCACGGCGACGACGTCGTAGAGGAAGGCGGCCGCGACGAGCAGGAGCAGCAGCGCGACGATGCCCGCGGGGACGCGGCGGGCGGACCAGAAGCGGCCCTCCGTTCCGCGTCCGCCGTCGGGCGCGGGCGGGGGCCCGCCGGGGGCGGTCTCCTGCTCCGTGGCGGGCTCCATGACGGGCATGCGCCGGGTGCTGCCTTCGGTGCCCTGGGGCTCGCTCATCGCGTCCTTCCCTGTCTCGCGCCGTGCTCCGCCACCAGGTGCAGCCGCTCCACCTGGACGGCGACCTCCGGCACCGCCATTCCCACCAGCGCGCGGACCCGCTGGACGACCTGGTGCCGCACCCGTCCGCAACGGGCGCCGATGTCGCAGGGGTAGTCGAGTTCGAGATGGACCCGGACGTGGGCGGTGTCGTGGTGGACGACGACGGTGGCGTGCGGGCGCTCCGCGTCCGGGTGCAGCGGGCCGACCGCCTCGCGCGCCGCCTGCGCGGCGACCTTGGCGACGACCCGGTCGGCGATCCGGGTACCGCCGCGCTCGCCCGGCTCCACGACGGCCAGGGGTTCGAGGAGCTCACCGGCCCCGTCGCTCACGCCGGTCACCGCCGCCGGTCGTCGCGGGTGCGGAAGAAGTGACCGAGTTCCATGTCCCCCTCCAGAAGGCGGCCGGCGACGAACCCGACGGCCCCCAGGGCCGCCACCAGCAGAAAGGCACCGAAGCCACCGAAATACCCGGCGAAACCCAGCGCCATGCCGGCGATCATGCCGACCACGGCCATGTTCATGGTGCGCTCCCTTCGGTCCGCGTCCGTGTGTGTCACTTGATCCGGGGCTCCGGCTCCTCGTCCTCCTCGTCGGGCAGCTTCACGTCGCTCACCGCGATGTTGACCTCGACGACTTCCAGGCCGGTCATCCGCTCCACCGCCGCCACCACGTTCTCTCGCACATCCCGGGCGACGTCCGAGATCGACACGCCGTACTCGACGACGATCTCCAGATCGAGGGCGGTCTGCGTCTCACCGACCTCGGCCTTGACACCGCGCGTCACGCCCGACTTCGTCCCGCCGGGCACCCGGTCGCGCACGGCGCCGAAGGTGCGGGACATCCCGCTGCCCATCGCGTGCACGCCGGCGACGTCGCGTGCCGCCATTCCGGTGATCTTCTCCACGACGCCGTCGGCGATGGTGGTCCGCCCCCGGGTCCCGGGGGCTCCGCCGCCGCGCCGCGTCGTCTGGGCCTTGTCCGTCCCGGCGGGCTCCGTCGTCCCCTGTCCGGTGCGCTGGCTGTCCATGTCACTCATCGCCGTACGTCCCTTTCGGTCGTAGTCCTACGACCACGGTATGCGTGGTTGCGCCGCAGCGCGCCGCGGATGCGGCAGGCTGGAGGAATGACGACGGCGGACCGGTGGACGCGGACGGTACGGGAGCAGTTGGGGCTCGGCAGGCTGCTGCCGCTGGGCGGGCCGCGGGACGGCGCGTGGATCGCCGAACGGGCGGTGCGCGAAGCGCTGCTGGCCGCGGCCCGGGGCGTGACCGGGGTGCACCCGGGCGGCCTGCGCGTCGCGCCCGCGGATCCCGGGGAGGCCCGTGAACCGGTCGTGCCGCCACCGCCGAGCGCGCTGCCGCCCGGCCCGCTGCGGGTGACGGCCGACTTCGCGGCGACCGTCGGCTCCGCGGCGGCTGAACCCCTGCCCCGGACCGCCGACCGCCTGCGCACCGCGCTGGCGGCGGCGACGCAGCGTCTCGGCCTCACGGTGACGGACGTGGACCTGCGGGCGACGGCCCTGCTGGACGCGGACACGGCCCCGGAGCCCGCGCCCGGGCCCGGGGCTGAACCGCGGCCCCGCCCTGCCGCGGACCGGGAGGCCGGCGACGAGGGCCGTGCGGCCGCCGCCGCCCTGGCGGTTGTGGGCGTGTCGCGGCTGACGGCCACGCTGGGCCGTCCGGTCGACATCACGGAGCCGGCGCGGGGGGAGGCGCTGCCGCGCCGCCATGTCCGGGTGGAGCTGGCGGTGGGCGGGGACCACCGGGCCGTGGAGGTGGCCCTGCGGGTCCGTGCGGCGGTGTCGGACGCCCTGTCCGACCGTCCGTCAGTGGCGGTCCTGGTGACGGCGGTCGACTGAGCCGGTGCGTGCCGGGGTCACTCCCCGATACCGGCCAGGTCGCGCAGGCGGCGGGCCTGGGCGGCGCGTTCGGCGGCGCGCTGGCTCTCGTAGTCCCGGTCCCGGGCGCCCTGGAGCAGTGCCTTGGTCTCGACGACCGCGTCGCGCGGCGCGGCCAGGACCGCCGACACCAGGTCGTGCACGGCGCCGTCGAGCTGGTCCGCGGGTACGGCGAGGTTGGCCAGCCCGGTGGTGACCGCCTCCTCGGCCGTGACGAAGCGGCCGGTCGCGCAGATCTCCAGCGCCCGGGCATAACCGACCAGGGACACCAGGGGGTGCGTGCCCGTCAGGTCCGGGACCAGGCCGAGGCTGGTCTCGCGCATGGCGAACTGCACGTCGTCCGCGACGACCCGCAGGTCACAGGCGAGGGCCAGCTGGAAGCCCGCCCCGATCGCGTGCCCCTGCACGGCGGCGACCGACAGGATGTCGCTGCGCCGCCACCAGGTGAACGCCTCCTGGTACTCCGTGATGGTCGCGTCCAGTTCGGCGTCGCCGCCCCGTGCGAGGTCGATGAACGACGGTTCGCCGTCGAAGCCCTCGGGCGTGAACGCCTGCCGGTCGAGCCCGGCCGAGAAGGACTTCCCCTCGGCCCGCAGCACCACGACGCGGACGGAGCCCGGCAGCCGCCGGCCGGCCTCGGTGAGCGCCCGCCACAGAGCGGGACTCTGCGCGTTGCGCTTGGCCGGGTTGGTCAGCGTCACCGTGGCGATCGCGTCGTCGACGGTGAGCCGCACGCCGTCCTGGTCGAGCACGGGACCGGGGTCGTGGGCGGGCGAAGCCATGGGGCGCCTCCGAGAGATGCGGTCGTCGTCCCCACCGTGCGCCGGCCGGATCGCCGTACGACGGCAGAGCTGAGTGACTGCACAGTAACCACCCGGACGGTCTGCTGACCGGCCGGGTGGCCACCTTCACTTTCGGAGCTGAGACGCCGCCCGGGGAATCAGGCCGGTGTGGCCTTTTTGCCCCGGGTGGCCCCGCCACGCCCTCGCAGCGTGACACCCGACTCACTGAGCATGCGGTGCACAAAGCCATACGAGCGGCCGGTTTCCTCGGCCAACGCTCGGATGCTCGCACCGGCGTCGTACTTCTTCTTCAGGTCTGCCGCGAGCTTGTCGCGCGCGGCGCCGGTCACCCGGCTGCCCTTCTTCAGAGTCTCGGCCACCCGTGCCTCCTCATGGGAAGTGCGCTCTGGTCTCCTCATGATCACCCCTCGCGGGCTTCATGGCCACCCATTCGGCAAGGTCGATGAGACAGGGATGTGACGACAGGAGCGGGCCCCCACATATGGAATCTCTGATTCCGCAGGATCACGTCCGTACGGACGAACGAGTTTCCCTGCGAAGTACCAGGTCAGAAACGCGTCGCGGCCGAACCCCCGGCGATGGGGGTCCGGCCGCGAAATCGGTGTAGGACACACCTCGTGATGAGGAGATCTCACACAGATGGTGGATCACGGATCGGCCGAATGATCCATACCCGGTGGATCATCCATTCGATCAAGCCAGGGCGACGAGGTCCGCGTAGTCGGCGCCCCACAGGTCCTCGACGCCGTCCGGAAGCAGGATGATCCGTTCCGGTTGGAGCGCCTCGACGGCGCCCTCGTCGTGGGTGACCAGGACGACGGCGCCCTTGTAGGTGCGCAGCGCGCCGAGGATCTCCTCGCGGCTGGCCGGGTCGAGGTTGTTGGTCGGCTCGTCGAGCAGCAGCACGTTCGCCGAGGACACCACGAGGGTGGCCAGCGCGAGGCGGGTCTTCTCGCCGCCGGACAGGACACCGGCCGGCTTGTCGACGTCGTCGCCGGAGAACAGGAAGGAGCCCAGGGTCTTGCGGACCTCGACGAGGTCGAGGTCGGGGTTGGCCGAGCGCATGTTCTCGAGGACGGTGCGCTCGGGGTCCAGGGTCTCGTGCTCCTGCGCGTAGTAGCCGAGCTTGAGCCCGTGGCCCTCGACGACCTGGCCGGTGTCGGGCTTCTCGACGCCGCCGAGGAGGCGCAGCAGGGTGGTCTTGCCGGCGCCGTTGAGGCCGAGGATGACGACCCGGGAGCCCTTGTCGATGGCCAGGTCGACGTCGGTGAAGATCTCCAGGGAGCCGTACGACTTGGACAGGCCCTCGGCGGTCAGCGGGGTCTTGCCGCAGGGCGCGGGCTCGGGGAAGCGGAGCTTGGCGACCTTGTCGGACTTGCGCTCGGCCTCCAGGCCGGCCAGCAGCTTGTCGGCCCGGCGGGCCATGTTCTGCGCGGCGACGGTCTTGGTGGCCTTGGCGCGCATCTTGTCGGCCTGCGAGTGCAGCGCGGACGCCTTCTTCTCCGCGTTCTGGCGCTCGCGCTTGCGGCGCTTCTCGTCGGCCTCGCGCTGCTGCTGGTAGAGCTTCCAGCCCATGTTGTAGACGTCGATCTGGGAGCGGTTGGCGTCCAGGTAGAACACCTTGTTGACGACCGTCTCGACCAGGTCCACGTCGTGGGAGATCACGATGAAGCCGCCGCGGTAGGTCTTCAGGTAGTCGCGCAGCCAGATGATCGAGTCGGCGTCGAGGTGGTTGGTCGGCTCGTCGAGCAGCAGGGTGTCCGCGTCCGAGAAGAGGATCCTGGCCAGCTCGATACGGCGGCGCTGACCGCCGGAGAGCGTGTGCAGGGGCTGGCCGAGCACCCGGTCCGGCAGGTTGAGCGCGGCGGCGATGGTGGCGGCCTCGGCCTCGGCGGCGTACCCGCCCTTGGTGAGGAACTCCGTCTCCTGGCGCTCGTACTGCTTGAGCGCCTTCTCACGGGTGGCGCCCTGGCCGTTGGCGATGCGCTGCTCGTTGTCGCGCATCTTGCGGATCAGGGTGTCCAGGCCGCGCGCGGACAGGATGCGGTCGCGGGCCAGCACGTCGAGGTCGCCGGTGCGCGGGTCCTGTGGGAGGTAGCCGACCTCGCCGGAGCGGGTGATGGCGCCCGCTGCGGGCTGGCCCTCGCCGGCGAGGCACTTGGTGAGGGTGGTCTTGCCCGCGCCGTTGCGGCCGACCAGGCCGATGCGGTCGCCCTTGGCGACGCGGAAGGTGGCGCTTTCGATGAGGACGCGGGCACCGGCGCGCAGCTCGATGCCGGAGGCGGAGATCACGGTCAGGCTCCTGGGCGGGTGGGAGGCGGGGTGGGCGGCTGGAGGACGTTCCCGCCGTCTAATGCGCGAGGAGAATGGCCATGGGGCCAGTCTAACGGGGCCGTGCAACCACTTTTCCCGGGACGCCGGAGTCCGCGGTCCCCTGTTCGGGGCTCCCGTGTTCGGGGGCGGGGGTTCCGGGGCGGTGGCGCGGGTCCGGGGCCGGCGTCGGGGCCGGTGTCGGTGGGCGGTGCGAAACTGGGCGGCAGGGACGGACACCGGCAGCTTCCGAGTGGTACGGATCGTCACGGCGTCCGGCCCCCGGCACCGGCTCACAAGGGAGTGATCGGCATGGCAGGCATGGACGGCGACCGCCCGAGCGTCTACCCGACGCTGCTGTACGCGGACGCCGGGGCGGCGGTCCGGCAGCTCACCCGGGCCTTCGGGTTCATCGAACTGGCCGTGTACGAGGGCGAGGACGGCTCGGTGGTGCACGCCGAGCTGGCGCAGGGCAACGGCGCGGTCATGCTCGGCTCGAAGGGCACCGGCAGCCGTTTCGACGAGGCGATGAAGAACGCCGGCCCGACGGGGATCTACGTCGTGGTGGAGGACGTCGACGCCCATCACCGGCGGGCCGTGGAGCACGGCGCGGACATCCTGATGCCCCCCACGGACCAGGAGTACGGGTCGCGGGACTACATGGCCCGGGACCTGGAGGGCAACGTCTGGAGCTTCGGGACGTACGCGCCGGAGCTGCCTCGGTAGGGCCCGGCGGCCCCGGCGGCACCGGCGGCGAGGAGCGGGTGCGCGCCCGGCCCGGCCCCGCTGCCGCTGCCGCTGCCGCGACGGTCAGCTGCCCCCGGTGTGCACCTGGAAGGCCGCTCGGCGCACCGCCTTGGCCAGCGCGGGATCGGGGTGCGCGGCGGCCAGGGCGACCAGGACCTGCACGGTGCGGGGGTGGCCGACGGCCCGGACCTCGTCGAGCAGGGCCGGGACGGTGGGCTGCACCGCCGCCTCGAGGTGCCTGACGAGCAGCGGGGCCTCCCCGTGGTCGGCGACGGCGGCGGCGGTGTCCACCCACAGCCAGGTCGCCTCGTGGCGGGTGAGGACCTCGTGGGCGTCCTCGGGATCGGCACCCTCGTGCTCGGCCAGCCACAGCAGGGCGTACGGCCGCAGCGTCGGCTCCTCGACGACGGCACGGACGTCGGGCTCGGCGGGGGCGCCGACGACGCGCAGCGCCTCGAAGGCGAGGCCGCGCAGCAGGGCGTCGTCGCCGCGGGCGGCGCCGAGCAGCTCGGCGACGGCGCTGCCCACGGGGCGGGCGGCGAGCCAGGCGCGGTACTCGGCGCGGGCGGCGTTGGGGCGGAGCTGGGCGCAGCCGCGGAGCATGTTCTCGGCGGACTGCTCGATGTTGCCGGCGGGGCTCTGCGCGGCGACGCAGATCTGCTCCAGCTTGACCCAGACCGCCCAGCTGCCGAGCGGCGTGAGCGTGGCCTGACCGTCGCCGCAGGTGAGGGCGCCGACGGCGGCCAGGGCGTGCAGGGCCCAGTCGAGCAGGGGGCCGAGCGGGGTGCCGGTGCCCGCGTCCGGGGCCGGTGCGGCCGGGGCGGACTGCGGGGATCCCGGCTCCAGGCGGGGGCCGTAGGGCACCTCGCAGCGCTCGGTGCGCAGTTCGGTGACGCGCTGCTCCAGCAGGTCCAGGAGCTGCGCCACCGGCACGGGCCCCGCGGACAGCTGGAGGAAGGAGAGCACCTGGGGCATCGCCGAGACGACCTCGGCCACGGCGGCGGGCTCCTGCCCGGCGGGCTCGGGGTGGGCCAGCGACCAGGCGTCGAAGAGGGCGACCCAGCCACGCAGCACGGCGCTGTCGTCGCGGTTCCAGGCGCGCAGCCGCCAGCCGGGGCGGGCGCTGCCGCCGTGCACCTCGACCAGCCCGGCGAGCCGGGCGGTGTCCCAGTCGGCGCGGACCTGGGCCACGGTCAGACCCAGGTCCCGGGCCGCCTCGTCGGCGGTCGCGTCGGAGAGGGTGGCCTTGCCGTCGGCGGTCGCGTCGCCCCGGCCGGGGCCGAGCGCGTTGTCGGCCCAGCGGGCGACTCGGGCGGCGTCGGCCAGGCCGGAGCGCGCCATTCTGGCCAGCTCCGACCGGGCCGGTGTGCCCTCCGGGGGTCGCGGTGCGGCGCGGCGCGGGGGCCGCTGGTTCATCGCTGGTGGGGCGGCGGCCAGGGGTCGCGGGCGGACGAGTCGGAGCCTGGAGTCGCGCGGGATACGGGACGTCACGGGTGCAGTCTTCCGGTTGACGGTCCGAAAACCCAAACGGAACACCGTGCGCGGCTCCGGGGACGCCCGACGCGCGGGCCCTGAGCGTCGTCGGGGACGGGAACAGGCCAGTGGTACGACGCTAAACGGAACCGGAGCGGCAGGCGGTGGGGCAGGGGTTCCGCCGGGGTCATACCAGGGGGGTCATGAAGCGGCGCAGTATCTCCTCGTAGGCGTCGGGGTCGGCGTTCCACATGGCGCCGTGCGGGGCGTCCTCGACCGTGTGGAGGGTGACCAGGCGGCGGTGGGTGCCGGCGAGGCGGCGGGAGAGCCGCCAGGGGGCCACCGCGTCGTCGGGGCCGTGGAAGATCAGGGTCGGGACCGCGGGTCGGTACAGGCCGGCGGTGCCGGTGTCGTGGTCGGCGTGCAGTCCGGCGCGGCCCTGGGCGGCGCGGACGGCGAGCGGCAGGAGCGCGCCCGGTGTGCGGCGGGCGGCGGCCAGGGCGCGCAGCGTGGTCTCCCAGCTGAGGACCGGGGAGTCCAGGACGAGGCCCGCGACGTACTCGCGTACGCCGGAGAGCGCCGCGACGCGCAGGGCCATGGTGGCGCCGGTGGACCAGCCGAGCAGGACCACCTGGCGGGCGCCGTGGTCGAGGGCGTAGCGGACGGCCGCGTCCACGTCGCGCCACTCGGTCTCGCCGAAGTGGTGCAGGCCGTCCGGCGAGGACGGGGCGCCGACGTCGCCGCGGTAGGCGAGGGCGAGCACCGGGACGTGCCGGCGGCTGAGGGGGGCCATGAGGTTCATGGCGTGTTCGCGGGTGGCGGCCAGGCCGTGCACGGCGATGACCCAGGTCGAGCGGGAACCGGGCAGGAACCAGGCCGGCAGGGGGCCCAGTTCGCCGGGGATCTCGACGTCGTCGTGGTCGAGGCCGAGGGCGGAGGCCGGGTCGCCGACGTGCAGGTTCGGGGTGAACCAGGCCCGGTCGCCGGCCGCGAAGGTGCCGTGCGTGACGCGTTCGAGGCGGCGGACGACGGTGTCGGCACCGTGCTCGACCGTGCCGAGGACGGGTCCGACCACCGCGTGGGAGCCGTCGCCGGCGAGGCCGTACCGGCCGGGACGCAGCGCGGCCAGATCCCTGGTGAGGGTGATCTGGCCGGCGGCGGTGCCGTGCACGGTGAGCCGGGGTTCGGTGGGCAGGGGCCGGCCGGGCGGCGCCTTGAGCGCGGCGTCGCTGGCGAGCCGTCCGGCGGCGACGCTCGCCGCCCCTGCGGCCAGGGCTGCGGTGACGGCGGCGGCCGTCGCGGGGAGGATGCGCACGTACTCCAGTTTCCCGAGGGACTCCGGAGTAAGCCACCGGACGGCGGACGCGCGGTGCCGTTCGGGTCAACCGGGCACCGGGCACGGTCCGCGGACGCCGGCTGGCGCCCGGGCACGGTGCACGGACGCCGCGTGACGCCCGAGCACGGCAGACCCGGGCGGCCTGACGCCCGGCGGACGCCACGTAACGCCCAGGCACGGTCCACGGACACCGCCCGACGTCCGGGCACGGTGCACGGACGCCGCGTGACGCCCGAGCACGGCAGACCCGGGCGGCCTGACGCCCGGCGGACGCCACGTAACGCCCAGGCACGGTCCACGGACACCGCCCGACGTCCGGGCACGGTGCACGGACGCCGCGTGACGCCCGAGCACGGCAGACCCGGGCGGCCTGACGCCCGGCGGACGCCACGTAACGCCCAGGCACGGTCCACGGACACCGCCCGACGTCCGGGCACGGTGCACGGACGCCGCGTGACGCCCGAGCACGGCAGACCCGGGCGGCCTGACGCCCGGCGGACGCCGGGTGGTGCCCGGCCACCGCCCGGGGCCGCCGGCCCGGCCCGGCGGACGCGTCGTGGTCCGCCGGGATACGGACGGGGCCGCTCCGTCCCCCGGGCCGGGGCGTCAGGACCGCTGGCCGTAGCTCTGGAGCCGCTCCGTCACCTCGGCGAGCTGCTCCTCGGTCAGCAGGGACGGCGACCGTCCCGGCACCGCGGAGGCCGTCAGCCAGAGGCGGCACATCCACTCCAGCTGGGCCGTGCGGTCGTAGGCCTGGTCCAGGCAGGCGCCGTAGGTGAGGGTGCCGTGGTTCTGGAGGAGGCAGCCGGTGCGGCCGGTGAGGGCGCCGAGCATGCTGCGGGCCAGTTCACCGGTGCCGTAGGCCGCGTAGGGGGCGACCCGGACCGGGCCGCCGAGCGCGGCGGTCATGTAGTGGACCGGCGGGAGTTCGGGGACGAGCACCGAGACCGCCGTCGCGTGCACGGCGTGGGTGTGGACGACGGCCCGGGCGTCGGTGGCCCGGTACACGGCGAGGTGCAGGGGCAGTTCGCTGGTGGGGACCAGCGTGCCGAGCACCTGCCGGCCGTCGAGGTCGACGCCGGTCGCGTCGGCGGGGGCCAGACGGTCGTACGGCACACCCGACGGAGTGACCAGCACCGTGTCGCCGACGCGTACCGAGACGTTGCCGGAGGTGCCGACCACCAGCCCGTCCGCCACCGTCCGGCGGGCCGTCGCGACGAGTTCCTCCCAGGCCTCGGCCACCTCCGCGTCCGCCCGTCCGCCCCTCGATCGCGTCACAGTCACCAGCTCCTCCCCGGGCCTCGCGCGCCCCTGTCGTCCCACCGACGGCCGATCCCGGGCGATCCTGCCAGGCACGTCTCCGCAGAGCATCGGCGCGGGCACGGAGCGGAAGGTGACGTCCCCCGTTCCGGTCACCACGAAGCCGATCCCAGTTCATCTCCCGTTCACTCTGGTTACCTACGTTCGTCCAGCCAATGACCTCGAACGATTGCCTGGGTAAATGGAAAGCTTCTCGCTGATCCTCGCGATTGTGGTGGTAACCGCACTCGCGTTTGATTTCACGAACGGTTTCCACGACACCGCGAACGCGATGGCAACGACCATTTCGACCGGTGCGCTCAAGCCCAAGGTGGCGGTGGCGATGTCCGCCGTCCTCAACCTTGTCGGCGCCTTCCTCTCGGTGGAGGTCGCCAACACGATCTCCAAGGGTCTCGTCGACGAGACCGGCATCCGTCCCGAGGTCATTTTCGCCGCCCTGGTCGGCGCGATCCTCTGGAACCTGCTGACCTGGCTGGTCGGGCTTCCGTCCAGCTCCTCGCACGCCCTCATGGGCGGTCTGATCGGTGCCGCCATCGCCTCGGCGGGCGTCGGCGCGGTCCACGGCGACGTGCTCGTCACCAAGGTGCTCCTCCCGGCGATCGCCGCCCCGCTCGTCGCGGGCATCGCGGCGATGCTCGGCTCGCGGCTGACGTACCGGCTGGGCCGCAAGGCCGACGGCGAGGCCGCCAAGAAGGGCTACCGCGCCGGGCAGATCGCCTCCGCCGGCCTGGTCTCCCTGGCCCACGGCACCAACGACGCCCAGAAGACGATGGGCATCATCACCCTCGCCCTGGTCGCGGGCGGCGCCCTCACCCCCGACTCCGACCCGCCCATGTGGGTCATCCTGTCCGCGGGCATCGCCATCGCGCTCGGCACCTACCTCGGCGGCTGGCGCATCATCCGCACCATGGGCAAGGGTCTGACGGACCTCCAGCCGCAGCAGGGCTTCGCCGCCCAGACCAGCGCCGCCACGGTCATCCTGGCCTCCTCCCACCTCGGCTTCTCCCTCTCCACCACCCACTCGGTCTCCGGCGCGGTGATGGGCGCGGGCCTCGGCCGCAAGGGCGGCGTGGTGCGCTGGTCCACGGCCACCCGCATGTTCGTCGCCTGGGGCCTGACCCTGCCGGCCGCGGCCCTGGTCGCCGCGATCGCCGAATGGGTCTGCGGCCTGGGCGACTGGGGCACCGGCCTCGTCGCGGTCTTCCTGGTCGCCTCCAGCGCCGCCATCTGGAAGATTTCCCGGCGCGAGGTCGTCGACCACACCAACGTCGTCGACGACGCCGAGCCCTCCGGTGTGGTGACCACGGCGATGGCCGCCGTGTCGCCGCCGCCGACGGGCGCGGCCGAGGAACTGGCCGCCGCCGTCCCGGCCTCCGCGCCCGACTCCAAGGCCCCGTCGGCCACCACCACCGTCTGAGCCCGCCCCCGGGTACGAAGGAAGCGAACCTCCATGAGCATCGACTGGGCAGCTCTCGGCTCCGTCTTCGGGGTCAGCCTCGTGGCCACCGTGGCCCTGGTGGGCCTGTTCACCCTCGGCATCACCGGTCTCTCCCGCCAGGAGCGGGCCGCCGCACAGGGCGGCTCCGCGGTCCTCGCCGTCACCGGCGCGTACGCGTGCTTCGCGGCCTGCGCGGCGGCGGTGGCGTACGGGATCCACCTGATCGTCGCCTGACCCGCCGCACCCCCGTGAGGCGGGGCGCGGGACGGATCACCACCGTCCCGCGCCCCGCCTCTTCGCGCGCCGGCGCACCCCTCCCGCGTGTGGGCCTTCGCACACTCCCCCGCCGCAGGTCAACGCCAGGTTGACGGGTGTTCGCGGGGCGTGGTGGACTGCCCGAGCCAATACGGCGGCAGGAGAGGAAGCCCGGTGCGAATCCGGCGCGGTCCCGCCACTGTGACCGGGGAGCGACCCCCGGGAGCCAGGAACTCTCACCGCCGTGCTCTTCGAACCAGGGCGCGGACACCCTGAGTGAGGACCTATCGCCATGCACGGCTGCCGTTCCCGGCTCACCAGCGACACACTTCGCCTCCCCCTCCCCCCGGTGGGTTGAGCCGTGCGCGCCGAACGCGTCTTCGCGTACGGCGCCGCCGCCGGCCTCCTCGGCGACCTCCTCCTCGGCGACCCGCGCCGCGGACACCCGGTCGCCGCGTTCGGCCGTGCCGCCGGTGCCGTGGAACGGGTGCTGTGGCGCGACCACCGCGGGTGGGGCGCGCTGCACACCGCCGTGTGCGCGGGTGGCGCCGCCACCCTCGGGCTGGCCGCCACCCGCGCCGTGCGCCGCTCCCCCACCGCCTCCGTCGCGCTGACCGCCGCCGCCACCTGGTCGGTCGTCGGCGGCACCTCGCTCGCCCGCGAGGCGTCCGCCATCGGCCGGGCCCTTCAAGCCGGTGACGTCGAGGCGGCCCGCGCGCGGCTGCCGCACCTGTGCGGGCGGGACCCGCAGGCGCTGGACGCCGACGGGATCGCCCGGGCGGTCGTGGAGTCCGTCGCCGAGAACACCTCGGACGCGGTGGTGGGCGCCCTGGTGTGGGGCGCGTGGGGCGGGGTGCCCGGCCTGCTCGGCTTCCGGGCCGTCAACACCCTGGACGCGATGGTCGGCCACAGGTCCCCCCGGTACCGCCGCTACGGCTGGGCGTCGGCCCGTCTCGACGACCTCGCGGGCTGGCCCGGCGCCCGTCTGACCGCCGTCCTGGCCGTGGTGGCCGGCGGCGATCCGCGGGGCGCCGTACGGGCGTGGCGTGCCGACGCCGCGCGGCATCCGAGCCCCAACGCCGGTCCGGTGGAGGCGTCCTTCGCGGGCGCCCTGGGCGTGCGGCTGGGCGGGACGCTCTCCTACGGCGGGCGGGTCGAGCACCGGCCCGTCCTCAACGGGGCGGCCGGTCGCGCCGTCCGGGCCGGTTCCGGCGACATCGACCGGGCCGTACGGCTCTCCCGGCGCGTGGGCTGGCTGGCGCTCGGCGTATGCGTGGGCGCGCGGCCGGCGGCCCGCCGGGCACTCACGAAGGGACGTGACGCATGAGCGGTGGCCTCCTCGTCGCCGGCACCACCTCCGACGCCGGCAAGAGCGTCGTGACGGCCGGGATCTGCCGCTGGCTGGTGCGGCAGGGCGTCAAGGTCGCGCCCTTCAAGGCGCAGAACATGTCGCTGAACTCCTTCGTGACCCGCGAGGGCGCCGAGATCGGGCGGGCCCAGGCCATGCAGGCGCAGGCGTGCCGGGTGGAGCCGACCGCGCTGATGAACCCGGTGCTGCTCAAGCCGGGCGGTGAGCGCAGCAGCCAGGTCGTGCTGCTCGGCAAACCGGTCGGCGAGATGAGCGCCCGCGGCTACCACGGCGGACGGCAGCAGCAGTTGCTCGGTACCGTGCTGGACTGCCTGGCCGAACTGCGGGGCACGTATGACGCGGTGATCTGCGAGGGGGCGGGCAGTCCGGCCGAGATCAACCTGCGCCGGACCGACATCGTGAACATGGGGATCGCCCGGGGCGCCGGGCTCCCCGTCCTGGTCGTCGGCGACATCGACCGGGGGGGCGTCTTCGCGTCCTTCTTCGGCACGGTGGCCCTGCTGTCGCCCGCGGACCAGGCGCTGGTCGCCGGGTTCCTCGTCAACAAGTTCCGGGGCGACGTGTCGCTGCTGGAGCCGGGGCTGGAGATGCTCCACGGGCTCACCGGGCGGCGGACGTACGGCGTCCTGCCCTTCCGGCACGGGCTCGGCATCGACGAGGAGGACGGGCTGCGGGTCTCGCTGCGCGGGACGGTGCGGGAGTCCGCCGTCGCGCCGCCGGTCGGCGAGGACGTGCTGCGGGTCGCCGTCTGCGCGGTGCCGCTGATGTCCAACTTCACGGACGTGGACGCGCTGGCCGCCGAACCCGGCGTCGTGGTGCGCTTCGTGGACCGGCCGGAGGAGCTGTCCGACGCGGACCTCGTCATCGTGCCGGGGACCCGGGGGACGGTGCGGGCGCTGGAGTGGCTGCGGGAGCGCGGACTCGCCGGCGCCCTCGTCCGCAGGGCGGCCGAAGGGCGGCCCGTACTCGGTGTCTGCGGCGGGTTCCAGTTGCTCGGCGAGCACATCGAGGACGAGGTCGAGTCCCGCGCCGGACACGTGGACGGGCTCGGACTGCTGCCCGTGCGGGTGCGGTTCGCCCGCGAGAAGACCCTCACGCGACCGGTGGGCGAGGCCCTCGGCGAACACGTCGAGGGCTACGAGATCCACCACGGGGTCGCCGAGGTGACCGGCGGCGAGGCGTTCATCTCGGACGGCGGAGGACGCGGCCTGGACGGCTGCCGGGTCGGCCGGACCTGGGGCACGCACTGGCACGGCTCGCTGGAGTCGGACGGCTTCCGGCGGGCGTTCCTGCGCGAGGTGGCCGCCGCCGCGGGCCGCCGCTTCGTGCCGGCCCCCGACACCTCGTTCGCCGCGCTGCGCGAGGAGCAGCTCGACCGGCTCGGCGACCTGATCGAACAGCACGCGGACACGGACGCGCTGTGGCGGCTCATCGAGTCCGGCACGCCGCAAGGACTGCCCTTCATCCCACCGGGAGCACCCGCATGAGCACAGTGTTGTTGTTGTCGACCGCCGACACGGACCTGCTGGCGGCCCGTGCCTCCGACGCCGGGTACCGGATCGGCAACCCCACCCGGGTCGACGTACGGGAGGAGCTGCCCGCGCTCGTCGAGGGCGCGGACCTCGCCGTCGTACGCCTGCTGGGCGGCAAGCGCGCCTGGGAGGACGGGCTCGCCGCGCTGAAGGCCACCGGCGTCCCGACCGTCCTGCTGGGCGGCGAGAGCGTGCCGGACGCGGAGCTGATGGCCGAGTCGTCGGTGCCGGCCGGGGTGGTGGCGGAGGCGCTGCGCTACCTCGTCGAGGGCGGGCCCGGAAACCTCACGCAGCTGGCGCGCTTCCTGTCGGACACGGTGCTGCTGACCGGCGAGGGCTTCGACGAACCGCGGAAGATGCCGGAGTACGGCGTCCGCGGTGAGCGCCCGTTCACCGAGGGCCGCCCGACGGTGGGCGTGCTCTTCTACCGCGCCCACCAGCTGAGCGGCAACACCGCCTTCGTCGACACGCTGTGCGACGCGATCGAGGCCCGGGGCGCCAACGCCCTGCCCGTGTACTGCGGTTCCCTGCGCGGCGCGGACGCGGGGCTGTACGAGCTGCTGGGCCGGGCCGACGCCCTGGTCGCCACCGTCCTCGCGGCCGGCGGCACGCACGCCTCGCAGGCGTCGGCGGGCGGCGACGAGGAGGCCTGGGACGTCGGGGCGCTGGCCGACCTGGACGTGCCGGTGCTGCAGGGTCTCTGCCTGACCTCGTCGAAGGCCGCCTGGGAGGAGTCCGACGCCGCCCTGTCCCCCATGGACGCGGCGATGCAGGTCGCGATCCCGGAGTTCGACGGGCGGCTGGTCACCGTGCCGTTCTCCTTCAAGGAGCAGGGCCCCGACGACGTGCCCGTCTACGTCGCCGACCCCGAGCGGGCCTCGCGGGTCGCCGGGATCGCCGTGCGGCACGCGGCGCTCAGGCACAAGCCGAACGCCGACAAGAAGCTCGCGCTGGTCTTCACCGCCTACCCGACCAAGCACTCCCGCGTCGGCAACGCGGTGGGGCTGGACACCCCGGCCTCGGCGGTGCGGGTGCTGGACGCGCTGCGGGAGGCGGGGTACGCGCTGACCGAGTACCCCTCCGGCGGCGACGAGCTGATCCACCGGCTGATCGAGGCGGGCGGCCACGACGTGGAGTGGCTGACGGAGGACCAGCTGGCGGCGGCGCCCGCGCGGGTGCCGCTGGCCGACTACCGGGCGTGGTTCGAGAAGCTGGACCCGGAACTGCGCGACGGGATGCGGGACGCGTGGGGCGAGCCGCCGGGCTCGCTGTACGTGGACGGGGACGACATCGTGCTGGCGTCGCTCCGGTTCGGGAACGTCGTGGTGATGATCCAGCCGCCGCGCGGCTTCGGCGAGAACCCGATCGCGATCTACCACGACCCCGACATGCCGCCGTCGCACCACTACCTGGCCGCGTACCGGTGGCTGGAGAACTCGTTCGGCGCCGACGCGATCGTGCACATGGGCAAGCACGGCACGATGGAGTGGCTGCCCGGCAAGGGCCTCGGGCTGAGCGCCGGGTGCGCGCCCGACGCGGTCCTCGGCGACCTGCCGCTGATCTACCCGTTCATCGTCAACGACCCCGGCGAGGGCACCCAGGCCAAGCGGCGCGGCCACGCCACGGTCGTCGACCACCTCGTGCCGCCGATGGCGCGCGCCGACACCTACGGCGACCTGGCCAAACTGGAGCAGCTGCTCGACGAGTACGCGCTCGTCTCCGACCTGGACCCGGTGAAGGCGCCGGCGGTCCGCGCGCAGATCTGGACGCTGGTCAAGGCGGCCGAGCTCCATCACGACCTGCACGTGGACGACCAGCCGGACGACGACGCGTTCGACGAGTTCGTCATGCACATCGACGGCTACCTGTGCGAGATCAAGGACGTGCAGATCCGCGACGGCCTGCACATCCTCGGCGGCGGCCCGGTCGGCGAGCCGCGCGTGAACCTGGTGCTGGCCGTGCTGCGCGCCTCGCAGGTGTGGGGCGGCCGGGCGAACGCGCTGCCGGGTCTGCGGGCCTGCCTGGCCGAGCGCTTCGGGCTGGTGGAGAAGGAGCTGCTGGCCGAGCCGGGCGCCCCGGTGAAGGTGCCGGTGGAGCTGACGGACCTGGTGGACGGCCCGGCGCGCTCGGCCGCCGACGCGGTCGACCTGCTGGAGCGGCTGTGCCGGCGGTTCGCGGAGGGCATGGAGGCGCGGGCGTGGGACGCCGCGGCCGTACCGGGCCTGGTGCGGGAGGTGCTGGGCACCGAAGCGGCCGACGCGGTCGCGGTGCTGGAGTTCGCGTGCACCGAGGTCGTGCCGCGGCTCGCCCGGACCACGGACGAGATCGGGCACATCCTGCGCGCCCTGGACGGCGGTTACGTGCCGGCCGGGCCGTCCGGTTCGCCGACCCGCGGGCTGGTCAACGTCCTGCCGACCGGCCGGAACTTCTACTCGGTCGACCCCAAGGCGATCCCGTCCCGGCTGAGCTGGGAGGTCGGGCAGTCCCTCGCGGACTCGCTGATCCAGCGCTACCTGAGCGACACCGGCGCGTACCCGAAGTCCGTCGGCCTCACGGTGTGGGGCACGTCCGCGATGCGCACCCAGGGCGACGACATCGCGGAGATCCTGGCGCTGCTGGGCTGCCGTCCGGTCTGGGACGACGCCTCGCGCCGGGTGACCGGCTTCGAGGTCGTGCCGCCGGCCGAGCTGGGCCGGCCGCGCGTCGACGTCACCGTGCGCATCTCCGGCTTCTTCCGGGACGCCTTCCCGCACGTGGTGGGGCTGATCGACGACGCGGTGCGGGCGGTGGCGGAGCTGGACGAGCCCGCCGACCAGAACTACGTCCGCGCCCACGCCGACGCGGACACCGCCGAGCACGGCGACCGGCGCCGGGCCACGGCACGCATCTTCGGTTCCAAGCCGGGCGCGTACGGCGCCGGTCTGCTGCCGCTGATCGACGCCCGCAACTGGCGCTCCGACGCGGACCTCGCCGAGGTGTACGCGGTGTGGGGCGGCTACGCCTACGGGCGCGGGCTCGACGGCCGGGCGGCGCGCGGGGACATGGAGACGGCGTTCCGGCGGATCGCGGTGGCGGCGAAGAACGTGGACACCCGCGAGCACGACCTCGTCGACGCCGACGACTACTTCCAGTACCACGGCGGCATGGTCGCCATGGTGCGGCACCTGACGGGGACCTCCCCGGAGGCGTACGTCGGCGACTCCGCCACGCCCGACCAGGTGAGGACCCGGACGCTGGGCGAGGAGACGCACCGGGTCTTCCGGGCCCGGGTGGTCAACCCGCGCTGGATGGCGGCGATGCGGCGGCACGGCTACAAGGGCGCCTTCGAGATGGCGGCCACCGTGGACTACCTCTTCGGGTACGACGCCACGGCCGGGGTCGTGGACGACTGGATGTACGAGAAGCTCAGCGCCGAGTACGTCTTCGACCCGGAGAACCGGGACTTCATGAAGAAGTCCAACCCCTGGGCGCTGCGCGGCATCACCGAACGGCTGCTGGAGGCGGCCGACCGCGGCCTGTGGGCCGAACCGGACGCGCAGACCCTGGAGCGGCTGCGCATCACCTACCTGGAACTCGAGGGCGAGCTCGAAGGCGACTCGGAGGGCGACGACAAGTGAGTATTCCGTTCCCGTTCACGGCCGTCGTCGGCCAGGACGACCTGCGGCTCGCGCTGCTGCTGAACGCCGTGTCCCCGGCGGTCGGCGGGGTGCTGGTGCGCGGCGAGAAGGGCACCGCGAAGTCCACGGCCGTGCGGGCGCTGTCGGCGCTGATGCCCGAGGTGGACGTCGTCTCCGGATGCCGCTTCTCCTGCGCCCCCGACGCGCCCGACCCGGCCTGCCCGGACGGCCCGCACGCGCCGGGCCCCTCCGCCTCCCGCCCGGCGCGGATGGTGGAACTGCCCGTCGGCGCCTCCGAGGACCGGCTGGTCGGCGCCCTGGACATCGAGCGGGCGCTCGCGGAGGGCGTCAAGGCGTTCGAGCCGGGCCTGCTGGCCGACGCGCACCGCGGCATCCTGTACGTCGACGAGGTCAACCTCCTCCACGACCACCTGGTGGACCTGCTGCTGGACGCCGCCGCGATGGGCGCCTCGTACGTCGAGCGCGAGGGCGTCTCGGTGCGGCACGCCTCGAAGTTCCTGCTGGTCGGCACCATGAACCCCGAGGAGGGTGAGCTGCGCCCGCAGCTCCTCGACCGGTTCGGGCTGACCGTGGAGGTCTCGGCCTCGCGCGAGCCCGACCAGCGGGTGGAGGTCGTGCGGCGCCGGCTCGCCCACGACGACGACCCGGCCGGCTTCGCCGCGCGCTGGGCGGACGAGGAGGCCGCCGTACGGGCGCGGATCGCGGCGGCGCGCGAGCTGCTGCCGTCGGTGCGCCTCGGTGACGGGGCCCTGCGGCAGATCGCGGCGACCTGTGCCGCCTTCGAGGTGGACGGCATGCGGGCCGACATCGTGATGGCCAGGACGGCGACCGCGCTGGCGGCGTGGGCCGGCCGCACCGACGTACTGGCGGAGGACGTTCGGCAGGCCGCGCTGCTGGCGCTCCCGCACCGGCGCCGGCGCAACCCGTTCGACGCGCCGGGCCTCGACGAGGACAAGCTCGACGAGACGCTGGAGGAGTCCGGCGGGCAGGGTGAGGGCGACGACGATCCCGGTCCCGACGACGGTCCGGACGGGCCGGGAGGCGGCGGGCGCTCCCCCGAGCCGGAGGGCCCGCAGGGCGGGTCGGGAGCACGGCCCGAGGCCGCGGAGGACGGCGAGCCGCAGCAGACGGGGGCCGGCGCCGGTGAGCAGTCGGCCGTACGGGCCGCCGAGCCGTTCCGCACGAAGGTGCTGAGCGTGCCCGGGCTCGGCGAGGGCGCCGCCGGCCGGCGGTCGCGGGCGCGGACCGAGCACGGGCGGACCACCGGGGCCCGGCACCCCCGGGGAGCGCTGACCAAGCTGCACCTGGCCGCCACCGTGCGGGCCGCCGCCCCGCACCAGCGGGCGCGGGGCCGCAGCGGTCCGGGGCTGGTGGTGCGCCGGGACGACCTGCGGCAGGCGACCCGCGAGGGGCGGGAGGGCAACCTCGTGCTGTTCGTCGTGGACGCCTCCGGCTCGATGGCGGCGCGGCAGCGGATGAGCGCCGTGAAGGGCGCCGTGCTGTCGCTGCTGCTCGACGCCTACCAGCGGCGGGACAAGGTGGGCCTGGTGACCTTCCGGGGGTCGGCCGCCGACCTCGCGCTGCCCCCGACCTCGTCGGTGGACGCGGCGGCGGTCCGGCTGGAGTCGCTGCCCACGGGCGGCCGTACGCCGCTGGCGGCCGGGCTGCTGCGCGCCCACGAGGTGCTGCGCGTGGAGCGGCTGCGGGACCCGGCGCGGCGGGCGCTGGTCGTGGTGGTGACCGACGGGCGGGCCACGGACGCGGGGGCGGCGCGCGGCGCCTCGGGCCGGGGCGGCGGCCGGGCGACGGGTGCGACGGAGCCGGTGGCGCTGGCCGGGCGGGCGGCGCGGCTGTTCGCCGCCGAGGGCACCGCGTCGGTGGTCGTGGACTGCGAGTCGGGGCCGGTGCGGCTGGGGCTCGCCGGCCGGCTCGCGGACGAGCTGGGCGGTACGGCGGTGACGCTGGACGAGCTGCGGGCGGACTCGATCGCCGGGCTGGTCAAGGACGTACAGGGAAGCAGGAGGGCCGCGTAGTGCCGCAGGGACAGCCGAGCGTCATCCCCGACGACGGACTGACGACCCGTCAGCGGCGCAACCGCCCGCTGGTCGTGGTGCACACCGGCATCGGCAAGGGGAAGTCCACCGCCGCCTTCGGGCTGGCGCTGCGCGCCTGGAACCAGGGGTGGCCGATCGGGGTGTTCCAGTTCGTCAAGTCGGCGAAGTGGAAGGTCGGCGAGGAGAACGCCCTGCGCGTGCTGGGCGCCTCCGGCGAGGGCGGCACCGTCGACTGGCACAAGATGGGCGAGGGCTGGTCCTGGGTCCAGCGGGACCGGCAGATGGACAACGAGGAGAAGGCCCGGGAGGGCTGGGAGCAGGTCAAGCGGGACCTGGCGGCCGAGACGTACCGGCTGTACGTGCTGGACGAGTTCGCCTACCCGATGCACTGGGGCTGGGTGGACACCGACGAGGTCGTGTCCGTGCTGCGCGACCGGCCGGGCACCCAGCACGTCGTGATCACCGGGCGGAACGCTCCGGCGGAGCTGGTGGACCTCGCCGATCTCGTCACCGACATGTCCAAGGTCAAGCACCCGATGGACGCGGGGCAGAAGGGGCAGAGGGGCATCGAGTGGTGACCCCGCCCCCCGCCCCGCCCTCGGCCGTGCCCCGGCTGGTCGTCGCCGCACCCTCCTCGGGCAGTGGCAAGACCACCGTCGCCACGGGGCTGATGGCCGCGCTCACCGCGCGCGGGCTCGCCGTGTCGCCGCACAAGGTCGGTCCCGACTACATCGACCCCGGGTACCACGCCCTGGCCACCGGGCGGGCGGGGCGCAACCTCGACGCGTACCTGTGCGGTCCCGAGCTGGTCGGGCCGCTGTTCCTGCACGGGGCGCGCGGGTGCGACATCGCCGTGGTCGAGGGCGTCATGGGGCTGTACGACGGGGCCGCGGGGGAGGGCGAGCTGGCGTCCACCGCACAGGTCGCGAAGCTGCTGCGGGCGCCGGTCGTGCTCGTCGTGGACGCGTCGTCGCAGTCGCGGTCGGTGGCCGCGCTGGTGCACGGCTTCGCGTCCTGGGACCCGGAGGTGCGGATCGGGGGCGTGATCCTCAACAAGGTGGGGTCGGACCGGCACGAGGCGCTGCTGCGGGAGGCGCTGGAGTCGGCCGGGGTGCCGGTGCTCGGTGTGCTGCGGCGGACCGCCCGGGTCGAGACGCCGTCGCGGCACCTGGGGCTCGTGCCGGTCGCCGAACGGGGGACGGAGGCGGTCGAGGCCGTGGCGGCGATGGCCGCGCAGGTCGCCGACGGGTGTGATCTGGAGGCGCTGGCCGGGCTGGCGCGCAGCGCCGGCCCGTTGTCGTGCGCCGCGTGGGACGCGGGCGGGGCCCTGGCCTCCTCGCCCCCGCTCTCCCCGGGGACTGCCGCCCCCGGGTCCCGGCTCCGGCTCCGGCCCGAACGGCCTCGTCCGCACGGGCCGGACGGGCCGGACGGGCCGGACGGGCCGCGGCGCGTGGCCGTGGCCGGTGGGGCCGCGTTCACCTTCTCCTACGCCGAGCACGCCGAACTGCTCGCCGCCGCCGGGGCCGAGGTGGTCGTCTTCGACCCCCTGCGGGACGAGGAACTGCCCGAGGGCACCGGCGGGATCGTGATCGGCGGCGGGTTCCCCGAGGTGTACGCGGCCGAGCTGTCGGCCAACGAGCCGCTGCGCAGGAGCGTCGCCGGGCTGGCGCGGGACGGGGCGCCCGTCGCCGCCGAGTGCGCCGGGCTGCTGTACCTGTGCCGGGAGCTGGACGGGATGCCGATGTGCGGGGTGCTGGACGCCTCCGCCCGGATGTCCGGGCGGCTCAGCCTCGGCTACCGGGACGCCGTCGCCGTGTCCGACAGCGCGCTGGCCGTCGCGGGGACGCGGATGCGGGGGCACGAGTTCCACCGGACGGTCGTGGAGCCGGGGGCCGGGGCGTCGCCGGCGTGGGGGGTGCGGGCGCCCGAGCGGCGCGTCGAGGGTTTTGTGGAGCGCGGTGTGCACGCGAGCTATCTGCACACGCACTGGGCGTCCGAGCCCGGTGTCGCCCGTCGGTTCGTGGAGAGGTGCCGGACGTCATGAGCAGCAGGCTGATCGGTGTGGGGGTCGGTCCCGGCGACCCGGAACTGGTGACCGTCAAGGGGGTCAACGCGCTGCGGGCCGCGGACGTCGTCGTCGTGCCCGTGATGGACACGGGCGAGCGGGGGCGCGCCGAGGCGACCGTGCTGCACTACGTGCCCGCCGAGAAGGTCGTCCGCGTCGTGTTCGCGCTGAACGAGCGCAGCGACCGGGCACGGCGCGAGGCGGCCTGGGACGCGGCCGGGGAGCGGGTGGCCGGGCTGCTGCGGGCGCACGGCACCGTGGCCTTCGCGACCATCGGCGACCCCAACGTGTACTCGACGTTCACGTATCTCGCGCAGACCGTCGGCGGGCTGGTGCCGGGCGCCGCGGTGGAGACCGTGCCGGGCATCACCGCCATGCAGGACCTCGCGGCGCGCTCGGGTGCCGTGCTGACGGAGGGCACCGAGCCGCTGACGCTGGTGCCGGTGACCGCGGGGACCACCGTGCTCAAGGACGCGCTGAACGGGCCCGGCACGGTCGTCGCCTACAAGTTCGGCCGGCAGGCGGCCGAGGTCGCCGAGGCGCTGCGGGAGACCGGGCGGCTGGACGACGCGGTGTGGGGGTCGGCGCTGGGGATGCCCGAGGAGTCCGTGCGGGCGGCGGCGGAGCTGGACGGGTCCGCGCTGCCCTACCTGTCGACGCTCATCGCGCCCGCCCGGCGCGCGGGCGGGCGGGGCGGCAAGCTGTGAGCCTTTCCGGCCGGGGCGCCTCATTCGGCGATGCCCACCACCAGCCAGATGAACGCCGCGCCCGCGACCGTGCACAGCAGGGTCGAGCGGGCGGGGTGCTCGTGGTGGGCCTCGGGGAGGATCTCGGCCGCGGCGAGGTAGAGCAGTGCGCCGCCGAAGAGGCCGAGGTACGCGCCGAGTGCCTGCTCGGGAATGGTCAGGAGCAGGGTCGAGGCCGCGCCGAGCACGGGGGCGCAGGCGTCGGCGACCAGCATGGCGACCGCGCGGCGGCGCGCGTTCCCGTACAGGCTGGTCAGCGTGTACGTGTTGAAGCCGTCGGCGAAGTCGTGGGCGATCACGGCCATCGCGACCGCCGTGCCCATGCCGCCGCCGACCTGGAAGGCCGCACCGATCGCCACGCCGTCCATCGCGCTGTGCCCGACCATCGCGGCGGCCGCCGTCAGGCCCACCTGGGGCGAGCGCCGTCCGTGCTCGTCCGCTCCGTGCGCGGCGCGGCGGGCGGCCAGCAGGCGCTCCACGAGGTGCGCGAGCAGGAAGCCGGCGACGAAGAGCAGCAGCGCCTCGGGCACGCCGAACACCTCGTCCCCCGCCGCCTCCAGGGCCTCGGGCAGCAGGTCGAGGCCGACCACGCCCAGCATCAGCCCGCCGGCCAGCCCCAGGACCAGGTGGCGCCGGTCGGTCACGCGCTGGGCCGTCCAGCCACCGGCCAGCGTCATCAGGAACGCGCCGAGCGCGACGAAGACCGCCATGGGCCCTTGCTATCCGATCAGAGCGCGTATCCGTGCGCACGACAGCAGCAACCGCAGTAAATATGCGTAGGAGAGGACCGATTCCCATGGCTTCCGAGGCCTCCGTGGCTCCCGAGGTTTCCGAGGCTCCCGTGGCTCCCGCGGCCGAGGAGCCCACCGGCAAGGTGACCTTCGTCGGTGCCGGCCCCGGCGCCGCCGACCTGCTGACGTTCCGCGCCGCGCGGGCCATCGCCGAGGCCGACGTGGTGATCTGGGCCGCGAGCCTGGTCCAGGCCGAGGTCCTGCGGCACGCGTGGGAGGGCGCGGAGATCCTGGACTCGGCGGCGATGTCGCTGGAGGACGTCGTGGCCGTCTACCGGCGGGCGCGGCGGGAGGGGCTGCGGGTGGCCCGCATCCACTCCGGCGACCCGGCCCTGTGGGGCGGCACGCAGGAGCAGCTGGACCGGTGCGCCGGGATCGGCATCGCGACCGAGGTCGTGCCCGGCGTCTCCGCCTTCTCCGCGGTGGCCGCGCTCGCCCAGCGGGAGCTGACCGTCCCGGAGGTGGCGCAGTCCGTCGTCCTCACCCGGCTCGGCGGCGGCAAGACGCCGATGCCGCCCGGGGAGGAGGTCCGCGAGTTCGCCAAGCACGGCACCACCATGGCGGTCTTCCTGTCCGCGGCCCGCAGCGGCCAGCTGGTGCGGGAGCTGCTGGAGGGCGGCTACCCGACCGAGACGCCGGTCGTCGTCGCGTACCAGGCCACCTGGCCGGAGGAGCTGATCGTGAAGTGCACGATCGGCACGCTGGAGGAGACGGTCAAGGAGCACAAGCTCTGGAAGCACACCCTGTTCCTGGTCGGCCCGGCCCTCGACGCGCACGGGACCCGTTCGCACCTGTACCACCCGGGGCACTTCCACGGCTACCGGAAGGCCGACCCCGAGGCGCGCCGGGAGCTGCGTACGCGGGGTGCGAGCACGTGATCACGGTGGTGGGCATGGGGGCCGGGACGCCGCCTGCCGGGGCCGTCGCCGCCGATGCCGAGCTGGTGGTCGGCGGGCGGCGCCACCTGGACGCCGTACGGCTGCCGGAGGGGGCCGAGCGGGTCGTCCTGGGGGCGCTGGCGCCCGCCCTCGACACGGTCGCGGAGTACGTCGCGCGGGAGCGGCCGGTGACCGTGCTGGCCTCCGGGGACCCCGGGTTCTTCGGAATCGTGCGGGCGCTGGCCGAGCGGTTCGGGCCGCAGCGGCTCGACGTGCGGCCCGGTGTCTCCTCCGTCGCCGCCGCGTTCGCGCGGGCCGGGCTCCCCTGGGACGACGCCGTGGTGGCCAGCGCGCACGGGCGGGAGCTGCGGACGGCGGTGAACGTGTGCCGGGCGCACCCGAAGGTCGCCGTGCTGACCGGGCCCGGGGCGGGGCCGGCGGAGCTGGGCGCCGCGCTGAGGGACGACGGGCGGGTCCTGGTCGTGGCCTCGGCGCTGGGGTCCACCGGGGAGCGGGTGGAACGGGTGACCCCCGCGGAGGCCGCCGCCCGGGACTGGGGCGCGGCGGTGAGCGTGGTGCTGTGCCTGGACGAGGCGCGGATGCTGGGGCCGGTACGGACGATCGCCGGGGCCCGGCGGGGACCCGCCGGGTGGGGGGAACGCGCCGGGCGGGCGGAACACTCCGGGCAGGCGGAACACTCCGGGCAGGACCCGGGGGCCGAGCGGGAACCTCGGGCCGGGCAGGACCCGCAGGCCGAGCAGAACTTCTCGGCCGGGCAGGACCCGCAGGCCGGGCAGGACCCGCAAGCCGAGCAGAACTTCTCGGCCGGGCAGGACCCGCAAGCCGAGCAGGACCTTTCGGCCGGGCAGGATCCGCAGGTTGGGCAGGACCTTTCGGCCGGGCGGAAGCCGGGAGCCGGGCAGAACCCGCAGGCCGAGCGGGACCTTTCGGCCGGGCAGAGCCCGGGAGCCGGGCGGGGCGGGGCCATCGGGCCGGCCCGGGCGGCCGGCGCGCTCGGACACGACGGACCGGCGGGACCGGCAGGACCGGCGGGACCGGCACAGGCAGGACCGGCGGAGCCGGACGCACCGGCCGAAGCGGCCGTGGGCGGCCCGGACCGCCGACGGAGCGGGGCCTGCGAGTGGCACGGGTGGGCGCTGGACGAGGCCGACTTCGCCCACCGCGACTCGATGATCACCAAGTTCGAGGTGCGGGCGCTGGCGCTGGCGCGGCTCGGGCCCCGGCCCGGCGACCTGGTGTGGGACGTCGGGGCGGGCTCCGGTTCCGTGGCGGTGGAGTGCGCGCGGCTGGGTGCCGCCGTCGACGCCGTGGAGAAGACGCCGGACGGCGCCGAGCGGGTCCGTGCCAACGCCGCCGCGCACGGTGTCGACGTCCGGGTCGTGCACGGCGCGGCGCCCGCCGCGCTGGCGGCCCTGGACGACCCCGACGCCGTGTTCGTCGGCGGCGGCGGACGCGAACTGCCCGCGATCGTCGCGGCGTGCGCGCGGCGAGCCCGGCGGGCCGTGGTCGTCGCCATGGCCGCGCTGGACCGGGTGCCGGCGGCCCGCCGGGCGCTGCTCGACGCCGGGCTGGAGTGCGACGGGGTGCTCCTGCAGTCGTCCCGGCTCGCGCCGCTGCCGGGGGACGTGACCCGGCTCGCGGCGACCAATCCCGTGTTCCTGCTGTGGGGCGTGAGGCCGCACAGCCGTACCGAAGGAGTCTCCCCTTGATCGGCCTCATCTCCGCCACCGCGGCGGGAGCGGCTGCGCGGGACCGGCTGGCCGCGGCGTGGCCGGACCGCACGCGCGTGTACGAGGGTCCCGTCGCGGACGCCGTACGGACCGCGTTCGCCGAGTGCGAGCGGCTGGTGTGCTTCCTGGCCACGGGGGCCGTCGTCCGGCTCGTGGCGCCGCTGCTGGACGACAAGCGGACCGACCCGGGCGTGGTGTGCGTCGACGAGGGCGGGCGGTTCGCCGTGTCCCTGGTCGGCGGCCACGGGGGCGGTGCCAACGAACTCGCCGTCGCGGTCGGCGAGGTGCTGGGCGCCGAGCCGGTGGTGACGACGGCGACGGATGCCGTGGGACTGCCCGGACTGGACACGCTCGGGATGCCCGTGGAGGGCGATGTGGCCGGGGTCTCGCGGGCCCTGCTCGACGGTGAGCCGGTCACGCTGCGGACGGAGGTGCGGTGGCCGCTGCCGCCGCTGCCCGTCGCCGCGGAGGGGGCGTACACGGTCCGGCTGACGGACCGTCTGGTGGAGCCGGCCGAACGGGAGGCCGTCCTGCGTCCGCCGTCCCTGGTCGTCGGCGTCGGCGCCTCGAAGGGGGCACCGGTCGAGGAGGTGCTCGGGCTGGTCGAGGCGGCGCTGCGGGACGCCGGGCTGGCCGCCGCGTCGGTCGCCGAGCTGGCCACCGTGGACGCCAAGGCCACGGAGCCCGGAATCGTCGGGGCCGCCGGCCGGCTGGGCGTGCCCCTGGTGACGTACGCCGCCGGGGAGCTGGCGGGCGTCGAGGTCCCCAACCCCTCGAACGCCCCGCTCGCGGCGGTCGGCACCCCGTCGGTCGCGGAGGCGGCGGCACTCGTGCGCGGCGGCGAACTCCTCGTGCCCAAGCGCAAGTCGGCGGCGACGCCCGCGATGGCGACCTGCGCGGTCGTCCGGCGGCCGGGGCGCGGGCGGCTCGCGGTGGTCGGGCTCGGGCCGGGCGCCCGCGACCTGGTCACGCCGCGCGCGCGGACCGAGCTGCGGCGGGCCTCGGTGCTGGTCGGCCTCGACCAGTACGTCGACCAGATCCGCGACCTGCTGCGGCCCGGCACCCGGGTCCTGGAGTCGGGGCTCGGCGCCGAGGAGGAACGGGCCCGGACCGCGGTCGAACAGGCCCGGCGCGGACACGCCGTCGCGCTGATCGGCAGCGGGGACGCCGGGGTGTACGCCATGGCGTCGCCCGCGCTGGCGGAGGCGTCGGACGACATCGACGTGGTCGGGGTGCCCGGGGTGACGGCCGCGCTGGCGGCCGGGGCGGTCCTCGGCGCGCCGCTCGGCCACGACCACGTGTCGATCAGCCTGTCCGACCTGCACACGCCGTGGGAGGTCATCGAGCGGCGGGTGCGGGCGGCGGCCGAGGCGGACATCGTCGTGACGTTCTACAACCCGCGCAGCCGGGGCCGGGACTGGCAGCTGCCCAAGGCGCTGGCGATCCTCGCGGAGCACCGGGAGCCGGCCACGCCGGTCGGGGTCGTGCGCAACGCGTCGCGCGCCGACGAGTCCAGCCGCCTGACCACGCTCGCCGCTCTCGACCCGGCGACGGTCGACATGATGACGGTCGTGACGGTGGGCAACACCGCGACCCGGGAGATCGCCGGGCGCATGGTGACGCCGCGCGGCTACCGCTGGCAGGAGGAGCCCGAGTGAACCGCGTCGTCCACCCCATCGAACAGGAGTCCTTCCGGCGGCTGCGCGCCCGGCTGGACACCTCCGGCTTCCCGCCGCTGACCCGGGCGGTCGTGGAGCGGGTCATCCACTCCGCAGCCGACCTGGAGTACGCCTCCGACCTCGTCGCGGACGAGGGCGAGCTGGTGCGGGCGCACGGCGCGCTGCACGCCGGTGCGCCGGTCGTCGTGGACGTGGAGATGGTCGCGGCCGGGATCACCCGTCGCGAGACCGTGTGCCGGCTGAGGGACGCCGTCGCCGGGCCCGGGCTGACGCGCTCCGCGCACGCGATGCGGCTGGCGTACGAGCAGGTCGGACCCGGCGCGCTCTGGGTGATCGGCTGTGCGCCGACCGCGCTGGAGGAACTGCTCACCCTGGACGCCTCCCCCGCGCTCGTCATCGGGCTGCCCGTCGGCTTCGTCGGGGCGGCCGAGTCCAAGGCCGCGCTGCGGGAGAGCGGGCTGCCCGCCGTGAGCAACGTGTCCGAGAAGGGCGGTTCGGCGGTCGCCGCGGCCGCCCTGAACGCCCTGCTGTACCACCCCCTTCCGTCCGAGGAACCCGAGGAGAAACTGTGACGACCCCGCCCGCCCTGCTCATCGCCGGACACGGCACCCGGGACGAGGCCGGAGCCGAGGCGTTCCGCGACTTCGTGCGCGAGCTGGGGCGCCGCCACCCCGGACTGCCCGTCGCGGGCGGCTTCATCGAGCTGTCCCCGCCGCCCCTGGGCGAGGCGGTGACCGAGCTGGTCGAGCGCGGGGCACGCCGGTTCGCGGCGGTGCCGCTGATGCTGGTGTCCGCCGGACACGCCAAGGGCGACATCCCGGCGGCGCTGTCCCGCGAGAAGGAACGGCACCCCGGCATCTCCTACACCTACGGGCGCCCGCTGGGCCCGCATCCCGCCCTGCTGCGGGTGCTGGAGCGGCGGCTGGCGGAGGCGGTCGACCCGTCCTGGGACCCCGCCGAGGTGACCGTGCTGCTGGTGGGCCGCGGTTCGACGGACCCGGACGCGAACGCCGAGGTGTTCAAGGCGGCGCGGCTGCTGTGGGAGGGGCGCGGGTACGGGGCCGTGGAGACGGCGTTCGTGTCGCTGGCCGAGCCGGACGTGCCGGGCGGCCTGGAGCGGTGCGTGCGGCTGGGGGCGCGGCGGGTCGTGGTCCTGCCGTACTTCCTGTTCACCGGCATCCTCCCGGACCGGGTCCGGCACCAGACCGAGGAGTGGGCCGCGGCGCACCCGGGGACCGAGGTGCGGTCGGCGGACGTCATCGGGCCGGAGCCGGAGCTGCTGGACCTGGTGTGGGAGCGGTACGAGGAGGCCGTCAAGGGCGATCTGCGGATGAACTGCGACTCGTGCGTGTACCGGATCGCGCTGCCGGGGTTCGAGGACAAGGTGGGGCTGCCGCAGCAGCCGCACTTCCACCCCGACGACGACGGCCACCACCACGGACACCATCACGGGCATGGACACGCACACTCGCACGCGCACTGAGACCCCGGCCGTGGGTCATGACCTGCGCCACCACGGGGACGCCGAGGTCCGCGACGACGGCGCGGCACTGGTGGACCTCGCGGTGAACGTCCGCGCGGACACGCCTCCGGTCTGGCTGCGCGAGCACGTGGCCGCCACGCTCGGCTCCCTGGCGGCCTACCCGGACGGGCGGGCCGCGCGGGCGGCGGTGGCGGCACGGCACGGGCTGCCGGTGGAGCGGGTCCTGCTGACGGCGGGCGCGGCGGAGGCGTTCGTGCTGCTGGCGCGTGCGCTGGAGGTGCGTCGCCCGGTCGTGGTGCATCCCCAGTTCACGGAGCCGGAGGCGGCCCTGCGGGGCGCGGGGCACCGGGTCGGCCGGGTGCTGCTGAGGGAGACGGACGGCTTCCGGCTGGACGCGGCCACGGTGCCCGAGGACGCCGACCTGGTGGTGATCGGCAACCCGACGAACCCGACGTCGGTGCTGCACCGGGCGGACACGATCACGCGACTGGCCCGGCCCGGGCGGACGCTGGTCGTGGACGAGGCCTTCATGGACGCGGTGCCGGGTGAGCGGGAGGCGCTGGCCGGGCGTACGGACGTGCCCGGGCTGGTCGTGCTGCGCAGCCTCACCAAGACGTGGGGGCTGGCCGGGCTGCGCATCGGGTACGTCCTGGCGGCCCCGCGGACGGTCGCGGAACTGGAGCGGGCCCAGCCGCTGTGGCCCGTGTCCACGCCCGCGCTGGCGGCGGCCGAGGCGTGTGTGGCGCCGCGGGCGCTGGCGGAGGCCGCCCACGCCGCCCACCGCGTCGCCGCGGACCGGGCCCGTCTCGTCACCGGACTGGAGGAGTTCGCCGCCGCCGGGCTGCGGGTCGCCGGACCCGCCGAGGCCCCCTTCGTCCTCGTCCGCCTCCCGCACGCCGACGCCGTACGCCACCGGCTGCGCGACCTCGGGTACGCGGTACGGCGGGGGGACACGTTCCCGGGGCTGGGTGCGGAGTGGCTGCGTCTGGCGGTACGGGACCGGGCGACCACGGACGGCTTCCTGCGTGCTCTGGAGCGCGCGGTGGCGGCCCCGGCCTGAACCGCACGGCTCCCCACCACGACCGGGCGGAGCAGTACGGCACCGGGGCCCTCCCCCCCTCTTCCGCCCGGCCCCGACGTGCCCCTGATCCCGCTCCGGGGGGCCTCCACTTCTCGACGTTATTCGTCAAAGCACCCCCTCCCGCGCGGTCAGCCGCGCCTGCGGCGGGCCAGGACCAGGGAGCCGCCGCCCGCCAGGACCAGGGCCGCGGCTCCGGCGGCGAGGTACGGGGTCGCCGCACCGCCGCCCGTCTCGGCCAGGCCGGCCTCGGCGCGGACGCCCTGGGGCCGCGCGTCGGCGGCCGGTTCGGCGTCCTGCCCGGCGGGGGTCTCGTCGGCCTTCGCCGGGGGCTGCTCGGCCTCGGTCTCCGGGGCCGCCGGTGACTCGCAGGTCGCCCGCGCCAAGGTCAGGGTGCCGTCGACCTCCGCGACGTTCAGGTCGAGGGGGTTGACGGACACCGTGAGTTCGAGGGCGGTGGCGGCGGCCGTTCGGGAGGTGGTCCGCGTCGTGGAGAGGTCGAGCCGCACCTCGCCGACGCCGGGCACCCGCACCTCCGTCGTCCCGCCGGCGGTCAGCGTGACCTTCTTGCCGAGGACCGTCACCGGGCCCAGCAGGTTCGCGTCCGCGACCGGCTTCTTCCCGGCCTCGCAGGTCGCCACGGAGGTGACCTCCTCCACCTCGACCACCGACAGCAGCGGCAGGCCGGGGACGTGGAGCTCGGCCCGGGCGAGGCGGGTGCGGCCCTCGCTCCGCTCCGCGGTCGCCGTCGCCGCGGACTCGGCCACGTCGGCACGCAGGACGCTGAAGGGCCTGCCGGCGTCGACGCCGTCCAGCCGGGCGGTCAGCGCGGTCTCCCGGGCCGTCCCGGGCGCGTGCACCTCGTTGAGGACCGCCGTGAGCGGGGCGTTCACGGTCTTGTCGAGGAGGGACACGCCGAGCCCGGTGCGCAGCACGGTGGCGCTCGCGCGGCCGTGGTCGCCGCTCGCTTGGGCGGTGCCCGCGCCGGCCAGGGCCGCGGGGCCGGCGGCCAGGACCGTGGCCGTCGCGACGGTGGCGAGGCGACGTGCGGGGCTGCGGAGGGTGTTGCCGTTCAAGGTGGTGGGACCCCCAGTGAGACATGCGTGCGGGGCACGCATGAGCGATGTGCTCGGGACCCGGAAAGAATGTCCCCGCACCCACCCGACCGTCAGCGTTCCCGGGGCGCTTCACCCCTTCGTGGGGCTTTCGCCCGTTCTTTCGAATCCCCCGGCACGGGTGTTCCCCGGCGTCACCCCGGACGGCTAACCGACCACCCGTCCGTTCAGCACCACCCGGCGCGGAGCGGCGAGCACGCGTACGTCCGCGCGCGGGTCCTCGTCGTACACCACCAGGTCCGCCGGCGCTCCCTCGTCCAGGCCGGGGCGCCCCAGCCAGCGCCGGGCGGCCCAGGTCGTCGCGGCGAGGGCCTCGAGGGGCGGGATGCCGGCGGTGACCAGCTCGGCGACCTCCGCCGCGGCCAGGCCGTGGGCCAGGGACCCTCCCGCGTCGGTGCCGACGAAGACCGGGACACCCGCGTCGTGGGCACTGCGGACGGTGTCGTAGCGGCGCTCGTGGAGCCGGCGCATGTGGGCGGACCAGCGGGGGAACCTGCTCTCGCCGCCGTCCGCGAGCGCGGGGAACGTGGCGATGTTGACGAGGGTCGGCACGATGGCGACGCCCCGCTCGGCGAAGAGGGGGATCGTGTCGTCCGTCAGCCCGGTGGCGTGCTCGACGCAGTCGATGCCGGCCTCGACCAGGTCGCGCAGCGAGTCCTCGGCGAAGCAGTGCGCGGTGACGCGGGCGCCCAGGCGGTGGGCCTCGGCGATCGCCGCCTCGACGGCGCCGCGCGGCCAGCAGGCGGACAGGTCGCCGAGGTCGCGGTCGATCCAGTCACCGACCAGCTTCACCCAGCCGTCGCCGCGCCGGGCCTCCTGGGCGACGTACGCGGTGAGGTCGCCGGGCTCGACCTCCCAGGCGTAGTTGCGGATGTAGCGCCGGGTGCGGGCGATGTGCCGGCCCGCCCGGATGATCTTCGGGAGATCGTCGCGGTCGTCGATCCAGCGGGTGTCGGAGGGCGAGCCCGCGTCGCGGATGAGGAGGGTGCCCGCCTCCCGGTCGGTCAGCGCCTGCCGCTCGGCGACGTCCTCGGGTACGGCGCCGTGCCGGTCGAGGCCGACGTGGCAGTGCGCGTCGACCAGGCCGGGCAGCGCCCATCCCTCGACGGTGCGGACGTCGGCGGCGCCGGAGGGGCGGTCGTAGGTGATCCTGCCGTCGACCACCCACAGCCCGTCGCGCACCTCCTCCGGTCCGACGAGCACCCGACCCTTCACGTGCAGCACCGTGTGATCGCTCATGTCCCGCACCCTAGACCGGTGCGGCGGGGTGCTCGAAGGGCGGTCACCGGCCGTCGGCCCGGGCGGTCGCGCGGGTGCGTCGCTCGGTCGCGTATCCGGCCGCGACGGCGCTCGCGAGGGCGGTCAGGGCGAGCGCGGCGACGCCGGGATTGACGTAGCCGGGGACGTGGGCGGAGTCGTAGCCGTCGCCGTCCGCGGTCTCGCAGCGGAAGCGGAGGGGCAGGAGGGAGACGTCGTAGCCGGTCACCCGCCCGGCGAGCTCCGGGGACACGCCGGCGCGGCAGGGCCGCAGCGGCGCGGAGCCCGCACCGCCGTCCTCCGCCTCCACGACCGCGAATCCCACGCACAGTGCGCCCCAGGCGTACAGCAGGACGGCGGCCACGCCCGCGACCACGCCCGCGGCGCGGAAGGGCCCGCCCGCCCCGGGCGGCGCGCCGGCGACGACCGGGGAAGGGCCTGCCGGCGGGCAGGGGCGGCGTCCGTACGTGCCGGACCCCCGGCCGAGGACGACGGCCGTCACCACGGCGACGAGAACGAGCAGCAGGAGAACCGGCACACCGCCGAGTCCATCAGCCCGGCACTCGCCCCGCTGTGGCGGAAGCCACAATTCCGGGCGTGAGGGTGTCGCAACGGACGACCTCCGGCGCGAGTGCCGCCGGGGGGCATGGTTACTCTCGACTCCGTACGCGCCGTACACCTGCCCGTAAGCGAAGAGAGCACCGCCGTGACCCACCCCTTCCTGGACCTCGCCCCGCTGAGCGCCGGCCGTTTCGCCGCGATCGAGGACCGGGTCGCGCGCCTGCTCGGGACCGGGCAGGACGTCGTGATCATGCAGGGTGAGGCGCTGCTGCCGCTGGAGGGCGCGATCCGCGCCGCCGCCGGGCCGGGCACCGTCGCGCTGAACGTCGTCACCGGGCCGTACGGGCAGACGTTCGGGAACTGGCTGCGGGACTGCGGCGCGACCGTGCACGACCTCGCCGTGCCGTTCCACACGGCCGTCTCCGCGGAGCAGGTCCGCCAGGCCTTCGCCGAGCACCCGGAGATCGACTTCGTGTCCCTGGTGCACGCGGAGGCGGCGACCGGGAACACCAACCCGGTCGCGGAGGTCGGCGAGGTGGTACGGGCGCACGACGCGCTGTTCTACCTGGACGCCGTGGCCTCCGTGGGCGCCGAGCCGGTACTGCCGGACGCCTGGGGCGTGGATCTGTGCGTGATCGGCGCGCAGAAGGCGATGGGCGGTCCGGCCGGGGTGTCGGCGGTGTCGGTGAGCGAGCGGGCGTGGGCGCGGATGGCCGCGAACCCGCAGGCCCCGCGGCGCTCGTACCTGTCGCTGCTCGACTGGAAGGAGCGCTGGACCGACGGCGGGCGCAAGGCGCTGCCGCACGCGCCGGCGCAGCTGGAGATGCTCGCGCTCGAGGCGTGCGTGGAGCGCATCGAGGCGGAGGGCCGGCAGGTGGTGATGGCGCGGCACGCGGCGGCCGCGGCGGCCACCCGCGCGGGTGCGCTCGCGCTCGGTGGCGGCCTGGAGCCGTACGTGCACGAGGCGAAGGACGCGGCGCCGGTCGCGACGACGCTGCGGGCACCGTCGGACACCGACGCGTCCGAGCTGGTGGCCCGGGCCCTGGAGTCCGACCCCGCGCTGCCGCTGGCCGCGGGCGGGGGCGCGCTGGCCGCGGAGATGATCCGGGTCAACCACTACGGTCCGGACGCGACGCGCGGGGCCGTGCAGGGCTGTCTGGCGGCACTGGGTGCCGCACTGGCCGGGAAGGGACGGAAGACGGACCTGGAGGCGGCTCGGCGGGCCGCCGAGGGCGCCTGGGACCTGGCGTCCGGACCGAACCTTTCGGAAGCATGAATTCAGGGTAATTCCCAAAGCTCATACAAACAGAATTAAGTAATTACACTCAGCACAGCTTCCCGTATTCTTCTGCCCGCTTTCCCGGGACCTAAACACATCGGTTTCGAGAAGTTCAAGCTTCACATTTCGGGCAGGTCCCGCGCGGGTTACATGATTGTGACCCGTTACACAGGCTGACCCTTTTGCGACGTATGCGCGGGTCAAATTATGACAAAGTGCCGCCCTCTCGCGCGGTGGCACGCGCCCGCGTGATAACACATGACGCGCCCATGCGTAACCCCGTTCGGCGATGCAATTTCGATTTTCGCTGGGTAAATTCAATTTGCATGACTGCCGCGCAAGCAGACCTGCAAATCGACCGTCCGAGAGTGGCCGACGGGGCCGCGCTGTGGCGGATAGCGAGGGATTCGAAGGTCCTCGACCTGAACTCGTCCTACAGCTATCTGCTCTGGTGCCGGGACTTCGCCGCCACGTCGGCCGTCGCCCGGGACGGGCACGGCGTGCCGGTCGGCTTCGTCACCGGCTACATACGGCCGGACCGGCCGGACACCCTGCTCGTGTGGCAGGTGGCGGTGGACGAGGCGTACCGTGGACGGAAGTTGGCCGCCTCCCTGCTCGACGGGCTGGCCGCCCGGACGGTCGCGGAGCGCGGGCTCACCACCCTGGAGACCACGATCTCGCCCGACAACACCGCTTCCCAGCGGCTGTTCACCTCGTTCGCCGAGCGTCACGGCGCCCGGCTCGAACGCGAGGTGCTGTTCGACACCGATCTGTTCCCCGACGGGCCGCACGAACCCGAGGTTCTCTACCGCATCGGCCCCCTGTCCGCAGCCGGCGGCTGACGCACGCATCGCCCGACCGGTCCGGCCACCCCCGACCGTCCGGCCCTCAGACTTCCCGGCCGGGACCGCACCGGTCCCCCGGATCCGTACGACCTTCCTCTCCCACCCTCACCCAACGAGGAGCGATTCGTCGTGACCATCACCCAGCCCGACCTCAGCGTCTTCGAAACCGTCGAGTCCGAGGTGCGCAGCTACTGCCGCGGCTGGCCCACCGTCTTCGACCGTGCGCTCGGCAGCCGCATGTACGACGAGGACGGCCACGAGTACCTCGACTTCTTCGCCGGAGCGGGCTCGCTCAACTACGGGCACAACAACGCGGTCCTGAAACGCGCGCTGATCGACTACCTGGAGCGGGACGGCGTCACGCACGGTCTCGACATGTCGACCACCGCCAAGCGCCGCTTCCTGGAGACCTTCCAGAACCTGGTGCTGCGCCCGCGTGACCTGCCGTACAAGGTCATGTTCCCGGGCCCGACGGGCACCAACGCCGTCGAGTCCGCGCTGAAGCTGGCGCGCAAGGTGAAGGGGCGCGAGTCGATCGTGTCGTTCACCAACGCCTTCCACGGCATGTCGCTGGGCTCGCTCGCCGTGACCGGCAACGCCTTCAAGCGGGCCGGCGCCGGCATCCCGCTGGTGCACGGCACCCCGATGCCGTTCGACAACTACTTCGACGGCACCGTCGAGGACTTCCTGTGGTTCGAGCGGCTCCTGGAGGACCAGGGCTCCGGCCTCAACAAGCCCGCCGCCGTGATCGTGGAGACCGTGCAGGGCGAGGGCGGCATCAACGTCGCCCGGCCCGAGTGGCTGCGCGCCCTGGCCGAGCTGTGCGAGCGCCAGGACATGCTGCTCATCGTCGACGACATCCAGATGGGCTGTGGCCGCACCGGCGCCTTCTTCTCCTTCGAGGAGGCGGGCATCACGCCGGACATCGTCACCGTCTCCAAGTCCATCAGCGGCTACGGCCTGCCCATGTCGCTGTGCCTGTTCAAGCCCGAGCTGGACGTCTGGGAGCCGGGCGAGCACAACGGCACCTTCCGCGGCAACAACCCCGCCTTCGTCACGGCGACCGCCACGCTGGAGGCGTACTGGGCCGACGGGTCGGCGATGGAGAAGCAGACCCGCGCCCGCGGTGAGCAGGTCGAGCAGCACATGATCGCCATCACCGAGGAGAACCTCGCCGACGTCAAGGAGTACCGCGGTCGCGGCCTGGTGTGGGGCCTGGAGTTCCACGACAAGGAGCGCGCGGGCCGGATCGCCAAGCGCGCCTTCGAGCTCGGGCTGCTCATCGAGACGTCCGGCCCCGAGAGCGAGGTCGTCAAGCTGCTGCCGGCGCTCACCATCACGCCCGACGAGCTGGACGAGGGCATGAAGACCCTCGCACGGGCCGTGCGCGAGACCGCCTGACGGCACCCCTGCTTCCGGCGCCTTCGGCCCGCGCGGCCGAAGGCGCCGGGGACCCCTGCACACCCTTCACCTAGGAGGCATCGCACCACCGTGATCGTCCGTTCGTTCAAGGAGATCGAAGGCACCGACCGGCACGTGAAATCGGCGTCCGGCACCTGGGAGAGCAAGCGCATCGTCCTCGCCAAGGAGAAGGTGGGCTTCTCCGTCCACGAGACGATTCTGTACGCGGGTACGGAGACGTCGATGTGGTACGCCAACCACATCGAGGCCGTCGTCTGCACCAAGGGCGACGCCGAGTTGACCGACCGTGAGACGGGGAAGACGTACCACATCACGCCGGGGACCATGTACCTCCTGGACGGCCACGAGCGGCACACGCTCAAGGTCAAGGAGGACTTCCACTGCATCTGTGTCTTCAACCCGCCCGTCACCGGACGGGAGGATCACGACGAGAACGGCGTCTACCCGCTGCTCACCGAGGAGGTGTGAGTCACTGTGACCATCACGACCACGAACGTCACCGATCTCTATCCCACCCGCGGCGCCACCGAAGTGGCGACCCCTCGGCAGGACCCGGTCGTCTGGGGCTCCCCGGACACGCCCGGTCCCGTCCCGGCGGGTGATCTGCAGGCCCTGGACCGCGACGGCTTCCTCGCCATCGACCAGCTCATCGGGCCGGACGAGGTCGAGGTCTACCGCCGTGAGCTGGAGCGGCTCACCAACGACCCGGCCATCCGCGCGGACGAGCGCTCGATCGTGGAGCCGCAGTCCAAGGAGATCCGGTCGGTCTTCGAGGTGCACAAGATCAGCGAGGTCTTCGCCAAGCTGGTGCGCGACGAGCGGGTGGTCGGGCGGGCCCGGCAGATCCTCGGCTCGGACGTCTACGTCCACCAGTCCCGGATCAACGTCAAGCCGGGCTTCGGGGCCAGCGGTTTCTACTGGCACTCGGACTTCGAGACCTGGCACGCCGAGGACGGCCTGCCGAACATGCGGACGATCTCCGTCTCGATCGCGCTCACCGAGAACTACGACACCAACGGCGGTCTCATGATCATGCCGGGGTCGCACAAGACGTTCCTCGGGTGCGCGGGGGCCACGCCGAAGGACAACTACAAGAAGTCCCTGCAGATGCAGGACGCGGGGACGCCGTCCGACGAGGCGCTGACGAAGATGGCGTCGGAGTACGGCATCAAGCTGTTCACCGGCAAGGCCGGCTCGGCGACCTGGTTCGACTGCAACTGCATGCACGGTTCGGGTGACAACATCACGCCGTTCCCGCGCAGCAACGTGTTCATCGTGTTCAACAGCGTGGAGAACACGGCGGTCGAGCCGTTCGCGGCGCCCATCCGGCGGCCGGAGTTCATCGGCGCGCGGGACTTCACACCGGTGAAGTGACCCGCGGCTGAAGCTCGGGCAGGGGCCTCCTCGTGTGGGACGGGAGGCCCCTGCCCGGTGTTCTCCCGGGCCCGCCGCCGCGCACCTGCTGCCGCGGGTCCGCCATCTCGCACCCGTCGCCGCGGGTCCGCGGCCACGGACCTGCCGCCACGGACCTGCCGCCACGGACCCGCCGCCGCGGGTCCGCCACTTCGCACCCGGCACCTCGGCCCCGCCGGCTCAGCCCGTCAGCACGTCCAGCGCCCGGTCCACGTCCGCCGCCGTGTTGTACAGGTGGAAGGCGGCCCGCAGGTTGCCCGCCCGGTCGGAGACCTGCACCCCGGCCCGGCCCAACTCCGCCTGGCGGTGGCCGAGTCCGGGCACGGACACGATCGCGGAGCCCGGCGCGGGCACCGGCTCGTGCCCCAGGGAGCGCAGCCCCTCGCGGAAGCGGTCGGCGAGGGCGGTGTCGTGGGCGTGCACGGCGTCCACACCGAGTTCCTCGATCAGGGCCAGGGAGTGCCGGGCGCCCGTGTAGGAGAAGAGCGCGGGACTCTCGTCGAAGCGCCGCGCGGAGTGCGCGAGTTCCTCGACGGGGCCGTAGCAGCTGTCGAACGGCCGCTCCCCCGACGCCCACCCCGCGAACAGCGGCCTCAGTCCGTCGGCCTGTCCCAGGTCCTGTGGAACGACGAGGAAGGCGACGCCGCGCGGGCAGAGCACCCACTTGTAGGCGACGGCGGCCACGTAGTCGAAGTCACCGGCGGCCAGCGGCAGCCACCCGTTCGACTGGGACGCGTCGATCAGCGTCCGCGCCCCGTGTGCCCGGGCCGCGTCCCGCAGCGCCGCTAGGTCGGCGATCCGGCCGTCGGCGGACTGGACGGCGCTGACCGCGACGAGCGAGGTGCCCGGTCCCACCGCATCGGCCATCCGCTCCAGCGGCACACTGCGCACCTTCAGATCGCCCCGCGTGTGCAGCGGGTTCACCAGGGAGCTGAAGTCGGCCTCGGCGGTGAGCACTTCGGCGCCCTCGGGCAGCGAGGCGGCGACGAGCCCGCTGAACGTGGCGACCGACGCGCCGGCCGCGACCCGGGTCGCGGGCACGCCCATGAGCCGGGCGTAGGCGGACCGGCACGCCTCGACGTCGGCGAACATGTCGGACGGCTGCCCGGCCGCCGCGGACTCCGCGGCGTCACGCATCGCGGCGAGGGTCCGGGCCGGGAGCAGCCCGGTGGCGGCCGTGTTCAGATAGGTGGTCTTCGGGTGGAACTCGGTACGGACGAGGTTCTCGAAGCTCTCCATGGGACCACTGTGCGGCCCCGGGCTCTCCTCGTCCATTGCGCATTTCTACGTGGTGTCCCAAGGAGAGCTTATGTGAACGCCCCGACCTGCCACTTCACCGTCCGGGAACCACACACCCGTCCGGACCCCGCACCTTCGCGCCGTCGTCGTCGGCCGTCTGATCCGTCAGGTCGCAGGGAGCGCATCAACGGCGGGTCCTGCCCCGCCTGTGCCGACGGGAATGCGGAACCTGTCCGCTGGTGAGACTCCGGCGCGCCGAGGACGACTACGAAGGCTCAGCGTGCGGTGCCGGTGCCGAAGCACCAGTGGCCGGGGGCAGCGTGGGCCCGGAGCAGACCGGCCGGGTCCGCCGGGCCCTTCCTGCGGGGCCCGGAAGGAGGCGATCCCGACGAGGCTCCCCCGTTCCACGGCGCACAGCACGTGCCCGTCGGTCCGCTCGGCGGCGGCGCGCCGGACGGCGACCCGGTCGACGCCGTCGTCGGGGAGCCCGTCCGGGGAGTACGTCGCACGGGCCCGGGCGTGCAGGGCGGCCACGGTCTCCGCGTCGGCGGGCAGGACGGTGCGGGTCGCCGGGCTTCCGGTCACCGTGCGGCGGGCACGCACCGGAGGACGTGGGTGCCACGCCCTCCGGTCGCGTCAGCCGCCGTCGCGCAGGTCGGCCGGCCAGTGCGGCCGGAACTCCAGGCGGTCGTACGTCACCGTGCAGCCCTCCCCCGTCGGCGACTGGGCGAGGAAGCCGACCAGGGCCGCGCCCGTCTCCTTCTCGTCGCCGAGCGTGAACAGGCGGACGAAGGTCCAGCGCTCGCCGTCGAGGGAGGCGTGGAAGGCGAAGGCCCGGCCGGACCGGCTGACCCGCAGCCAGGCGGAACTCCCCTCCACGGTGAAGGAGTTGCAGTCGTCGGAGTGCCCCCGGGTGACCACCGTGCAGACGGTGGGCACGTCCGGGGAGTACTCCAGGCACAGCTTGGCCCACGCCCGCTCCCCCACCTGGACGTAGAGCACCCCGGCATCGAAGGCGCCCTCGAACCCGACGGTGACACGGGCGATCAGCTGGAAGTCGCCGTCGGGAGCACCGAGCAGCCGGGGTGCGTCGGAGGCGGGCTCCAGCGTCTCCCCCGTCGGCGGCACGAAACGGTCCTGCCTCGGCCCGGCCCTCCCGGTGAGGACACCGTCCTCGTAGGACCAGGCCCCGTCGGGGCCGTGGGGGCGCAGGGCGAAGGGCAGTTCGGGAAACGTGATGTCCATGGGCTGATTCTTCCCGGTCGGGTGCGGATGCCGAGGGGCGGCGGTGCGCGGCGGGGACGCGTGGGCGCGACCGGCCGTGCGCGGCGCGGCTCGCCGTGCACGGCCGCACACCCCGCGGCGCTACCGCTCGAGGACCCCGTTGAACCTGCGGGGGAGTCCGAGCGGGTTGTCGTCCCGGAGCTCCGGGGGAAGCAGCGCCTCGGGCGTCCCCTGGTAGGCGACCGGCCGCAGCCACCGCTCGATGGCCGTCCCGCCCACCGAGGTGGACGTCGACGTCGTGGCCGGGTACGGGCCCCCGTGGTGCTGGGCCGCCGCCACGGCGACCCCCGTCGGCCATCCGTTCACCAGCACCCGCCCCGCCAGCGGCGTCACCTCGGCGAGCAGCTCGGCCCCGCGCCCCTCCCCCGCCGCTTCACCGGCGGAGAGCTGCACGGTCGCCGTGAGGTTGCCCGGCAGCCGGGACAGCACGCCCCGCACCTCGGCGTCGTCCTCGTAGCGGGCCACCACGGTGACCGGCCCGAAGCACTCCTCCAGCAGCAGGTCGTGCGCGCCGCGCGCGGTCAGCCGCGCGGCCGGCACGGTCAGGAAGCCGGGGCTGACGGTGTGCTCGCCGCCCGCGCCCGGGGTCACCGGGGCCTCCACGTCGGGCAGCGCCGCGCGCTCGGCGACCCCGGCGACGAAGTTGTCCCGCATGCGGTGGTCGAGCAGCACACCGGCACCGGTGTCGCCGACCGCGTCCGTGAGCGACTTGACCAGGCCGTCACCGGCGGCGCCCGCCGGCACCAGGACCAGGCCGGGCTTCACGCAGAACTGGCCCACGCCCAGGGTCATCGAACCGGCCAGCCCCGCGCCGATCGTCTCCGCCCGCTCGGCGGCGGCCGCCTCCGTGACCACGACGGGGTTCAGCGAACCCAGCTCGCCGTGGAAGGGGACCGGGACCGGACGCGCCGCCGCCGCGTCGAACAGCGCGCGACCGCCCCGGACGGATCCCGTGAAGCCCGCACCGGCGATCAGCGGGTGCTTGATCAGTTCGATGCCCGCCTCGAAGCCGTGCACCAGGCCGACGACGCCCTCGGGGACCTCGTGCCGGGCCGCGGCCCGGCGCAGCACCTCGGCGACCAGCTCGGACAGGGCCGGGTGGTCCGGGTGGGCCTTGACGACGACCGGGCAGCCGGCCGCGAGCGCGCTCGCGGTGTCGCCGCCGGCGACGGAGAAGGCGAAGGGGAAGTTGGAGGCCGAGTAGACGGCGACGACGCCGAGGGGCACCTTGTAGCGGCGCAGGTCCGGGATCGGCGGGGTGGCGGTGTCGTCGGGGTGGTTGACGACGACACCGAGGAACTCGCCCTCGTCGACGATGTCGGCGAAGGCCCGCAGCTGGTAGCAGGTGCGGGCGAGTTCGCCGGTGAGCCGGACCGGGCCGAGCGCGGTCTCCGCGTCGGCCGCCTCGACGAGCGTGCTCTCGGCGGCCTTCAGCTCGTCGGCGGCGGTGCGCAGGAAGGCCGCGCGGACGGTGCGGTCGGCCAGCGCGCCCCGGGCGGCGTGCGCGGCCCGGACGGCGGCGTCCACCTCCTGGGCCGTGGCTTCCACCGCGACCTGCTCACGCTGCTTCCCGGTACGGGGGTCGACACTCCAGACTGGTGCTGCTGCCACCGAGGGTCCCTCCACGTGCTCTGCATCGGACTTGTTCGATATGCTGAACGCTGTCTCTGATGATGAATATGCTGTTGGAGACTATTTCCCGCCGAACGAAGGGGTCAAGGGCGATGTCGGCTGGCGAGACGGGGGGCGGAGCGCAGGTCAAGTCCGCGGTGCGGACGGTTGAACTGCTCGAGTACTTCGCCGGACGCCCCGGTATGCACTCCCTCGCGTCGGTCCAGGAGGCCGTCGGCTATCCCAAGTCCAGTCTCTACATGCTGCTGCGCACGCTGGTGGAGCTGGGCTGGGTGGAGACCGACGCGACGGGCACGCGGTACGGCATCGGCGTACGAGCGCTGCTGGTCGGCACCTCCTACATCGACGGCGACGAGGTGGTGGCGGCGGCGCGGCCGACGCTGGACCGGCTCTCCGACGACACGACGGAGACCATCCACCTCGCGCGGCTGGACGGCACCAACGTCGTCTACCTGGCCACCCGCCAGTCGCAGCACTATCTGCGTCCGTTCACCCGGGTCGGCCGCCGGCTGCCCGCGCACTCGACCTCCCTCGGCAAGGCCCTGCTGAGCACCTACACCGACGAGCAGGTCTGCAAGATGCTGCCGCAGACGCTGCCCGCGCTGACCGAGCACACGATCACCGACCGGGACAGGCTCGTCGAGGAGCTGCGCCAGGTGCGGGAGCAGGGCTTCGCCGTGGACCGCGAGGAGAACACCCTGGGGCTGCGTTGCTTCGGCGTCGCGGTCCCCTACCGCACCCCCGCGCGGGACGCGATCAGCTGCTCGGTTCCGGTGGCGCGGCTGACGCCCGCGCACGAGCAGACGGTGAAGGACGCGCTGTTCGACGCGCGGGACCGGCTGACGCTGGCCACCCGTAGGCTCTGATCCATGAACATCGCCCTGCGCGCGGTCCACGACAGTGATCTGCCCGTCTTCTTCCGGCAGATGAACGATCCGGAGGCCCTGCGCATGGCCGCCTTCACGCCCGGGGACCCGGCCGACCGGGACGCCTTCGAGGAGCACTGGCGGAAGATCAGGGCGTCGTCCGACGTCGTGCGGACCGTCCTCGGCGACGGTGACGTCGTCGGCAGCGTGGCGGTGTACGGGCAGCCGGGCGAGCGCGAGGTGACGTACTGGATCGACCGGGCGTACTGGGGGCGGGGCGTGGCCACGGCGGCGCTGCGGGACCTGCTCGCGCAGGTGCGGGACCGCCCGCTGTACGCGCGTGCGGCGGCCGACAACACCGCCTCGCGGCGCGTCCTGGAGAAGTGCGGCTTCGAGACGAGCGCCCGGGCCCGCGGATTCGCCCCGGCGCGCGGCGAGGAGATCGACGAGGTCGTGCTGCACCTCGCGGACTGACCCTCCCTCCGCCGCGCGGCGGAGCGGGGTCGTCGGTGCGCAGGACTGGCCCGCGGGGTGGGCGCGGGAGCGTGGAGACAGGACGGGGCGGGCGTCCGCGCCTGCGGGGCCGGCTGCATGAACGGACGATGAGAAAACGGGGCGGACGGAACGATTCGCCCCCGCCCGTTCGTCCTGTCGGCGGGATGAACAAGACGATCAGGCGCGCCTCGGTCCTCACGCTGCTCCTGGTGTTCGCTCTGCTGGTCAGGGCGACCTGGGTGCAGTTCTACGAGGGCCGGGCACTCGCGGACGACAAGGACAACCGGCGCAACGCGATCGAGACGTACGCGGAGCCGCTCGGGAACATCATCGTGGCCGGCCGGTCGATCACCGGTTCGGCGCCGACGGAGGGGAGCGACCTCGCGTACAAGCGGACGTACGAGAACGGAGAGCTCTACGCGGCGGTGACGGGTTACGCCTCGCAGGCGTACGCGCCGACGCAGCTGGAGGGCATCTACCAGGACGTGCTCAACGGCACCGACCCGCGGCTGAAGACCGTGCTGGACACGGTCACGGACGAGCGGGCCGATCCGGGCAACGTGGTCACGACGATCGACCCGGAGGTGCAGAAGGCCGGGTTCGAGGCGCTGGGCGAGACCAAGGGTGCCGCCGTCGCGATCGACCCGAGGACGGGCAGGATCCTGTCCGTCGTGTCGACCCCGTCGTACGACCCGGCGTCGCTGACCGACGCCAACACCGCCGGGGAGGCCTGGGAGCAGCTCACCGAGGACCCGGACAAGCCACTGACCAACCGCGCGCTGCGCCGGCCGCTGCCGCCGGGTTCGACGTTCAAGCTGGTCGTGGCGGCCGCCGCGCTGGAGGAGGGGCTGTACGGGTCGGTGGACGAGAGGACCGACAGCCCGGATCCCTACCGGCTGCCCGGCACCGCGACGGACCTGACGAACGAGAACCCGGCCGCCCCCTGCGACGACGCCACGATCCGCACCGCGCTGCAGTACTCGTGCAACAACGTCTTCGCGAAGATGGCCGTCGACCTCGGCCAGGACACGGTGCGGGCGACGGCCGAGAGGTTCGGGTTCAACGACGAGACGCAGGACGTGCCGGTGCGGGCGTACCCGAGCGTGTACCCGAAGGACATGAACCAGTCGTCGACGGCCCTGACCGGCATCGGCCAGTTCGACGTGACGGCGACCCCGCTGCAGATGGCGATGGTCTCGGCGGCGCTCGCCAACGGCGGCGAACTGGTCTCGCCGCACATGGTGTCGCAGATCACCGACGGCACCGGCGACGTCCTGGAGGACGACGGCGGCACGGAGTCGAAGCGGATCGTCAGTTCCTCCACCGCGCAGCAGCTCCAGTCGGCCATGCGCACGGTCGTCGAGGACGGCACCGGGACGAACGCGCGGATCTCCGGCGCGACCGTGGGCGGCAAGACGGGCACGGCCCAGCACGGCGAGAAGAACAGCAAGACGCCGTACGCCTGGTTCACCTCGTACGCCAAGTCCGGCTCCTCGGACGCGGAGGTCGCCGTGGCCGTCGTCGTCGAGCAGTCCGACGCGGCCCGTTCCGAGGTCAGCGGCAACGGCCTGGCGGCCCCGGTGGCCAAGGCGATGATGGAGGCGGCGCTCAAGAGCTAGCACCCCTCGGCGGGTTCGTCCCGTCACACGGCGTTCGACGCACCGTACGACCGGTGCGTCGGGCGCTGCTACAGTTCCGGACTCCGGACCGGCGCACGGCTGTTCGACGCCGGGGAAGCCGCTGCGAGGAGAGTCCGCCCGTGGGCACAGTCGTCGACGACGCCGCCTCCGTGGAGTTCCACGCCTTCTTCGAGCGTCACTACGCCGAACTCGCCCGGCTCGCCCATCTGCTGACGGGCGAGCCGGACGCCGCCGACGACCTCGCGGCGGACGCCCTGCTGGCCCTGTGGCACCGCTGGGACCGGGTCCGCGCGGCCGACCACCCGGTGGCGTACGCGCGGGGCGTCGTCGCCAACCTCGCCCGCACGCGCATCCGCACCGCCGTGCGCGAGCGCCGACGCGTCGCCCTGTTCTGGTCGCAGCGTGAGGAGAAGACCGAGAACCCGGACGTCGCGGGCGTGGTGGACGTGCAGGAGGCGCTGCGCCGGCTGCCGTTCCGCAAGCGGGCGTGCGTGGTGCTGCGGCACGCGTTCGACCTCTCCGAGAAGGACACGGCGCTCGCCCTGGGCGTCTCGGTGGGTACGGTGAAGAGCCAGACGTCGAAGGGGATGGCCGAACTGCAGCGGCTGCTCGGCACACAGACGGTCCCGAAGCAGGTGCACGCGGCGATCGCGCGCAGTGGCGGCGGGGCCGCGGGAAGGAACCGATGACCGGGCGGCGGGACGTGGACGAGGAGCTGCGCGCCCGGCTGCACCAGGCGGCCGGGAGGCACGAACCCGACCGGGAGTACATCCTGGCCCGGGTCGAGCGCGGCATGGCCGGCGAGGTCCGTCCCGGGCATCACCGGGCGACCCGTCCGCCGCTGCTGGGCTGGGCGCGGGTGGCCGGCGCGACGGCCGCGGTGGCGGGAGTCCTCGCGGTCGGCGGCTACGCGGTCGCGTCGGCGGTGAAGGACGACGCTCCCCCGCAGCGCTCGGTCGCCACCTCGCCGACACCGGCCCCCACCCCGTCCCCGGACGGCACCGCGAGCGACGCGCCCGCCCCGCCGCCCGCCCCGACGCCGAGCCGTACGCCCGGCTCGCAGACCCCGGACGCCCCCGCGTCCTCCCCGCCGCCGGCCGCCACCTCGACGGCGCCCGCGCGCCCGCCCGCCTCCTCCGTCGAGGACGGCCCGCTGTGGTCGGACGGCTCGGTGGACCCGCACAGCAACGCCTTCTGGGCGCAGAGCAACGTCACCCTGAAGACCGACGTGCCCCTCACCGCGCTCACCGTCGAGCTGAGGGTCGCGCAGACCGGCGGGGTCGCGTCCACCGGTGCCTGGCGGTCACTGCCGGAGGACGACTTCACGTTCGCGGTCGACGAGCGGGACGGCTTCCTCGTCCACCGGTGGACGCTGAAGGAGGGCCGTACGGTCCCGGCGGGCGAGTGGATGTTCGCCGGCCAGTACCACCACGAGCGCGGCGGCCGGGACGCGAGCGGCGACCGCTACGCCGCGGCGGCCACCGCCGGCTCGGGGGAGCTTTCGGTGGAGGGCGATTTCGCGCCCCGCGACGGCGGCTCGTGACAGCGACGGCCGGCGGGAGCGGACGGCTGCGGCCGGCGGGAGCCGGTGACGGCGGCCGGCGGGAGCCGGTGACGGCGGCCGGTGAAAAAACCTCTCCCGTCACGGCAACCCTTTTCCTGCCCGGCGGCGACCAGGGGACGCAACGACCTCCCCACGCAAGGAAAAGGGCATGACTGCACGAGCTGAACAGCGCGTCCGCCACCGTCGCCGGGTCACCAGACGGCGAGCGGTGATCGCCGGAACCGCTGCCTTCGGCCTCACCGGAGCGGCGATCGTCACGACGACGATGCTGTCCTCCGCGGGCGCCGCGTCGTCCTGGCCCGAGGGCACCGGCAGCAAGCCCGTCTCGTCGACGATCCCGGTCCAGGGGACCTACGACGGCGGGATGAAGAAGTTCTACGGCACCGGCGCCCTGGGAGGCGACAGCCAGGACGAGGGCCAGGACCCGGTCTTCGAACTGGCCGACGGCGCCACACTGAAGAACGTCGTCATCGGCACCCCGGCCGCCGACGGCGTCCACTGCAAGGGCTCCTGCACCCTGCAGAACGTGTGGTGGCTGGACGTCGGCGAGGACGCCGCCAGCTTCAAGGGCACCTCGCCCTCGTCCGTGTACACGGTGTACGGCGGCGGCGCGAAGAACGCCGACGACAAGGTGCTCCAGTTCAACGGCGCGGGCAAGCTCGTCGTCTCGAAGTTCCGGGTCGAGAACTTCGGCAAGCTGGTGCGCTCCTGCGGCAACTGCACGAAGCAGTACCCGCGCACGATCATCATCAACGACGTGGACGTCACCGCGCCCGGCAAGTCGATCGTCGGCGTCAACCAGAACTACGGCGACACGGCGGCCCTGCGCAACATCCGCGTCCACGGCGACGGCAGCAAGAAGATCGAGACGTGCGTCCGCTACCAGGGCAACAACACCGGCAAGGAGCCCACGAAGCTCTCCCCGGTCGGTCCGTCCGGCAAGACGTGCGACTTCACCGCCTCGGACCTCAGCTACGAGTGACCGTCCGCGCGCACCCCTGATCCACCGGCCCGCCCCCCGGGCCGGTGCGGCGCCGTCCGAGCCCCCACTCGGCCGGCCCACGAACGCCCCCGCCGGTGACGACCGGCGGGGGCGTTCCCTGTACCGGCGCGTGCCGGAGACCGGGAGCCGGTCAGGCCGGCGCGGCGGTGGCCGACTCCAGCCACGCGAAGGCCTCGTCCTGCATCCGCCGGGGAAAGGCGTGCCCGACGTCCGGCCAGACCTCGGTGCGCAGCCGGTCGCCGGCGCCGCGCGACCGCCAGACGGCGCGCAGCCTCGCGTGGGCGGCGCGGACGCCCTCGGCGGTGGCCAGCGGGTCCCGCGCTCCGCCGAGGAACAGCATCGGCCGGGGCGCGGCGATGCTCGCCACGTCGGGGTGGTCGAGGTGCCGGGCGAGCCCGGGATGCAGCATGTGGAAGGCCGACTGACCGCGCAGGGTGTTGTTGCCGGGCACCAGCATGTCCTTGAGGCCGGTCATCCAGCACACGCTCACCGCGGCGGCGAGGTCGTCGCTGAGGGCGGCCGTCTGCCAGGCCCGGTAGCCGCCCATGGAGAAGCCGGCGGCCGTGACCCGCCGGGTGTCCACGCGGGCGAGCCCGGCCAGGAAGCCGGCGGCGCGCGCGTCCTCGCGGGCGAGGAGTCCGGCGAGGGAGCTGCCGAGCTGGAAGAGGGTGCCGGCCAGGGCCTGCTGCCGTGTGTAGGTGAGCGGTTCGCGGTCGCCCCAGCCGAGGGCGTCCGCGCAGAACACCACATGGCCGCGCCGGGCCAGTTCGTCGCCGAGGAAGCGCCCGTCGAAGTGCCGGTCGGCCCACTCCCGGGCGGCGGCGAGCCGGCTGTCGTCGTACCAGGGCCGGACCAGCTTCTCCTTGCCGATGTCGAACCGGGAGCCGTGGTCGTGCAGGAGCAGGACGGCCGGGAAGGGGCCGGCGCCGTGCGGAGTGAGCAGAGCGCCGCGGACCCGTGCGTAGCGGGTGAGGGAGACGGTGACCAGCTCCCGCGTGTACCCGTCGCCGTCCGAGCGTGCGGTGTACTCCGGGGCGTACGGCGTGTCGTCCTGCCGGTCGACGAGCAGGTGCTCCTCGACCTTGGCGCGGGCCGTCCGCCGCCACGCCCCGAAGTCCCGCACCGGCGAGGTGCCCCAGGCCAGCGGGAAGGTCAGTTCCGCCTTGAGCGCCGGGTGGCAGCCGGGCAGGTCAGTGCCGGCGGGCATACGGCCGCCAGTCGCCGAGGTACGCCTCCCTGGTGTGCGACGCGGCCTCGGCGCGGGTGAGCTGGGGCCGGTTCTCCGGGACCGTGATCGCGGCGCCGGGTCCGGTGTTGCGGTACTCCCGGAACCGCTGTTCCTGCCAGGGGTGGGCCTCCCGCATGTCGGCGTAGGGCGCGACCGCGTCGATGCCCGCGCCGAGGCGGGTCTCGCGCACGGTGAGCATCGGGCGGGCGGTGGGGTCGGAGCTGGGCACCCACGGGCGGGCCAGTTTGTAGTGGCCGTCGGGGGCCTCGCTGCTGACGCGGCCGCCGGTCACCAGGTACCCGCGCGGGTTCGCGCCCGCCGTGGACGGCGCGAACACGAAGCCGTGGGGGGCGCTGTCCAGGTCGGTGCGGACCAGGGTGCGGAAGTGGCAGTCCTCGTACACGGCGGTCGCCCGGCCGAAGACGAAGTCGACGTCGCCCTCGACGTAGCAGTGGGCGTAGTACTGGCGGGCGAAGAGGCCGAGGTCGCGGGTGTCGGCGTAGAGGGTGTCCTGGTGGCCGAGGAAGCGGCAGTGGTGGAAGGCGGACCGGTCGCCCATGACCTTGACGGCGACGGCCTGGGTGCCGGTCCAGCCGGGGTGGTCGGCGCGCAGCCAGTCGTTGGCGAAGGTGATCCAGCGGGCGGTGAAGGCGTCGGCCCGCACGGTGGTGGTGGCGGAGCCGCTGGTGCCGTAGGTGCCGGAGCCGTCCGGCTTGGGGGTGCCGGCCGCGTTGTCGTGAACGATGACGACGTCCCGCGGGTCCTCGGAGGCGCCGATCCAGGTCGCCCCCGTGCGGTCGGCGTCCACGGACACGGTCTCGCGGTAGGTGCCGGGGGCGAGGACCAGCGTCCAGTCGCCGCCCCGGGCCGCGGTCACGGCGGCCTGCACGGAGGTGAAGTCGCCGCGGCCGTACGGGTCGACGTACAGGGTCCGCGGGGTGCGGCGGGCGGCCGGGGAGCCGTACCGGCCGAAGGGACGCGGGCGCGGCCGGGTGCCGGCTGTGGCGGGGCCGGCCGTGAGGCCGAGGGCGGCGCCCGCGCCGGCGGTGGTCAGGAGGAATCCTCGGCGGGACAGGTCGGGTCGGTGCATACGGGTGATCCTTCGGGGTGCGGGGCGGAGGACCGGGGCGGTGCGGGCGCCCCGGCCCGGATCGGGGTGCGGCGTCAGCGCAGGCGGCCGGCGCCCGCTCCGTGACCGACGACGGCGGGGACCACTCGGGCGGGGAGGACCTTGGTGCGCAGGGTGGGCGTCCAGCCCGCGCCGGACCGGAGGGTCTCGGCGGGGATCTCGGCGTTGTGCACGGCGATCAGGTCCACGCTCCGGCCGTTGACGCGGTTGTGCGCGGCGGTGACCGGCGCCTCGCTCCACTTCTTCAGCACCTTCGCCGGGCTGACGCCCGCCGGCAGGGTGAAGGCGTTGTGCTCGGCGACGAGCTGGGACTCCTTGCCGACGCCGAAGCTGTAGGCGTAGTCCTCGCCGGCCACGAAGTGGTTGTTGTAGACGTCCACCTGGCCGAAGCGGACCCGCGGCGCACGCTCCACGAGGTCCTTGAACAGGTTGTGGTGGAAGGTCGTCCTTAGATGCCCGCGGTCGCCGGCGGCGGTGGACTCGCTGTCGCTGTTGCCGATCAGGATCGTCTTGTCGTGCTCGGTGAAGACGTTCCAGGAGGCGGTGACGTAGTCGGCGCCGCGCACGATGTCGAGCTGGCCGTCGTGCTGCTGGTACAGCATGCCGAAGTGGGTGGGTGCCGCGCTGTCGGGGTGCTCGCCGTCGGTGAAGGTGTTGTGGTCCAGCCAGACGTGGGTGGAGCCGTACACGACGGCGCTGTCGTACTCGGAGTTCCAGTTGCCCTGGTCGCCGTCGGTGGGGTCCCACTGCGGGAAGCAGTCCACGGGGCTCTCGAGGGTCAGGTTGCGGACGATGACGTTGTCCACGCCCTTGATCTGGAGGCTGGCGCCCTTGACGCCGGCGTCGCGCCCGACGCCGATGATCGTGGTGTTGGCGGGGACGTCGGCCTTGATCGCCCGGTCCTGCCGGGCGGCGGAGGCCCGGCGCAGTCCCTCGGGGCTGTCGTCGGGCTCGGCGCTCAGGTCGGTGTCCAGGCCCCAGTTCTGCGGGGAGTACTTCTCCAGGTAGGCGTCGAAGTCGTAGCCGGGCGCGGCGAAGGCGTCGCAGCCCGCGGAGACCGCGTCGATCGTGCCCTTCACCTTGACGATCCTCGGCGCGGTGCCGTCGGCGGCGAGGGCGGCCCGGAACTCGTCCCAGGTGGTGACGGTGTACACGTGCTCCGGGGCGGCGTCGGCCCCGCCGGTGGTGCCCGTGCCGTGGGAGGCCCAGCCGTCCTTCGCCGGCAGGGTCTGCCGGGCGGTGTCGCGGGGGTGGTGGTCGGGGCGGGCCTGCGCGGTGGCGGCGGTCAGGGTCAGCACCAGGGCGGTGCAGCCGGCCAGCGCGACGGCTCTGCGCGTGGCATGCCCATGCCATACTGAGGTGTTCATGGTGCGGCTCTCCTTCTTCGTGCGGTGCGTGCGGGTGTGTGCGGGTCGGGGACGCGATCGAGGTGCGTTACGCGGTGGTCCCCGTCGGCCAGTCGATCCACGCTTCGGGGATCTCCTCGTCCAGCCGGCGCAGGTCCCGGTGCGCCAGCACCCGCGTGCGCAGCAGCTCGCGCGCGACGAGCCGGGCCACCTCGATGGCACCGGGCGGGTTGAAGTGGGTGTTGTCCTGCTCGGTGGCGGTCCAGTTGAAGTACGTCTTGGTCCCCTCGGGACCCAGCCGCTGCCACAGCGCGAGGGACAGGGCCTGCACGTCGAGCAGCGCCACGTCTTCCTCCCGCGCGAGCGCCCGCATCGCCGCCGGGTACTCCCCGTGGCTCGGCTGCGCGGTACCGGCCGCGTCGAACCGCCGCCGCTCGACGGGCGTGGCCAGCACCGGCCGTGCCCCGCGGGCCCGCGCGCCGTCGACGTACAGCCGCAGGTGGTCCTGGTACGTCGTCCAGGGCTCGGTGTGACGGGCGGGGTCCTCGCTCTTCTCGTCGTTGTGCGCGAACTGGACGAGGAGCAGGTCACCGGGCCGGATCAGGCCCAGGACGACGTCGAGCCGGCCCTCGTCCACGAAGCTCTTGGAACTCCGCCCGTTCACCGCGTGGTTGGCGACGGCCCGGTCCTTGCGGAGGAAGAACGGCAGCGCCGTCCCCCACCCGGTCTCGGGCTCGGCGTCGGCGTACTTCTGCGCGGCGGTGGAGTCGCCGGCGATGTACAGAGTGGGGTGGCGGTGCCCGCCGGCGCGGGCGGTACCGGTGGCGGCGAACACGAGCGGAAGGGATGCGACGGCGGCCGAGGTGACCTGCCTTCGGCTGAGTGACATGCCGGTGTGCCTTTCACGAGGGGAGGGACGGCTCTTGTCCAGGGGGCGCGGGGCTGTCCGCCGTGCGGCTGCGCCGCGTGGCGCGACGAGCCGGGGGCGGTCCGCGGCCCGCATGCGGCAGACCGCCCCACGGCAGGGCCCGGGTACGGCTAACCCATCTGCTCGTTCCACTCGGCCTGCGCCTCGTTCAGCTCCTCGGCCATCGTGTCGAGGAACGACTTCGCGCTCATCTTCCCGAGCAGCACCTTCTGGAGGTTCGGTTCGTTGTCCGCCTTGGAGATCGTGTTCCAGTCCGGCAGGTAGTACGGCAGCTGGACGATGGTCGTGGACCCGTCGTTCAGGGCCTCCGCCGCCAGCTTCGTCGGCTCGGCCTGCTGGATCCACTCGTCCTTCGCGGCCTCGGTGTTCGACGGCACCTGCCCGGCCGACTCGTTGAACTTCGAGTTCTGTTCGGCCGACGCGGCGAACTCGACGAACTTCCAGGCGGCCTCCTTGTTCTTGGAGCTCTTGAAGATGCCGAGGCCGTCGACCGGGTTGGAGACCTGCACCCGCTTCCCGGAGGCGCCCACCGGCTGCGGGATGCCACGGAACTTCTCGACGCCGAGGGCCTTCACGTGGTCCTGGTAGGAGCCCAGGTTGTGGTTGAGCATGCCGATCGTGCCGGAGTCCCACTGGGCGACCATCTTGGCGAAGTCGTTGTTGACGTCGGCCGCCGGCGTGGCCTTCTTGTAAAGGGCCGCGTACTTCTCCAGCGCCTCGACGTTCTTCGGGTCGTTGACGGTCGTCTTCTCCTTGCCGGCGTCCCAGAAGGAGGTGATGCCGGACTGCCCGTACATCGCGTCGAGCGCCTGGGCGATGGAGCCGGACCCGCCGCGGATGGTGTAGCCGAACTCGTTCTCGCCGGCGTTCGTGAGCTTGTCGGCGGCCGTGTAGAAGGCGTCCCAGGTGGTCGGCGCCTCCAGGCCCGCCTTGTCGAAGAGGTCGGTGCGGTAGTAGAGGACGCCGTTGTTCGCGGAGGTCGGCACCGAGTACAGCGTGCCGTCGCCGCCTCCGGCCGCCTTCAGGGACGTGACCATGTCCTCGTTGAGCTTGTCGTTCAGGGAGGACTCGCCGAGCCGGTCGTCCAGCGGCTCCAGCGCGTTCTGGGCCGAGAAGCCGGCGAGCATCGCCGCGCCGACACCGCCGACGTCCGGCAGGCCCCCGCCCTGGATGGCGGTGTCGACCTTGGACTGGTACTCGGTGGCGGCGATCCCGACGTACTCCACGTCGATGTCCGGGTTCGCCTTCTCGAAGCCGGCGATGATCTCCTTCCAGACCTCCGTGCGGATGCCGCCGTTGTTGTCCCAGAAGACGATCTTTCCCTTGCCGCTGCCCTCGGCGCCCTTGTCGCCGCCCGCCCCGCCGCCGTCGTCGCCGCAGGCGGTGGCGGTCAGCGCGAGCACGGCCCCGAGCGCGACGGCGGCGGACGTCCGGCGCGTGCCTGTGCTTCTGCTGCTGCGCATGCTGATCTTCATTGGTCGGCTCTCTTCTTCTGGATCCAACGGAGGGATGAACGAAGCGGTGGACGGACTGCACACGTGGGGTCTTGGGTGGTGCGGTGGGTGGTTCAGCGGGGGCCGGCGGTCGTCCTGCCGGAGGCGGCCACGGTCTCCGAGCCGACGGGCGCGACGGCGGTCGGGCCCGCCACCCGGATGGCGTACGGCTCCGCGGCCGCCGCGTACTTTGCCGGCGCGGCCTGGCCGGTGACGGTGACGACCTTGCCGCCCGCGGGGGAGGCGGAACCGTGCGGCCGGCCGGCGGGGCGAGGCGCCCCCGGCTCCGCGGCCGGGGCGGCCGACGCCTCCCCGGCCGCCCCGGGGGTGAGCGCGGCGGCCGGCACGAGGACGGTGGCCAGGGTCCTGCCGGCCCCCGGCGGGCGCTTGCTGAGGAGGTGCGTCATTGCGGCTCCCAAGAGGCGTACGGGTGGTGTGGTTACCTGGGTCCGATCCGGAACCGGGTGAAGGTGGCCGTGCCGGCGTGTCCCTCGCCGGCGGGCGCGAGCGCGAACAGGCCGAGCAGCGCGCCGACCCAGCGCCACGGGGTGGCGGCGAAGACCTGGCCGGTGGGGCGCGGGCCGTCACCGAGGTCGTGGAGGAAGCGGCAGCGCGCGTCCGGGCCGGCCTCGATCCTGAGCCGTACCCGGCCCCCGGGTGCGGGCCGGGGGTGGTCGGCATCCCGCTCGGCCTGCGCGGTCGACTCGGCGAAGCGGTGCACCAGCTGCACGGTCCCGTCCGCGGCCCGCTGGAGCCCGATCCAGCGGTAGGTGTCGCCGAGCACCGCGAGCCCGGCCCGGGCGCCCGGCTCCCGGGCGTCCAGGCGCAGTTCCACCTCGACGACCGAGGGGTCGCCGGGCAGCCGCTGCGTGAGCACGTTCGCCGACTTGCGCAGGTCGTGCGCGTCGGCCGAGCGGACGCAGGCGAGCCGCAGGCCGTCCCCGGCGTGCTGGGTGGCCCAGCCCTCGCGGGGGTTGGCCGTCCACGACCACTGGCGGCCGTACCGCCCGCCGGGGAAGTCGTCGTCGGTCGCGGGCGCGGCGGGCGGCTGCGGCGGCAGGGCGGGACGCGGGTGCTCGGCGACCGGGGCGCCGTCGTCGCCCAGCACCGGCCAGCCGTCGGTCCCCCACCTCATCGGCTGGAGGTGGACCACCCGCCCGTACGCCCCGCGCTGCTGGAAGTGCAGGAACCAGTCCTCGCCGGACGCCGTGCGCACCCAGCCGCCCTGGTGGGGGCCGTTGACGTCGGTGTCCTTCTGCTCGAGGACGACCCTCTCCTCGTACGGCCCGAAGAAGTCCCGGGAGCGGAGGGCGCCCTGCCAGCCGGTGTCCACTCCCCCGGCTGGCGCCAGGATCCAGAACCAGCCGTCGTGCCGGTAGAGCTTGGGGCCCTCCAGGGTGAACCAGCCGGGGATGCGGTCGGCGTCGACGATCACCTCGCCCTCGTCGAGCAGTGCGGTGCCGCCGGGGTCCATGCGGTGGCCGGTGAGGCGGTTCTTGATGCCGGAGCGGGAGCGGGCCCAGGCGTGCACGAGGTACGCCTCGCCCCTCTCCTCGTCCCACAGGGGGCAGGGGTCGATCAGGCCCTTGCCCGCCTTCACCAGGTGCGGCGCGGTCCACGGGCCCCGGATGTCGGGGGCGTTGACCTGGAAGACGCCCTGGTCGGGATCGCCCCAGAAGATCCAGAAGCGGCCGGCGTGGTGCCGCAGCGACGGGGCCCAGACGCCGCAGTCGTGCCGCGGCGCCGCGAAGGCCCGGGCGGGCTCCAGCCGGGCCAGGGCGTGCCCGACCAGCGTCCAGTTGACCAGGTCCCGGGAGTGCAGGAGCGGCAGGCCGGGGACGCGGCCGAAGCTGGAGGCGGTCAGGTAGAAGTCGTCGCCGACGCGGACGACGTCCGGGTCGGACCAGTCCGCGTTGAGGACCGGGTTGGTGTACGACCGGGCGGTCTCGCCGATCACGGGCCCACCGCCTTCCGTACGAGGGCCGCGGCGCCTTCGGCGTCGAGCCGGCCGTCGGCGACCACGGTGACGATCCGGCGGACGAGGGTGTCGCCGGGGGCGATGGCCGGCCGCTCGTCGTGGGCCAGGGAGGAACCGACGCCCGGGTACTCCTCGGTGCGCACGAACCACGGGTCGTGCCGGGTCCGCCCGGTGGCCCCGGCGAACACCAGGGACCAGGTGTCGCCGGTCAGGGCGAGCCAGTCGGCGCGGCGGCCGTGCACCTCGCGCTCGCCCTCGCGGTCGGCGGTGAAGACCCGGGGGGCCGAGCCCTCCTTGCGGGCGCGCCAGAAGAAGCCCCCGTAGGCGGCGCCGGGGCGGCCGTTGGTGGCGGGGCTGCCGAGGGTGAGCGCGCCCGCGGTGACGTTGGTGAGGGAGAAGGTGAAGTCCAGCGCCCAGGCGGTGGCGGTCAGGCCGGTGGCCGCGACCGTGCGGCGCTCGCGCAGCAGTTCGGTGCCGGCGGCGACCCAGCGCAGCTCCTCGACGAAGCCGTCGGGGTCGCGGAGCTGGAAGGCGGTGTGCCGCTGCGCGCCGTGGTTGTCCAGTTCGGTCGGCCCCTGGTCGCGGACGTAGGTGCGTCCGCCCCAGAAGTTGTGGCCCTCGACGTCGGGAACGGCGACACCGACGCCGAGGTGATGGAGGTGGTCGGCAGGGCGGGACTCGGTCACGGCCGTGCCGGCCAGGGTGGTGACGGGATGCAGGTGGGGGCGCGGGGAGAGCCGGGCGGGCAGCTCCGGGCGGACGACGTACCGGCCGACGGGGCGGCCCGCCACGCGCAGTACCGGGGAGTCGGTGCCGGTCATCGGGTGCTCACCTCGTTCAGGGGGTGCTGTGTGCGCGGCGCCCAGGGGGCGCCCAGTTCCGAGTAGAGGGAGAGGGTGTCGGCGGCGGCGGCGACGAGGCCGTCGATGCCGGGGACCACGCGGCGGCTCTCGCCGGGCACGCGGTGCCAGGCGGAGTCGGGCAGCGGCTCGGGGTCGGGCGCCCGGCGGATCGCCTCGACGACCTTCATGAAGGCGCCGGTCTCGTCCGGCGGGACCAGCAGGCCGGCGCCGGTGGTGAGGTGCGCGACCAGGTTCTCCAGCAGGTCGGTGCGGCCGTACTCGAACTCCTCGGGGCCGTGGCCGCCGCGCTGGAGCAGGACGCGGTCCTGCTTGTACCAGAAGGTGATGCGGCCGCTGCTGCCGTGCACGAGGACGTACGGCTCGTCGGCCCGTTCGGCGCACAGGGTCGCGGCGACGGTGATCCGGGGCCCGCGCGCGGTGGTGATCCGGACGCAGGAGGTGTCGTCGGCCTCGATGTCGTTGGCGTGGCTCAGTTCGGTCTCGATGCCGGTGACGTCCTCGGCGCGGGTGCTGCCGCCGAGCGCGAGGGCGGTGGCGACGGCGTGCGCGAGGGGGTTGGTCAGCGCGCCGTCGATCACGTCGGCGCCGTCCAGCCGCCGCCGGCCCGACCAGGGCGCCCGGCGGAAGTAGGCCTCGTCGCGCACCCACGCGCCGGCCCCGCCGATGCCCACCACCTCGCCGACCGCGCCCTGGGCGATCAGCTCGCGGACGGCCGGCACGGCGTGCGAGCCCAGCGACTGGAACCCGACCTGGCAGGCCACGCCGGCCTCGGCGACCCCGTCGGCCATCCGGCGGAACTCGGCGTAGGAGGGAGCCGGAGGCTTCTCCAGCAGCAGGTGCACGCCGTTGCGGGCGGCGGTCAGGGCGAGGTCGGTGTGGGTGGGGATCGGTGTGCAGACGACGGCGATCCGGGCGCCGGTGGAGTCGAGCAGGGCGCCGAAGTCGGTGGACTGCTCGGGCGGTTCCCCGCCGGCCTCCTCCTCGGTCAGCGGGGTCAGCTCGCAGACGCCGGCGAGCCGGACCAGACCCGCGCGTTCCAGGCGACGGATGTTGGCGACGTGCCAGCGGCCGTGGCCGCGGGCGCCGGCGAGGACGACGGGGATCCGGCTCATCCCTTCACCGCCCCCGCGCTGAAGCCGGTGATCAGCCACTTCTGGATGAAGGCGAAGACGAGCACCACGGGCACGGCCGCGATGATGCCGCCGGCCGCGAGCGCCCCGAGGTCGACGCTGTCCGCGCTCATCAGGGTGTTGAGGCCGACCGGGATGGTCTGCTTCTCCTGGTTGTTGAGGAACATCAGGGCGAACAGGAAGTGGTTCCAGGAGTGCACGAAGGCGAAGGAGCCGACAGCGATCAGACCCGGTCGCAGCAGCGGCAGCACCACGATCCGGAAGGCCCGGAAGCGTCCGCAGCCGTCGACCCAGGCGGCCTCCTCCAGCGAGTACGGCACGTTCTTGATGAAGTTGCTGATCAGGATCATCGACAGCGGCAGCTGGAAGACGGTCTCGGCGATGATGACGCTGCCGAGGGAGTTGATCATCTGCAGTTCGGCGAAGATCTCGAAGAGCGGCACCAGGAGCAGCGCGCCCGGCACGAACTGCGAGCAGAGCAGGGCGAGCATGAAGGCCCGCTTGACGGTGAAGTCGAACCGGGCGAGGGCGTAGCCGCCGGCCAGGGCGACGAGCGTGGTCATCACCAGGGTCGCGAGACCGACGTAGACGCTGTTCTGGAAGAAGGTGCCGAAGCTCCGGTCGGTCCACACCTTCTCGAAGTGCTCGAAGGTCATCGGCCAGGGCACGAGCGAGGTCGAGCCGGCCGGGCGCAGCGCGAAGAGCAGGATCCAGTAGAACGGGATCAGGGTGAAGACCAGGTAGATGCCGAGGGGCAGGTAGATCTGCCAGCGGGGGACCTCGTCCCAGGCGGGGCGGTGCTTCTTCGCCGGCCGCGGCGGTTCGCGGTCGGCCCGCGCGGGCGCGGGGGCGGGCGCGGTGGCCTCCTTGGTGATCACTTGTTCTCGCCTCCGAACTTGCTCAGCCGCAGATAGACGATCGAGCAGAAGAGCAGGATCACGAACGCGACCGTGGTGAGGGCCGACGCGTAGCCGAAGTCGTGGGCGTCGACGCTGGTGTTGGCGATGTACAGCGGGAGTGTGGTGGTCACTCCGGCCGGCCCGCCGCCGGTCAGGGTGTAGAGCAGGTCGACGTTGTTGAACTCCCACACCGCGCGCAGCAGCGTGGACAGGATGATGGCGTCCTTCAGGTGCGGCAGCGTGATGTGCCAGAACTGCTTGATCCGGCTCGCCCCGTCGACCTCGGCGGCCTCGTACAGGTCCTTCGAGACGGACTGGAGGTCGGCGAGGATGAGGATGGCGAAGAAGGGGACACCGCGCCACAGGTCGGCGACGACGGCCGCGGAGAACACGGTCGAGGTGTCCGACAGCCAGCTGGTGCCGTAGTCGCCGATGCCCAGGTCGGCGAGGTAGCGGCTGATGCCGGTCTGGGAGTTGTACAGCAGGACCCAGATCGCGGAGGTCAGCACGCCGGAGACGGCCCACGGGGAGAAGACCAGGGCGCGCCCGACGCCCCGGCCCACGAAGGTCTGGTTGACGATGAGCGCCAGCGCCAGGCCGAAGAGCAGTTGCAGTCCGACCTCGACGAAGACCCACTTGGCGCTGAAGACGAGGGTGTCCCAGAACATCGGGTCGTCGGTGAAGATCCTGACGAAGTTGTCGAGGCCCGCGTAGCCGTTCCGCCACGGCTTGGTGGGGTTGTAGTCCTGCAGGCTGTAGTAGAAGACGCTGATGACCGGGTAGGCGATGAAGCCCAGCATCAGCAGACCCGCCGGGGCGATCAGCAGGTACGGGAGCCTGCGCGGCGTGGCCGAGGCACGGCGCCGCCGGGGTGGCGCGGGCGGTTTCGCCACGGCTGCGGCTTGGGCCATGACAGTTCTCCGTTCTGGTACGTCGTGCGTGGGTCGTGCGGGAAGCGCTTTCTCCATGGGCAGGGGTGGGCGCGGGTCTGCCGTGGGCCTCAGCCGGCGTACGGGTCCTGCACCGTGCCCGGGCGGGCCAGGAACTCGAAGTCGCAGCCGGTGTCGGCCTGGGTGATCTGTTCGTTGTAGAGCGCGCCGTAGCCGCGTTCGTAGCGGGCGGGCGGCGGCGTCCAGGCGGCCCGGCGGCGCTCCAGTTCCTCGTCGTCCACGTGGAGCCGGAGGGAGCGCGCCTCGACGTCGAGGGTGATCGGGTCGCCGGTGCGCACCAGGGCGAGCGGTCCGCCGACGTGCGACTCGGGGGCCACGTGCAGCACGCACGCGCCGTAACTCGTCCCGCTCATCCGGGCGTCGGAGATCCGGACCATGTCCCGTACCCCCTGTTTGAGCAGGTGGTCGGGGATGGGCAGCATCCCGTACTCGGGCATGCCGGGGCCGCCCTTGGGGCCCGAGCCCCGCAGCACCAGCACGCTGTCGGCCGTGATGCCCAGGTCCGGGTCGTTGATGGTGCGCTGCATCGTCCGGTAGTCGTCGAAGACGACCGCGGGGCCGGTGTGCTTGAGCAGGTGCGGTTCGGCGGCGATGTGCTTGATGACGGCGCCGTCGGGGCAGAGGTTGCCGCGCAGGACGGCGACCCCGCCCTCGGCCGCCACGGGGCGGTGGCGGGGGCGGATGACGTCGTCGTCGTGGACGAGGGCGCCCTCCAGCTGCTCGCGCATCGTGTCGTGGGACACCGTGGGCCGGTCCAGGTGGAGCAGGTCCGGGATGCGGGAGAGGAACCCGGGCAGTCCGCCGGCGAAGTGGAAGTCCTCCATCAGGTACGTCCGTCCGCCGGGCCGGACGTTGGCCAGCACCGGGACCGTGCGGGCGACGCGGTCGAAGTCGTCGAGGGTGAGGGTGACGCCCGCGCGGCCCGCCATGGCGATCAGGTGGATCACGGCGTTGGTGGACCCGCCGAGGCCGAGGACGGTGGTGACGGCGTCCTCGAAGGCGTCGGCCGTGAGGATGTCGCTGAGCCTGCGGTCCTTGTGGACGAGTTCGACGATGCGCAGGCCGGCCGCGGCGGCCATCCGGTCGTGTCCGGAGTCGACGGCCGGGATGCTGGAGGCGCCCGGCACCGTGACGCCGAGGGCTTCGGCGGCGGCGGTCAGCGTGGACGCCGTGCCCATGGTCATGCAGTGGCCGGGCGAGCGCGCCAGACCGCTCTCCAGTTCCTGCATCTCGCAGTCGCCGATGAGGCCGGCCCGCTTGTCGTCCCAGTACTTCCACATGTCGGTGCCGGAGCCGAGGGTCTCGCCGCGCCAGTGGCCGGGGAGCATGGGCCCGGCGGGCACGAACACCGCGGGCAGGTCCGCCGACGCGGCTCCCATGAGCAGGGCGGGGGTGGACTTGTCGCAGCCGCCCATCAGCACGGCGCCGTCGACCGGGTAGGAGCGCAGCAGCTCCTCGGTCTCCATGGCGAGCAGGTTGCGGTAGAGCATCGGGGTCGGCTTCTGGAAGGTCTCGCTGAGCGTGGAGACCGGGAACTCCAGCGGGAAGCCGCCCGCCTGCCAGACGCCCCGCTTGACCGCCTGGGCCCGGTCGCGCAGGTGGACGTGGCAGGGGTTGATGTCGGACCAGGTGTTGAGGACGGCGATGACCGGCTTGCCGAGGTGCTCCTCGGGCAGGTAGCCGAGCTGGCGGGTGCGGGCGCGGTGGCTGAAGGTGCGCAGGCCGTCCGTGCCGTACCACTGGTGGCTGCGGAGCTGCTCCGGGGGCCTCATGCCGACCACCCCGCGGCTATGCCGGCGACCTCGGCGCGCTCGTTCTCGGGCAGCGGCCTGCTCGGCGGGCGGACGTCCCGGCGGCACAGTCCGAGCGAGGCGAGAGCCTCCTTGACCACGGTGACGTTGTTGGCGGAGCCGTCGGCGGCGCGCAGTTCCTCGAAGCGGCGGATCTGCTCCCAGACCTTCATGGCGCCCGCGTAGTCGCCGGACCGAAGCGCTTCGATCATGTTCAGCGAGACGGCCGGGGCGACGTTCACCAGCCCCGAGGTGAAGCCGGTGGCGCCCGCGGAGAAGTACGAGGGGGCGTACGGTTCGGCCAGTCCCGCGACCCACACGAAGCGGTCGAGGCCGGCGTCGCGGGCGAAGGCGGCGAACCTGGCGGCGTCCGGGACGGCGTACTTCACGCCGACGACGTTGGGGCAGGCGTCGGCGAGTTCGGCGAGGCGGGCGCCGGTGAGCCGGGGGTTGCGGATGTAGGGCACGACGCCCAGGGCGGGCACGGCCTCGGCGATGGCGCGGTGGTAGTCGACCCAGCCGCTCTGGGAGACGTAGGGGTGGACGGGCTGGTGGACCATCACCATGGAGGCGCCCAGGTCGCGGGCGTGCCGCGCGGAGGCGACCGCGGTCGGCACGTCGTGGCCGACACCGACCAGGACCGCCGCGCGGTCGCCGGCCTCCTCGACGGTCAGCTCGGTGACGAGGCGCCGCTCGGCCGGGGTCAGGGCGTAGAACTCGCCGGTGTTGCCGTTGGGGGTGAGGGTCGTGATGCCACCGTCGAGGAGACGACGCAGCAGGGCCCGGTAGGTGGCGGGGTCGACGGTGCCGTCCTCGGCGAACGGGGTCACGGGGATCGCCACCACGCCGGCCAGGGCCGCCCGCTGGGTCTCGAACGTCGCTGTCATGCCTGACCGTCCTCTTCCTGGACCTGGGCTCCCACTTCGGGGAAGGCCCGCTCGACGAACGACGCGATGTGGGCGTGGAGGGCGCGGGCCGCGCCGTCCGCGTCACCGGCGAGGGCGAGGCGCAGGATCTCCTGGTGTTCGCGGGCCTCCCGCTCCCAGGAGGGGTCGGCGGCCCAGGCGACGGCGGAGACGAGGGCCGCCTGGTCGCGGACCTCGTCGAGCATCCGGCCGAGCAGTGGGTTGCCGCACGGCACGTACAGGGCGCGGTGGAACTCGCGGTTGACGAGCGAGCGTTCGGCGGCGTCCGTGGCCCGGTCGGCGCGGGTCAGCGCGTCGGTCGCGGCCTCCAGGGAGGCCCCGCGGCGCACGGCGCGCCGGAGGGCCTCGGGCTCCAGGAGCAGCCGTACGTCGTACACCTCGCGCGCCATGTCCGCGTCCACCATGCGCACCGTGACGCCCTTGTACTGGTTCATCACGACCAGCCCGGTACCGGCCAGCGTCTTGAGCGCCTCGCGCACCGGCGTCTTGGACACCCCGAACTGTGCGGCGAGGTCGGTCTCGACCAGGGCCTGGCCGGGCGTCAGCCGGCCGGTGAGGATGCGGCGTTTGATCTCCTCCAGCACGTACTGCGTGCGGGAGGGGATCGGCGTGGGCACAGAGGTCATGCGCGCCTCTCGGAGTCTCGCGTCGGATGCGCGGGCCTGATGCCGCGTGCCGGGCCCGGGGGACCCCCTCGCGTATCTGATCTCGCGTATCGCGTCTCATATATGACGTACGGAGTACGACGCGTTGAAGGTAGGAGGGGCGCGGGGCCACGTCAATGCTTCTGACAAAGGAAGTTGAGGTTGCCCGACGGGTGCGCCGTCCGCGCGGCGGCGGGGCGGGAGGTGCGGCACGCACCGGCGCGGACCGCGGCGTGCGACCGCGGGCCATCGCCCCGCCGCCGCGCGAACGGCAGCGGTGAAGGGCCTCCCACCTGCGGGGACGGTCGTTCGGAACCCCGGCCGCGCGAGGCGCTGCCGGGGCGTCCGCCGCCGGCCCGGCGCGGGGTGCCCGGGGCGCGGGTCCCGGGCACCCCGGGGTCTGCCGGGACGGGCGGGGCCGACGGCTGCGGCGGCGCGCGCCGCGCACACCGCGCCGAGTTCACCGCGGCACGCTCACCGCGCCGCGAGACCCGAGCGCACCGCCTCGAGGTCACGGTCCGACGCCAGTCCCGCGTGGTACAGCCGCAGCTCCGTCGCGCCCCGGTCGCGCGCGCGTGCCGCGTCCGCGGCGAGGGCCTCCGGCCGGCCGCCCATGCCGGAGACCACGGTGAGGTTGGCGGCGAGGACGGCCCCGGCGCGGCCCTGCCCGGCGAACGGCGTCAGCAGCTCCGGGCCGCCCGTGCAGGGCACGACCACGCCGTCCGCGACGGACAGGACGTGCGCGGGGTCGACGCCGGCGTTGGCGCCGCAGTGGTACGACACCGGGTCGGCGTGCAGCAGGACCTGGAAGCCGTCGGGCGCGGCGGCGCGCACGGCCCCGACCACCGCCTCCTGGAGGGAGCGGGCGGTCCCGTCCCGCCACGCGCGCGTGGCGTCCGCCGGCGCCTCGCCGAGCAGCTCCTCGACACCGGCCCAGCCCCCGTCCGACGGCGCCGTCCCCCGCCACACCGGCTCCAGCGCGGCCCGTACGGCGGCGGCCAGCGCGTCGGCGTCGACGCCCTGCGCGCCGTAGCCCGCCCGGCAGTGCGGGCAGAAGCACAGCGACATCAGGTACTGTCCGGCGTCCCCGAGGCCGACCCCGCCGGTCTTGTCGTGGGCGTGCAGGTGGGCGAGCCCGTACCAGCCGAGGGACTCCAGCTCGGTCCCCCGCGCCCCGGGCCGCACCGCGGCCTCGGCGGCCAGGTCGGTGAGGTACGCGCGCGTGGCGGGCTGCGCGATGCAGGGCGCCCAGGGGTAGCGGTCGCCGTACGCGTTGACGACGGAGGTGTGCGGCTGCTCGGTGCCGAGGCGGGAGTTGTGGGCGAGGACGACCCAGGTGTGCACCTCCAGGCCCGCGTCCGCGAGCGCGTCCGCCGCCTCGCCCCAGGCGTCGCCGGGCGCCCAGTCGCCGGCCTCGTACGGGCGCAGGTCCCGGCCCCGCCAGCGGGCGGTGTCCGGCGGGTAGAGGACGGCGGCGTACTCGGCGGTGACGACGCGGTGGCGCGGGTGGCGCGGGGTGAGGGCGCGGGTGGAGTGGTAGGCGGCGGCGAGCGTCGCCTGCGCCACGCCGGTGCCCGCGACGCGCGCGGCGGCGCCCGGGTCCCCGTTGACGTCCCAGGGGTAGACGAACGCCGAGGCCCTCACTTGGCCTCCTCCTCGTCGAGCAGCGCGTAGCCCCGCTCGATCACCCGGGCGAGTCGCTTCACGTGCTCCTCGGTCGGTTCCTGCAACGGCGGCCGCACCTCCCCCACGTCCAGTCCGCGCAGCCGTACGCCCGCCTTGACCAGGGCGACGGCGTACCCCCGCCCCTGGGCGCGGAGTTCGACGAAGGGCCGGTAGAAGCCGTCCAGCAGCCGGTGCGCGAGCGCCTCGTCCCCCGAGCGGAGCGCCCGGTGGAAGGCGAGGGCGATCTCGGGGGCGAAGCAGAAGACGGCGGAGGAGTAGAGGGTGACGCCGAGCGCGCGGTAGGCGAGCTGGGTCTGCTCGGCGGTCGGCAGCCCGTTGAAGTAGAGGAAGTCCCCGGGGACCCCGGTGCGGACGGCGCTGACGATCCGCTGCATGAGGTCGAGGTCGCCGAGCCCGTCCTTGAGGCCGACGATCCCCTCCGTGCGGGCCAGTTCGACCACGCTCTCCGGAGTGAACACGGCGTTGTCGCGCTGATAGACGATCACCGGCAGGCCGGTCGCCGCGGCCACCTCGCGGTAGTGCCGCAGCAGCCCCTCCTGCCCGGCGAGCACCAGGTAGGGCGGCATGGCGAGCAGCCCGTCGGCCCCGGCGTCCTCGGCGAGGCGGGCGTAGCGCACGGCGAGGGCGGTGCCGTAGCCCGCGCCCGCCAGGACGGGCACCCGCCCCGCGGTCTCCTCGACGGCCGCCCGGACGCAGGCCCGGAACTCCTCCGGCGTCAGCGCGTGGAACTCGCCGGTGCCGCAGCAGGCGAAGACCGCCGCGGCCCCGGCCTCGACCCCGCGGCGCACATGCGCGCGGAAGACGTCGAGGTCGATCTCGCCACCGGGGCCGTACGCCGTGACGGGGAAGAACAGCGGTCCGCCGGGGCCGGTGAGCCGGGCGACGAGAGGGGCTGAGGTCACGGGCGCTCCCCATTCCATATGTATGACCTTCGTCTATATTTCTGAACACGACCACGCTAAGCCAGCCTCGCGAGCACCGTCAAGGAAACCGGTCCTTGACGGCTGACCACGGGTTCCTTAACGTGTCCACGCATATGAACGCCAGCCGCTCATACGCACGGCTGCCGTCAGGAGACCCACAGGAGACCTAGGAGCCCCGAGGATGCCCGCTCCCCGCACCGTCCTGCTGACCGGCGCCGCCGGCGGCCTCGGCACCCTGATGCAGAACCTGCTCCCCGCCTTCGGGTACGAGCTGCGCCTGCTCGACCTGCGCCCGATCGACGGCGAGCCGGACGCGATCACCGCCGACCTCGCCGACCGGGCGGCCCTGCGGGAGGCGGTCCGGGGCGTCGACGCGATCATCCACCTCGCGGGCATCTCCCTGGAAGCCCCCTTCGACAAGATCCTCAAGGCGAACATCGAGGGCACCTACCACCTCTACGAGGCCGCCCGCGAAGAGGGCGTCCGCCGCGTCGTCTTCGCCTCCTCCAACCACGCCGTCGGCTACACCCCGCGCCCCCGCGGCAGCGACCCCCTCATCCCGGTCGAGGCCCCGCGCCGGCCGGACACCTTCTACGGTCTGTCCAAGTGCTTCGGCGAGGACCTCGCCCAGTTCTACTGGGACAAGCACGGGATCGAGACCGTCTCCGTCCGCATCGGCTCCTGCTTCCCCGAGCCCACCAGCGTGCGCATGCTCTCGCTGTGGATGAGCCCCGCCGACGGCGCCCGCCTCTTCCACGCCGCCCTCACCGCCGAGAACGTCGGGCACACCGTCGTCCACGGCTCCTCCGCCAACACCCGCCTGTGGTGGGACCTCACCTCCGCGCGCGCCCTCGGCTACGAACCGCAGGACGACTCCGAGCCGTACGCGGAGAAGCTCATCGCCGAACAGGGCGACCTCGACCCGGACGACCCGGCGCACACCCGCCTGGGCGGCCACTTCGTGACCGACCCTCCGATCTGGCCGTACTGACCGGAACCGGCCGGTGAACGAGGCGGGCGGGCACCGAACGGGCCCGTCCGCCCCCGCATACGGGCATCCCCGCTGCCCGTTCCCACTCCCCGCACCGCAGCATTCCAGGTCCACGCCGGACACCCGGCGACCGGAACGGGCACAAACGGGCAGCATCGGTTCCGCAACAGGCCTGGTCAGTGCCGCACGGCCGCTGTAGAACTTCCCCCATGGGTCCGACGGGCCCGAACGGGCAGGGCACGGCGACGAGGCGGTGAGGCAGGTGTTCGGCATGGGCACGAGGACGGCGGAGGAACGCCAGCGCGAGATCGTGCGGGTCGCCCGCGCCACCGGATCGGTCGACGTCACCGCGCTCGCGGCCGACCTGGGCGTCGCCAAGGAGACCGTACGACGGGACCTGCGCGCCCTGGAGGACCACGGCCTGGTCCGCCGCACCCACGGCGGCGCCTACCCCGTGGAGAGCGCCGGCTTCGAGACCACGCTCGCCTTCCGCGCCACCAGCCACGTGCCCGAGAAGCGCCGGGTCGCCGCCGCCGCGGCCGACCTGCTCGGCGACGCGGAGACGGTCTTCGTCGACGAGGGCTTCACCCCCCAGCTCATCGCCGAGGCCCTGCCCCGCGACCGGCCGCTGACCGTGGTCACCGCGTCGCTGCCGGTGGCCGGCGCCCTCGCCGAGGCCGGCGACACCTCCGTCCTGCTGCTCGGCGGCCGGGTCCGCTCGGGCACGCTCGCCACCGTCGACCACTGGACCACGAAGATGCTGGCCGGCTTCGTCATCGACCTGGCGTACATCGGCGCCAACGGCATCTCCCGCGAACACGGCCTCACCACCCCCGACCCGGCGGTCAGCGAGGTCAAGGCCCAGGCGATCCGCGCCGCCCGCCGCACCGTGTTCGCGGGCACACACACCAAGTTCGGAGCGGTCAGCTTCTGCCGGTTCGCGGACGTCGGCGCCCTGGACGCGATCGTCACCAGCACGCTGCTGCCCACGGCCGAGGCCCACCGCTACTCGCTGCTCGGACCGCAGGTCATCCGCGTCTGACGCCCCGCGCGGCACCCGCCCCACGCCCCTCCCCCAGGGCGCCCTCACGCCCACAACCGCCCCACAAAGCCCCATACCTCCCCCTATGTTCAGGAGCGATCCATGCGAACCCAGAGCCGACGAAGGCCGCGAGCCACGCTCGCAGCGGCCGCCGCAGGGACGCTGCTCGCCCCGCTGCTCTCCGGCTGCTGGGTCGGGGCGGGCGGGTCCGGATCAGGCGGCGACGCCATCAACATCCTGATGGTCAACAACCCGCAGATGGTCGAGCTGCAGAAGCTCACCGCGGACCACTTCACCAAGGAGACCGGTATCGAGGTGAACTTCACCGTCCTGCCGGAGAACGACGTCCGCGACAAGATCAGCCAGGACTTCGCCAACCAGGCCGGCCAGTACGACGCCGCCACCCTCTCCAACTACGAGATACCGATCTACGCCCGCAACGAGTGGCTGCAGGAGATGGACCCCTACGTCGCCGAGGACCCGGCCTACGACGAGGAGGACGTCCTCAAACCGATGCGGGAGTCCCTCACCGGCGACGACGGCAAGCTCTACGGCCAGCCCTTCTACGGCGAGTCGTCCTTCCTGATGTACCGCAAGGACGTGTTCGCGAAAGAGGGCCTGACGATGCCCGAGCACCCCACCTGGACCCAGGTGGCCGACCTCGCCGCGAAGCTCGACGGGGCCGAACCCGGCATGAAGGGCATCTGCCTGCGCGGCCTGCCCGGCTGGGGCGAACTGATGGCCCCCCTGACGACGGTCGTCAACACCTTCGGCGGCACCTGGTTCGACCAGGAGTGGCAGGCGCGGCTCGACTCGCCCGAGTGGGAGAAGGCCACGAAGTTCTACGTCGACCTGGTCCGCGAGCACGGCCAGTCCGGCGCCGCGCAGTCCGGCTTCGCCGAGTGCCTCAACAACATGACCCAGGGCAAGGTCGCCATGTGGTACGACGCCACCTCCGCGGCCGGCTCCCTGGACGCGGCCGGGTCCCCGGTCAAGGGCAAGGTCGGCTACGCCCCCGCCCCGGTGGAGAGGACGGACACCTCCGGCTGGCTCTACACCTGGGCCTGGGGCATCCAGAAGGCCTCCCGCAACAGCGACAAGGCCTGGAAGTTCGTCTCCTGGGCGTCCAGCAAGGAGTACGAGCAGCTGGTGGGCGACGAGATCGGCTGGTCCAACGTCCCGGCCGGCAAGCGCGCCTCGACGTACGAGAACCCGGCCTACCGCGAGGAGGCCGCCGCCTTCCAGGAGATGACCAGGGAGGCCATCGAGGGCGCGAAGCCCAAGGACCCCGGCGTGCAGCCGCGTCCCGCACCCGGCATCCAGTTCGTCGGCATCCCCGAGTTCACCGACCTGGGCACCAAGGTCTCCCAGGAGATCAGCGCGGCCATCGCCGGACGGCAGTCCGTCGAGGAGGCCCTGGAGAAGTCCCAGCAGCTCGCCGAGAAGATCTCCGAGGAGTACGAGGGACGATGACCGCCACCACCACGGCCCCCTCGGCCGCACCCGACCGCGCGCCCGCGCCCGTCCGCCCGCCGTCCACCCGGCTGAAGGCCTGGGCCACCCGCGCGCCCCTGCTCCCCGCCCTGATCTTCATGATCGCGGTCACCCAGCTGCCCTTCGTGGCGACCCTGGTGATCTCCTTCTTCGACTGGAACTCCCTCTATCCGGACGCCCGGCACTTCACCGGCTTCACCAACTACGGCGACGTCCTCGGCGACCCGGACCTGCGCCAGTCGGTGTGGACGACGATCCTGCTGACGGTCGGGGTGGTCCTGGCCAGCCTCGTCATCGGCCTGGGACTCGCCCTGCTGCTGGACCGCCGGTTCAAGGGCCGGGGCGTGGTCCGCACCCTGCTCATCGCCCCGTTCCTGGTGGTCCCCGTGGCGGCGGCCCTGCTCTGGAAGCACGTCCTCTACAACCCCGAGTACGGCCTGCTCAACGGCCTGCTGCACTACGTGGGCGGACCGCAGCCGGACTGGATCTCGAACACCCCGCTGCTCGCGGTGGAGGCCTCGCTGGTGTGGCAGTGGACGCCCTTCATGATGCTCATCCTGCTGGCCGGACTGCAGAGCCGGGACCAGCAGCAGATCGAGGCCGCGCGCGTGGACGGCGCGAACGACTGGCAGATCTTCGTCCACCTCACCCTCCCCCACCTGCGCCGCTATCTGGAACTGGGCGCCCTGCTCGGCTCGATCTACATCGTCCAGAACTTCGACGCGGTGTTCACCCTCACGTCCGGCGGCCTGGGCACGGCCAACCTGCCCTACACCGTCTACCAGAGCTTCTACCAGGCCCACGAGAACGGCCTCGCCTCGGCCGCGGGCGTCCTGGTCGTCATCGGCTCGATCATCATCGCCACCTTCGCCCTGCGCGTGGTGTCGTCCCTGTTCCGCGAGGAGGTCGGCCGCGCATGAGCGCCACCACCGTAGGGCCCGCAGCCGCAGGCCGTAAGCCCGTACGAGTCCGCCGCAAGGCGGGCGCCGGTCTGGGCCTGGTGGCCTGGCTGGCCGGCATCGTCTTCTTCCTGCCCATCGCGTGGATGGCGCTCACCTCGTTCCACTCGGAGGAGGACGCCGCCACCAATCCGCCGTCCTTCGCGGCGTCGCTGACCCTGGACGGCTACCGCGAGTTCTTCGGCGCGGGCGGCGGCGCGAGCCCCTGGCCGGCACTGGTCAACTCGGCCGTGGCGTCGATCGCCTCGACCCTCCTCGTCCTGGTCCTCGCCCTCCCCGCCGCCTACGCCCTCTCCATCCGCCCGGTGAAGAGGTGGACGGACGTCCTCTTCTTCTTCCTGTCCACCAAGATGCTGCCGGTGGTGGCCGGCCTGCTGCCGATCTACCTGTTCGCCAAGAACACGGGCCTGCTGGACAACATCTGGCTGCTGGTCATCCTCTACACCTCGATGAACCTGCCGATCGCGGTCTGGATGATGCAGTCCTTCCTGGCCGAGGTCCCGGTCGCGATCATCGAGGCGGCCCGGGTGGACGGCGCGCGGCTGCCGACGATCCTGACCCGCGTGGTCGCGCCCATCGCCCTCCCCGGCATCGCCGCGACGTCGCTGATCTGCTTCATCTTCAGCTGGAACGAACTGCTCTTCGCCCGGGTCCTGACGGGTGTGGTCGCCGAGACCGCCCCCGTCTTCCTGACCGGCTTCATCACCAGCCAGGGCCTGTTCCTGGCCAAGGTGTGCGCCGCGTCGCTCGTCATCTCCCTGCCGGTGCTCGCCGCGGGGTTCGCCGCCCAGGACAAACTGGTCCAGGGCCTGTCATTGGGAGCAGTGAAATGAAGGCCGCCGTCATCGAGTCCGTGGGCCGTGCCGTCGTCACCGAGGTCCCGGACCCGACGCCCGGGCCCCGCGAGGTCGTCGTGCAGGTCGCCGCCTGCGGCCTGTGCGGCACCGACCTGCACATCCTCCAGGGCGAGTTCGCGCCCAAGCTCCCCATCGTGCCGGGCCACGAGTTCGCCGGCGAGGTGGTCGGCGTCGGCGCCCAGGTGACGGAGGTGTCCGTCGGCGACCAGGTCGCGGTCGACCCGTCCCTGTACTGCCACGAGTGCCGGTACTGCCGCACCGGCCACAACAACCTCTGCGAGCGCTGGGCGGCCATCGGCGTGACGACGGCGGGCGGCGCGGCGACGTACGCGGTGGCACCGGTGGCGAACTGCGTGAAGCTCCCCGAGCACGTCCGCACCCAGGACGCGGCGCTCATCGAGCCCCTGTCCTGCGCGGTCCGCGGCTACGACGTCCTCCAGTCCCGCCTCGGCGCCCACGTCCTGATCTACGGCTCCGGCACGATGGGCCTGATGATGCTGGAGCTGGCCAAGCGGACCGGCGCGGCCAGCGTCGACATGGTCGACGTCAACCCGGCCCGCCTGGAGACCGCCCGCAGCCTCGGCGTCTCGGCGTCGGCCGCGACCCCGGACGAGCTGGACCGCCCTCAGGGCTGGGACCTCGTCATCGACGCGACCGGCAACGCGGCGGCGATCCAGGACGGCCTGGACCGGGTCTCCAAGGCGGGCACGTTCCTCCAGTTCGGCGTGGCCGACTACGCGACGCGGGTGCAGATCGACCCGTACCGGATCTACAACCAGGAGATCACCATCACCGGCTCGATGGCGGTCCTGCACAGCTACGAACGTGCGGCGGAGCTCTTCGCGAACGGCGTGCTGGACCCCGACGTCTTCATCAGCGACCGCATCCCGCTGGACCGCTACCCGCAGGCGCTGGAGCAGTTCGCGGCGGGGGTGGGCAGGAAGATCGTGGTCGTGCCGTGACGCGCTAGTCCGTCCGGCGTGCGCGAAGGGGCCGACGGCCGGAAGGAAGGGGGCCGCGGCACGGCCCCCGGGGAAGGGACCGGGAGGAGACGGCGGAGAAGGGCGGGGGAAGGACCGGCGGGGACGAAACCCACTGGTCCGGCCCCGCCCCTGCCCTCCCGGCATGTCCGAATCCCACGGCTTCGCCTTCACCGCCACCGCGAGCGGCACCGTCCGCATCACCCACCACTCCCGCCCCGCCACCACCCTGAACGGCTCCCGCGCCGCCCGCTTCCTCCAGGAGGTCCCCGCCGGCGACCCCCACCTGGTGATGGCCCGCCGTAACGACGACTACGGACGCGGCACCGAACGCACCGCCCGCGACCACCCCGCAACCGCCGTCGGCCGGGACGTCCGCGCTCGTGACCCGATCGGCCGCCGGGTAAGGGAACGGTAAAACGCCCTCGCTCGTTCACCCGGCATGACAGCTATGACCCCCGGCTCGAACATCCCCCTCTCCGCCGCCCGCGTGACGGTGGACGTCGCCGCGCCCGTGCGGCTCGACGTATCGGGCCTGCTGCTCACCGCCGACGGCAAGGTGCGCTCCGACGACGACTTCATCTTCTACAACCAGCCCACCGGCCAGGGCGTGACCTACCTCTCCGGCGGCGGCACCGCCCCGGACGCGATCGTGATCGACACCGCCGCCGTCCCGCCGGGCATCGAGAAGATCGTCGTCACCGCCAGTCCGGACGCCGCCGGGCAGACCTTCCAGGGCATCGAACCGACCGCCACCCTCCGCGACGCGGGCGACGCCTCCGTCCTCGCCACCTTCACGCCCCCGCAGCTCGGCAGCGAGACCGCACTGGTGATCGTGGAGGTCTACCTGCGCAACGGCGTCTGGAAGGCCCGTGCGGTCGGCCAGGGCTACGCCAACGGCCTCGCCGGCATCGCGACGGACTTCGGCGTCTCGGTGGAGGAGCCGACCTCCCCGGCCGCCCCGCCGGCCCCGCCGCGGCCCCAGGCGGCCACCCCGCCGCCCCCGGCCGCCGCGCCCGCGATGCCCGCCGCCCCGCCCCCGGCCCCGGCCGCCCCGCCGGCGCCCGCCCCGGGCACCGGCAAGATCAATCTCGACAAGGGCCGGGTCAGCCTCCAGAAGAACCAGACCGTCTCCCTGGTCAAGGGCGGCCGTCCGGTGCTCTCCCAGGTCAGGATGGGCCTCGGCTGGGAGCCGGCGTACCGCGGCAAGGACATCGACCTGGACGCGTCCGTCATCGCCTACGGCCCGCAGCGCAACCACATCGACAGCTGCTACTTCGGCAAGCTGTCCATCGTCGGCGGCGCCATCAAGCACTCCGGCGACAACCTCACCGGTGAGGGCGGCGGTGACGACGAGGTGATCACCGTCGACCTGGGCCGGCTCCCGCAGGAGGTCAGCGGCCTGGTCTTCACGGTCAACTCGTTCTCCGGCCAGAAGTTCACGGAGGTCGCCAAGGCCTACTGCCGCCTCATCGACGCCGCGAGCGGTGAGGAGCTGGTCCGCTTCGACCTCACCAGTGCCGAGCCGCAGACCGGCGTGATGATGGCGAAGCTGATCCGTCAGTACTCCGGCGAGTGGGAGATGACCGCCATGGGCGACTTCGTCAAGTCCCGCACGGTCCGCGGCATGGTGAAGCCGTCGGCCCAGGCCCTGTAAGCGGTCGGCGGGCGGGGCGCTCCCTGGCCGGGAGCACCCCGCCGACGGGCCCGGGGCCCGTCCGGCCGCTCCCCGTCGTCGCCCGGAGACGGGCGGGAGGGGGCGGAATGGCGTCGCCGAGGCCGATGGACCGAGGCCGACGGTTGGAAGCAGGCGAACGGGGGCGCCGGGAGGCCCTACGCCCGCAGTCCGTGCCACACCAGCGACAGGTACCGCCGGACGGACGCCGCCCGCTCCCCCTCCGTCGACTCGGCCGCCGTCGCCACCCCGTGCACCAGCCGCAGCACCTCGATCGGCTCGACGTCCGCCCGCAGGGCGCCCGCGTCCCGCGCGGCCAGGACCAACCGCGTCACCGCGCCCCGCACGCAGTCACCGCACGCCCGGTCCGCCGCCGGCCCGCCGTCCGTGACGGCCGTGCCCAGCAGCGCCCGCAGCCCCCGCACCTGGAGCATCCCGGCGGCGAGTTCGTCGAGCCACGCGACCAGGGCCTCGCCCGGCGCCAGCTCCTCCGCGATCACGTCCGCGCGGGCCGCGATCGCCTCGATCCGTTCCAGGTAGGCGGCCTCCAGCAACGCCTGCCGCGTCGGGAAGTGCCGGTACAGCGTGCCGACGCCGACCCCCGCGCGTTTGGCGACGTCGTCCAGCGAGGCGCCCTCACCGTGTTCGGCGAAGGCCTCCGCCGCCACCACGAGCAGCCGCTCGCGATTGCGCCGGGCATCCGCACGCATGGGCCTGACCTGCGCCATCCCGTCACTCCCTGCCCACCAGCCGACCTTGCGCGCACCCTACCGCGCCGCGTCCGCGGCCACGGGCCCGCGCTCCTCCCCGAGGTCCGGACCGGCGGCCGGCTCAGGCCGCCCAGGGCCAGTCGGCGTCCCGGGCCGCCTCCAGCAGCGGAACCATCCGGAAGGCGGCGTCCGAGAGGCCGCCGAAGGTGTGCCGGTTGCCCTTGCCGGACGGCCCGTGGCCCGCCCGGTACCCGGCCAGGTTCCAGGTGTAGACCGGCACGTGCTCCGGGACCCGCGCGAGCAGTTCGCCGGGCTCGTCGGGCCGCTGGAGGACGGAGGCGATCACCTGCCGGTTGGCGGGACCGCCGGTGGCACCGGCGTCGAGGCGGGCCTTGACGTACTCGGCGGCGCTTACGACCGAGGCGGTGCGCAGGTGGCCCGCGCCGCGCAGCCAGCCGAGCAGGCCGGCCGTCCAGGACGGGTGGCGCACGGCGAGGTCGCGCACGAGCGCGGCGAAGCGGTCGTCCCGGTCGGCGCCGGACTCGTAGAAGGTCCGCTGGGACGCGAGGTGGGTGACCGCCAGCGGGAACAGCTCGGAGCGCGCGTCGCGCTCGCGGCCCCGGCCGCCCTCGCGGGTGCGCAACACCCGGCCCGTCGACGTCACGCGCGAGGTGGGCCGCGCCTTCGCGGCCTTGGTGTTGAATCGCGCCATGGTGCGTTCCCCCGTATTCCGTCCGGAGGAAGACGCGGCGGGGAAAGGGGGCCCGGGGCCGGAACCGGCGGCGGGAAAGGCCGGAGGTGTCTTCCGCTTTCCGCCACGTCGGCCCGGAGCCGGCGACGGGATGTGAACCCGCACCCCTTTTCGGGACCCGATCCCGGAAGTGTCCGCCGCCTGCGCACCGGGCACCACCGTCTGCCGCGCCTCCCGAGATCGAGTCGGCGGCGGCATCGGATTTCTCCGGAGGAGAAGGAGCCGCGGTCCGCGCACCGGGGGGTGCAGGAAGTACTGGTCGTCCAGAGTTCAGGTCGGCGGAACCGACAAGGTGCTCCGACCCCCTGAGCTACACCGGCGCGTTGTGCCGGTGACGGGACTCGCACCCGTGACCGCCCCATTATCAGTGGAAGTAGGTCCTGCCTTCGCACCTGGACGTTCATCACTGTAGGAGGGCGGCCGTCGCTCGGGCGAGCGATTGAATCACCGGCGCTTCTGCCGCTTCCAGGGCCCGGTGACGGCCAGCATGATCCCGGGGTCCTGGATGTTGGCGTAGAGGGTCTTCCCGTCGGGCGAGAAGGTGACGCCGGTGAACTCGCTGTACTCGGGTTCCGCCTCGGTGCCGACGTTCAGTTCGTTGCGGGCGATGGGGTACGTGCGTCCGCTGTCGGTGGCGCCGAACAGGTGCTGGACTCCGTCGCCGTCCTCGGCGATGACGAGGCCGCCGTACGGGGAGACGGTGATGTTGTCGGGGCCGTCGAAGGCGCCGTCCGCCGACGGGTCGGGGTTGACGCCGAGGAGGACCTTGAGGGTGAGGGTGCGGCGGCTGGGGTCGTAGAACCAGACCTGGCCGTCGTGCGGGCGGCCGGGGCTCTCGTCACGGGCGAACGAGGAGACGATGTAGGCGCCGCCGTCGGCCCACCACATGCCCTCCAGCTTGCGGGCGCGGGTGACCTGCCCGGTGGTGAACTGCCGGCGCACGGAGGTGGTCCTCGCGTCGCGGTCGGGGACGTCGACCCAGTCGACGCCGTAGACCGTGCCGGTCCTCGTCGCGCGGGAGAGGTCGTCGACGAACTTGCCGCCGGAGTCGAAGCACTTGAACGCCTGGAGCGCCCCGGCGTCGTCGGCGAGGGTGCGCAGCCGGCCGCGGCCGTGCCGGAAGCCCTCCGGCGGGCTCCAGCGGTACAGGAGGCCGTTGGGGCCGGAGGCGTCCTCGGTGAGGTAGGCGTGGCCGCGCCGGGGGTCGATGACGACGGCCTCGTGGGCGTAGCGGCCCAGGGCCTTGATCGGCTTGGGGTCGAGGTTGGCGCGCCGGTCCTCGGGGTCGACCTCGAAGACGTAGCCGTGGTCCTTGGTCATCCCCTCCTGGCCGGCCTTGTCCTCGGTCTCCTCGCAGGTCAGCCAGGTCCCCCACGGGGTGCTGCCGCCGGCGCAGTTGGTGGCGGTGCCGGCGATGCCGACCCATTCGGCGACGTGTCCGCCGCGGCGGACCTCGACGACCGTGCAGCCGCCGGCGGCGGCCGGGTCGTAGACGAGGCCCTCGGTGAGCGGGACGGGGTGGGGCCAGTCGTCGCGGTGGCCGCCGAGTTCGTGGTTGTTGACGAGGAGGGTGGTGCCGCGCGGGCCGTCGAAGGTGGCGGTGCCGTCGTGGTTGGAGGGGGTGTACTCGCCCGATTCCAGCCTGGTCCGGCCGCAGTAGGTGATGATCTCGTAGCGGAAGCCGGCGGGCAGGGCGAGGATGCCGTCCGGGTCGGGGAGCAGGGGTCCGTAACCGACTCCGCCGTGGTCGTGCCCGGGTCCGCGGTCCTGGCCGTGCTCCTCCCCCGCGCGCTCGGTGTCCGTGGAGGCGAGGGCGTTCGGTGCGGTGGCGAGAGCGCCGACACTGCCCGCCAGTACGACCCCGGCGCCGGTGAGCGCGGATCGGCCGGCGAAGTCCCTGCGGGTGAGCGACATGGTGTCTCCTGTGACGGTGGACGTGCCGTGGAGTGGAGTGGCGGACCTCGGCCCGGCGTCACGGTCGCGCCCGCACCTGAACGGCGGTTGAACTGAGCGCGACCTCTCCCCGCCGGATTGCGTGAATCCGTGCGGCGGCGTCCCGCGCGGCGGGGGCGTGCGCGCCCGCCGCTGCCGGATCGCGTGAATCCGGCAGCGCGCCTTCCGCTCTTCGGGGGCGTGCGCACCCGCCGCGCCGGGGTGCCCGGCCCGCGCCCCGCCCGCGCCCCGGCCGGGTACGGGCCGGGTACGGACCGGGTACGGACCGGGTACGGACCGGGTACGGACCGGGTACGGACCGGGTACGGACCTGCCCGGATCCGGGCGGCCCGCGTCGCTCCGTCCGGCCACGTGCGGTGCGGGCCCGCCCGGACCGGCCCGGGTGCCGGCCCCCTGTCCGTCGTCAGCCGCCCTGCTGCGACCGTGCCTTGAACGCCGCCTTGCGGGCCTCCTTGGCGACCTTCTTGTCGGGGTGCAGCCGCCCCATCGCCTCCAGGACGTCCGGCGTGGCCGGGTGCTCCACCCGCCAGACGGTGTCGAAGAACCCGCTGTGCTGCCGCGCCAGCCCCTCCACCAGGGCCCGCAGCTCCTCGGAGTTGCCCTCGGCGGCGAGCTGGGCGGCCACGGTGTCGATGGTCAGCCAGAAGACCATCTCCTGCGGCGGGGCCGGGACGTCCCGGGCGCCGTGCTCGGTCAGCCAGACCCGGGCCAGGCCGCCCAGTTCGGCGTCGTCGAGGACCTCCCGCAGCGCGGGCTCCGCCTCCGGGCCGACCAGGGACAGCGCCTGCTGGCAGCGCAGCCGGCGCAGGGGCGCGCCGGTGTCCGCGCCGCGCGCGGCCGCCAGCAGTTCCCGGGCCGCGTCGAGGGGAGCGCGGCCGGCCAGCCACAGCTCGGTCTCGGCGTGTGCCGCGGCCGGCGGGAAGGGGGCCGTGCCGTCGAGCAGCGCGTCGGCGCCCTTGCCGGCGAGGTCGCCGACGGCGGGAACGTCGAAGCCGGCCTCCTGGAGCCGGGCGCGCAGTCCGTACAGTCCGAGCGGGGTCAGCCGCACCATGCCGTAGCGGGCGACGTCGGCCTCGTCGACGGGCGCCGCGGGCTCCTCGTCCGCGTCGGCCATCAGCGCCTCGTCGACCGGCTGGTACGCGACGAGGCCGATGGGCTCCAGCAGCCGGAACTGGTCGTCCAGCCGCATCATCGCGTCGGACACCTGCTCCAGCACGTCGTTGGTGGGCTCACCCATGTCGCTGGGCACGATGACGGAGGCCGCCAGCGCGGGCAGCGGCACCGGGGCGTCGCCGGGGCCGTCCTCGCCGACGGCGAGCAGGTAGAGGTTGCCGAGCACACCGTCGAGGAAGTCGGCCTCGGCCTGCGGGTCCCAGTCGAGGGACGACAGGTCGACCTCGCCGCCCTCGGCCATCGCGTCGACCAGGTCGTCGAGGTCGGGCACGCTCGCGTCGGCGAGCACCGCCTCCAGGGCGGTGAGCCACACGCCGAGCACGTCCTGCGGAGAGCCGTCGGTGAGCAGGGCGAGGTCCTCGCCCGCCGCGACGGTGCCCGCCTCCTCGTCGGTGATCTCGACGAGCCCGGTGTCCACGGCGATCCGCCAGGCCTCGCTCGCGTACGCCGCGGCGTCGTCCCCGGTCAGCCCCAGCTCCGCGACCGCCGCGGGCAGCTGCTCCTCGACGAGCCCGCCCCCGGCGTCGACGCGGGTGTCCGGGCCGGCCCAGCGGGCCAGCCGCGCGGCCCGGGCGAGCACCGGCGTGGACAGCGCGTCGCCCGCCAGCTCGGCTTCGGGACGCAGCCGTGCGGGCGGCAGGGTGGAGCTGTCTGACATCGCCTGTTCTCTCCTCGCGCGCCTTCGACGGCCGTGCGGCCGCGTCTCAACGGCCCTGCGGCCGCGTCTCAGTGGCCGTACGACCATCCGGGTGCCGTACGGCTCAGCCGCTCAGCCTAGACGGGTTTCCACCCATGCCGCCCGGTTCATCTCCCCGACGGGTGCAGTACATGGCCGAAACCTTGACAACTCGTCCGGCCAGGCAGGAGATTGACGCGCGTAGAAAACGGGGGGACACGTGGCCACGCGCGTCCCGCGGCCCCTCGCGCCCCACCCTCGTCCCGGCGCTCTGTCACGTCCCCGGAGGGATTTCCGTTGGCCAGCAAGTCCTCGGCGCGCCTCGCCGCGCTCACCGTCGCCGCCGTCTGCTCGGTGACGTCCACCGTCGTCCTCACCTCACCCGCGCACGCGGACTCCGTCCGCGTCCACGACATCCAGGGCAACACCCGGCAGTCGCCGTACGCGGGCCGGCAGGTCACGGACGTGGCCGGAATCGTCACCGGCGTCCGCGGCTACGGCTCCCGGGGCTTCTGGATCCAGGACCCGCGGCCGGACGCCGACCCGGCCACCAGTGAGGGCGTCTTCGTCTTCACCAACTCCGTCCCGGAGGTCGCCGTCGGTGACGCGGTGACCGTCTCCGGCACGGTCACGGAGTACGTCCCCGGCGGTACGTCCTCCGGCAACCAGTCGCTGACCGAGATCACCCGCCCGACGTTCACCGTCGTCTCGCGCGGCAACGCGGTCCCGGCCGCGACGACCGTCTCCGCCCGGTCCGTGCCGCGCGCCTACGCCCCCGAGGGCGACGAGGACGCGAACGGCTCGGTGGGCGGCCTGACGCTGCGGCCGGCGACGTACGCCCTGGACTACTACGAGTCCCTGGAGGGCATGAACGTCCAGGTCGCGGACGCCCGTGTGGTCGGCGCCTCCGACCCGTACACGGAGCTGTGGGTCACGGTGAAGCCCGGGGAGAACGCCAACCGCCGCGGCGGCACGGTGTACGGCTCCTACGACTCCCAGAACACCGGCCGGCTCCAGATCCAGTCCCTGGGCACGCCGGCCGACTTCCCCGAGGCCAACGTGGGCGACACGCTGGCCGGCACCACCGCGGGGCCGCTGGACTACAACCAGTACGGCGGCTACACGATGGTCGCCAACACCCTCGGCACGCTGCGCGCGGGCGGTACGGAGCGGGAGACCACCCGTGCGCAGAAGCGGGACGAGCTGGCGGTGGCGACGTACAACGTCGAGAACCTCGACCCGTCCGACGACACCTTCGCCGCGCACGCGGAGGCGATCGTGCACCACCTCGCGTCGCCCGACATCGTGTCCCTGGAGGAGATCCAGGACGACAACGGCGCCACGGACGACGGTACGGTCGCCGCCGACGCGACGGTCGGCAGGCTGATCGACGCGATCGTCGCGGCCGGCGGCCCGCGCTACGACTGGCGCGGCATCGACCCGGTGGACGGCGCGGACGGCGGCCAGCCCGGCGGCAACATCCGCCAGGCGTTCCTGTTCAACCCGGACCGGGTCTCCTTCACCGACCGCGGGGCCGGCGACGCGACCACCGCGACCGGGGTGACGAAGGTGCGCGGCAAGGCGGCGCTGACCCACTCCCCCGGCCGCGTGGACCCCGCGAACGCCGCCTGGGAGAACAGCCGCAAGCCGCTGGCCGGTGAGTTCGTCTTCCGCGGCCGCACCGTCGTGGTCATCGCCAACCACTTCAACTCCAAGGGCGGCGACCAGGGCCTGACCGCGCAGTACCAGCCGCCGTCCCGCAGCTCGGAGACGCAGCGCCACCTCCAGGCCCGGGTGGTGAACACCTTCGTCAAGGAGGTCCTCGCCACCCAGAGAAACGCGGACGTCATCGCCCTCGGCGACATCAACGACTTCGAGTTCTCGAGGACCACCCGCATCCTGGAGGAGGACGGCGCGCTGTGGTCGGCGGTCAAGTCGCTGCCGCGGAGCGAGCGTTACTCGTACGTCTACCAGGGCAACAGCCAGGTCCTGGACCAGATCCTGGTCAGCCCCTCGATCCGGTGGGGCGGGCGCCTGTCGTACGACAGCGTGCACATCAACGCCGAGTTCCACGACCAGGTCAGCGACCACGACCCGCAGGTGCTTCGGTTCCGTCCGTGACCGGCGTGCGGTGGGGGCGGGTTCAGCGGGGCACGAGGCCGAGGGCGTGGTCGCAGCGGCCGACCCCGCCGCCCTCGGTCAGTCCCGGCCAGTTCCGCACCCGCTCCCACTGCGCCGTCGCCGAGCCGATCCCCTCATGCCCGGACTCCACTGCTCGGCGGTCGCCGGCTGCGGGTGCCTCCGGCGTACACACCACCCTGTGACCTCGACCGAGGTCGAGGTCGAGCGCCGTTCGGCGCGGACACGCACGACGAGGGGCCTCCCGCGTGGAGGCCCCTCGTCGTACCGCGGTCAGCAGTGCCCGCGACGCCGGCGCCGCAGCACGCCCGCCGCGACCACCGCGCCCGCCGCCGCCCCGGCGACCACCAGCGCACGGGGACGGCCGAGCCCGGCCCGGACGGCACCGCGCGCCCGTCCCGGCACCCGCCGCCGCGCGACGTGCCCGGTCCTGCCCGCCTTCTCCCGCACGGTGTGCCCGGCCTGTCCGGCCCTGCCCTGCACGGCGTGTCCGGCCCGGCTCGCCCTGTGCTGCACGGTGTGCCCCGCCTGCGCGGCGGAACTGCGCAGTTGGACGGTCATGGCACCGGCCTTGTCCCTGAGGTCGGCGGCCCGGGCCCTGGCACGGCCCTTGACGTCCGCCCTGCCCGCCAGTTCCTCCACGGTGTTGCCGAGTTCGCTGCGGGTCCGCTCGATCTGCCTGCGCAGTTCGTCCGGCCCCTTGGCCCCGCCGGCCGGCTGCGCGGTGAAACCGGCCCCGGTGCCGTCCCCGCTCGTCGCGTCGGTCATCGATGCGCCCTTTCCCTGATCACATCCACGTCGGTCCTGACGCTGCCGAGGGTCTCCTCGGGCTTGGCGGGTGCGGCGCGGCGGAGCTGAGCGCGGCCGGTCATGGCCAGCACGCCCGCGATCACGAAGAGCACGGCCGTCACGATGAGCGCCGCGGCCCAGACGGGCAGCACCAGCGAGAGCGCGGCGACGGCCGTGCCGGCCAGGGCGAAGAGACCGACGTACGCGATGGCTCCGGCGGCGCCCAGCATGCCGCCGCCGCGCCCGGCCCGCTTGCCCTTCTCGGCCAGCTCCATCTTGGCGAGGGCCACTTCCTGGCGCACGAGCCGGGAGAGCTGTTCGGTGGCCTGGCCGACGAGTTCGCCCACGGAGTGGTGCTCGTCCTGCACCGGCCTGGTGTGCATGGTCCCGGTCACGGTGTTCCGCCTCCTCTCGGTTCGGAGCACCCCGGGTACCCCCGGCCGACCGGCACTACCCCCACCTCGTCCGCCGTCTGACCGGGCAGTATCGCTTACAGGTACCTCGCTGGAGAATTAAGTGGAGCTACACGAGCTGGGGGGGCCGGCACTCTTGCCACCGGGTCCTGGCCGGCACCGGCCTGGCGTACTGCGCGGGCTGCGACGAGCAGGTCCTCGCGCTGTACGCGATCGGGGCGACGGGGTACGTCAGCACGGTCGCGAACGTCGTACCGGAACTGCTGCGGGCCGTCCTCGACGCCTTCGACGCCGGGGACACCGGGCGGGCCGCCCTGCTGCAGCGGCGGGCGCTCCCCCTCGTGGAGTCGGTCATGGCGGCGGGCCTGCCCGGCACGGTCACGGTCAAGGCCCTCCTCGGCGCGCTCGTGCCTGCCGGCGGGACCGGTGCGCGCGCCGCTGCGGCCCGCCGGCCGGTCCACCACCGACGGGCTGCTCGCGGCGTACGGGGAGCTGGTCGCCGACGCCGGTCAGCTCCAGGTGTAACCGTCCCCGAACAGCAGCGTGTGCTCCAGCACGTCCTCCGCCGGGTCGTCGATCTGCCCCACGTGGACGTTGAGGAGGCCGACCCGGGGGCCGTTGTGGGAGCCCGTGGTGGTCTCGTCGGCATGCGCGGTCCCCGCCGCGGCCCAGCACACCAGTACCGCGGCACCCACCCCGGCCAGCCGGCGTACTACGGTCCTCGCCCGCTCGTTCGTCATGTCAGGCCCCTCGTTTCGTCTGATCGGCGTCTGATCGGACCCTGCGTCCACCCGTTCATCCGCAAAGACCACCGGAAGGTCACGGGGAGTCATCCGTACGTGCGGGGGGGGCGCGCGAGGCACGCGGCTTCCCCGCGTACGGCGGTGCACCACCCCGGGCGCCCACGGCCGGCGCGGCGGGCGGAAGACGCCGCGTGGCCCGGGCCGGCACCACGTCCGGGACGGCCGGGACACCGCGGGTGGGGCGGCCGGGACGCCACTGGTGGGGCGGGCTCCGCGTGCCGTGCCCCGGCGTCCTCCCGACCGAGCCCGAGCCCGACGGAGCGGCCGACCGGGCGCGTGTCACCGCACTGCCGAAGCGGTACCGGGCCTCGAACGGCGAGCGCCCTCCGGGCGGGCCCCGCGGGGCCCGCCCGGAGGGCGACTCGGGCCGCCGGCGACCGGTGGTGACCGGTCGGTCGCGGCGGATCGGCGCTGCGGATCAGTCCCGGCGGATCAGTCAGGACGATCAGTCGTGGACGATCAGTGGCAGCGGATCAGTCAGGACGATCAGTCGTGGAGGATCGGTGGCAGCGGATCGGTCCCGGCGGATCAGTTGTGGCTGTGCAGGATCTCGTTCAGGCCGCCCCACACCGCGTTGTTCGGGCGGGCCTCCACCGTGCCCGTGACCGAGTTGCGGCGGAAGAGGATGTGGGAGGCGCCGGAGAGTTCGCGGGCCTTGACGACCTGGCCGTCGGGCATGGTCACGCGGGTGCCGGCGGTGACGTAGAGGCCGGCCTCGACCACGCACTCGTCGCCCAGCGCGATGCCGACGCCCGCCTCGGCGCCGACCAGGCAGCGCTCACCGATGACGATGCGCACGTTGCCACCGCCGGAGAGGGTGCCCATGGTGGAGGCACCGCCGCCGATGTCGGAGCCGTCGCCGACGACGACGCCCGCCGAGATGCGGCCCTCGACCATGGAGGTGCCGAGCGTGCCGGCGTTGAAGTTGACGAAGCCCTCGTGCATGACCGTGGTGCCCTCGGAGAGGTGGGCGCCCAGGCGGACACGGTCGGCGTCGGCGATGCGGACGCCCTTGGGGGCGACGTAGTCCGTCATGCGCGGGAACTTGTCGACCGAGGTCACCTGGAGGTGCAGGCCCTCGGCGCGGGCGTTGAGACGGACCTTCTCGACGTCGTCGACGGCGACCGGGCCGAGCGAGGTCCAGGCGACGTTGGCGAGGTGGGCGAAGACACCGTCCAGGTTCTGGCCGTGCGGCTGGACCAGGCGGTGGGAGAGCAGGTGCAGGCGCAGGTAGACGTCGTGCGTGTCGACCGGCTTCTCCTCCAGCGAGGCGATGACCGTGCGGACCGCGACCACCTCGACGCCGCGCCGGGCGTCCGGACCGACCGCCGCGGTGGCGCCGCCGCCGAGGAGTGCGGCGGCCTGCTCGGCGTCGAGCCGCTCGGTGCCGGACGGGCCCGGCTCGGCGACGAGTTCGGGGGCGGGGAACCAGGTGTCGAGAACGGTGCCGTCGGCGGCGATCGTGGCAAGCCCGGCGGCCACGGCGCCGGTGGTACGGGGAGCAGTCGTGTCGGTCATGAGGGCAACCTAACCGGCCGCCGCCCGTGGAAGCGAGCCGGCCCCGCGGCCGTCTCGCGTGCCGGGCGGTCCGGCGCCGCGACGCCCTCCTGCGCGCTCACGGCGCCGGAGGGATCACCCGTGCCAGCACCTCGCGCGCGTACTCCTCGTCGTACGGCGTGTCCGTCAGCAGCACCTGGAGGCAGATCCCGTCCAGCACGGCGACCAGGGCCCGGGCCGTGACGGGGTCCGTGCGGTCGGCGAGGAGGCCGCCGACGCCCTGCGCCCACTCCGCGGCGACGGGGCGCAGGGCGGGGCGGCGCAGGGCGGCGAGGTACAGCTCGTACTCCAGCTCGACGCCCGTACGGTCGCCGGCCAGCCACGCACCGAGGACGCGGGCGAGTCCGGCGGGGAGGTCGGCGCCGGGGTCCGCGAGGGCGGGGTGGGCGGCGACCACCCGGGCGAAGCCCTCGTTCGCCTGGCGCAGGGCGGCGACCAGGAGTTCGTCCAGGGTGGCGAAGTGGTACGTGGTGGAGCCGAGGGGCACGTCGGCCTCGGCGGCGACGGCGCGGTGGCTGAGGCCGGCGATGCCCTTCCGCCCGACGACCCGGATCGCCGCGTCGACGAGGCGCTGGCGTCGCCCGGGGTCGTGGCGGCGGGACATCAGTGCGCGCCGCCCAGGTTCAGGACGACGACGCCGACGATGATCAGCGCGATGCCCGCCGCCTTGGTGACGGTCATCCCCTCCCCCAGGAACGCCACGCCGATGGCGGCGATGGCGGCCGTGCCGACGCCGGCCCAGATGGCGTACGCGGTGCCGACGGCGAGGGTCTTCAGGGTCTGGGCGAGCAGCGCGAAGGAGAGCACGTAGGCGACGGCGGTCAGCAGTGAGGGGACCAGTCTGCTGAAGCCCTCGCTGTACTTCATGGCGGTGGTCCCGGCGACCTCGGCGGCGATGGCTCCGGCCAGCAGCAGATATCCCATGTGTACGAGCGTACATAACGCGCCCGTCCGAGGATGCGGGAACGGCGGCACCCGAGGGGTGCCGCCGTTCCTCCGTGCGGTGGTCTCAGACGGGTGCGTCTCAGACGTTGAACCCGAGCGCGCGCAGCTGCTCGCGGCCGTCGTCGGTGATCTTGTCCGGGCCCCACGGCGGCATCCAGACCCAGTTGATGCGCAGCTCGTTGACGAGGCCGTCCGTGGCGGACTTGGCCTGGTCCTCGATCACGTCCGTCAGCGGACAGGCCGCCGACGTCAGGGTCATGTCGATGGTCGCGATGTTGGCGTCGTCGATGTGGACGCCGTAGATCAGGCCCAGGTTGACGACGTCGATGCCCAGCTCGGGGTCCACGACGTCCAGCAGGGCCTCGCGGACCTCCTCCTCGGAGGCCGGCTTCATTTCCACGGTCTCACTCATGCCGTCGTCTCCTTCTCGGCGTCGGCGCCGTCCAGTGCCTGGGCCGTCGCGTCCTTCCAGGCCATCCAGCTCAGCAGGGCGCACTTGACCCGGGCCGGGTACTTCGAGACCCCGGCGAACGCGACCGCGTCCTCCAGGACCTCCTCCATCGCGTCGTCGGGCTCGATCCTGCCCTTGGACTGCATCAGCTCCAGGAAGGTCTCCTGAATGCGCTGCGCCTGGGCGAGGTCCTTGCCGACCAGCAGGTCGTTCAGCACGGAGGCGCTCGCCTGGCTGATCGAGCAGCCCTGGCCCTCGTAGCTGACGTCGCTGACCGTCGTGCCGTCGTACTTCACGCGGAGGGTGATCTCGTCGCCGCAGGTCGGGTTGACGTGGTGGACCTCGGCGTCGCCATCCCGCAAGCCCCGCCCGTGCGGGTTCTTGTAGTGGTCCAGGATGACTTCCTGGTACATGGAGTCCAGCTTCATGCTCTTCGCTCGTCCCGTCAGCCGAAGAAGTTCCGTACGTGCTCCAGGCCGTCGACCAGCGCGTCGATCTCGCCGGGCGTGGAGTACAGATAGAACGACGCTCGCGTGGTCGCAGGAATTCCGTAGCGCAGGCAGACGGGGCGGGCGCAGTGGTGGCCGACCCGGACCGCGATGCCCTGCTCGTCCAGGACCTGGCCCACGTCGTGCGGGTGGATGTCGCCGAGCGCGAAGCTGATCGCCGCGCCGCGCTCCTCGGCCGTGCCGGGGCCGATGATGCGCAGGTCCGGGACCTCCAGGAGGCGCTTGACCGCGTACTCGGTCAGCGCGTGCTCGTGGGCGTGGATCCTGTCCATCCCGATCGAGCCGAGGTAGTCGATCGCCGCGCCCAGGCCGACCGCCTGCGCGATCGGCGGCGTGCCCGCCTCGAACTTGTGCGGCGCCGGGGCGTAGGTCGAGGAGTGCATCGAGACCGTCTCGATCATCTCGCCGCCGCCCAGGAAGGGCGGGAGGTCCTCCAGCAGCTCCTGGCGGCCCCACAGGACGCCGATGCCCGTCGGACCGCACATCTTGTGGCCGGTGAAGGCCACGAAGTCGGCCTGGAGGGCCTGGACGTCCACGGGCATGTGCGGCGCGGCCTGGGAGGCGTCGATGCAGACGAGCGCACCGACCTCCTGGGCGCGGCGCACGATCGCCTCGACCGGGTTCTGGGTGCCCAGGATGTTGGAGACCAGCACGAACGAGACGATCTTCGTCTTCTCCGTGATGACCTCCTCGATGTTCGAGAGGTCGAGGCGGCCGTCGTCGGTCAGGCCGAACCAGCGGAGCTTCGCGCCGGTGCGCTGCGCGAGCAGCTGCCACGGCACGATGTTGGAGTGGTGCTCCATCTCCGTGATGACGATCTCGGTCTCGTGGTCCACGCGGTAGGGCTCGTCGGCCCAGCCCAGCATGTTGGCCACGAGGTTGAGGGACTCCGAGGCGTTCTTGGTGAAGATCACCTCGTCGCGGGAGGGCGCGTTGATGAACTCCGCGACCTTGTCGCGCGCGCCCTCGTACAGCGCCGTGGCCTCCTCGGCGAGGACGTGCACGCCACGGTGGACGTTGGCGTTGTAGCGCTCGTAGTACTCGCTGAGGGCGTCGATGACCTGGCGCGGCTTCTGCGAGGTCGCCGCGTTGTCCAGGTAGACGAGCTTCCGGCCGTCGTGGATCTGGCGGTCCAGGATGGGGAAGTCCTTGCGGATCGCCTCGGTGTCGAGGAGGCCCGGCAGCTGTGTCACGCGGATACGCCACCCTTCGTGTATGCCTCGTAGCCCTCGGCCTCCAGCTTGTCGGCCAGCTCGGGGCCGCCGGACTCGGCGATGCGGCCGGCCGCGAAGACGTGGACGTGGTCGGGCTTGATGTAGCGCAGGATGCGCGTGTAGTGCGTGATCAGCAGGGTGCCGACCTCGCCGGTCTCGCGGACGCGGTTGACGCCCTCGGAGACGACGCGCAGGGCGTCGACGTCGAGGCCGGAGTCGGTCTCGTCGAGGATCGCGAGCTTCGGCCTGAGCAGCTCCAGCTGGAGGATCTCGTGGCGCTTCTTCTCACCGCCGGAGAAGCCCTCGTTGACGTTGCGCTCGGCGAAGGCGGGGTCCATGTTGAGGCGCTGCATGGCCTCCTTGACCTCCTTCACCCAGGTGCGCAGCTTGGGGGCCTCGCCGCGGACGGCGGTGGCGGAGGTGCGCAGGAAGTTGGAGACCGAGACGCCGGGGACCTCGACCGGGTACTGCATGGCGAGGAACAGGCCGGCACGGGCGCGCTCGTCGACGGACATCTCCAGGACGTCCTCGCCGTCGAGGGTGACGGTGCCGCCGGTGATCGTGTACTTGGGGTGACCCGCGAGCGAGTAGGCGAGGGTCGACTTGCCGGAGCCGTTCGGGCCCATGATGGCGTGCGTCTCGCCCTGCTTCACGGTGAGGTCGACGCCCTTGAGGATCTCCTTCGTGGCGTTGTCGGCCTCGACGGTGACGTGCAGGTCTCGGATTTCAAGCGTTGCCATGGGTGCCTCAGGACTCCTGGGTGAGGGAGACGAGCACGTCGTCCCCTTCGATCTTTACGGGGTATACGGGGACGGGGCGCGTCGCCGGAAGACTGTCGGGCTTGCCGGAGCGGAGGTCGAAGCGCGAGCCGTGCAGCCAGCACTCGATGTGGCAGTCGTCGACCTCGCCCTCGGCGAGCGAGACGTTCGCGTGCGAGCAGACGTCGTGGATCGCGAACAGCTCGCCCTCGGTCCGCACGACGGAGATCGGCGTGCCGTCGAGTTCCACCCGCTTCGGGGTGTCCTCCTCCAGCTCGTCGGCTCCACAGACGCGTACGAAGGTCATGCGACCGACGCCTCCAGCTCCTCGTCGATCTTGACGAGCAGGCGCTCCTCGATGTCCGCGACGCCGATCTGCTGGACCAGCTCGGCGAAGAAGCCGCGGACCACCAGGCGGCGGGCGTCGATCTCGGGGATGCCGCGCGCCATCAGGTAGAAGAGCTGCTCGTCGTCGAAGCGGCCGGTGGCGGAGGCGTGGCCGGCGCCGACGATCTCGCCGGTCTCGATCTCCAGGTTCGGCACCGAGTCGACCCGCGCACCGTCCGTGAGGACGAGGTTGCGGTTCATCTCGTAGGTGTCGGTGCCCTCGGCCGCGGCCTCGATGAGCACGTCGCCGATCCAGACGGCGTGCGCGTCCTCGCCCTGCAGCGCGCCCTTGTAGACGACGTTCGACTTGCAGTGCGGGACGTTGTGGTCGACCAGGAGGCGGTGCTCCTGGTGCTGGCCCCGGTCGGTGAAGTACAGGCCGAACAGCTCGGCCTCGCCGCCGGGACCGGCGTAGGCGACGCGCGGGTGCAGCCGGACCAGGTCGCCGCCGAAGGTGACCACGAACGACTTGAAGGTGGCGTCGCGGCCGATCAGCGCGTTGTGCTGGCCGACGTGCACGGCCTTGTCGTCCCAGTCCTGGACGGAGACCACGGTCAGCTTGGCGCCGTCGCCCAGGACGTAGTCGACGTTGGCGGCGAGCACCGCGTCACCGGTGTGGTCGATGACCACCACGGCCTCGGCGAAGGCGCCCAGCTCGACGACCTGGTGGGCGTAGGCGGTGCCGCCCTCGCCGTGCACGGCGATGCGGATCGGCTCGGTGAGGACCGTCTCCTTGGGGACGGTGATCACACCGGCGTTCTCGAACGCCGAGTAGGCCTGGGCGGCGACCCGGTCCACCGGGGTGCCCGCCCTGCCGACGCGCGCGTCGTCACGGCCGACGGTCTCGACGACGACGGCCTCGGGCGCGTCGATGTCGACCTTCACACCGTCGCCGGTGGCGACCGCGGTGCCGTCGTGCAGCCCGCGCAGCCGCTCCAGCGGCGTGAACCGCCACTCCTCCTCGCGGCCGTGCGGGACCGGGAAGTCCGCCACGTCGAAGGACGCGGGCGCGCTCATGCGCGTGGCGACGGTCGACTCGGCGGCCACCGCGATCTGGCCCGCGGTGGTGGACCCCACGGGGATGTTCTGAGCCTCAGCCATGGCTGTCGGTCTGCTCTCTTCCTACGTCAGAAATCTGGCGACTGCTTCGGGGGCGGGCCGTCACCCGACCGCGCCCTCCATCTGCAGCTCGATCAGCCGGTTGAGCTCCAGGGCGTACTCCATGGGCAGCTCCTTGGCGATCGGCTCGACGAAGCCGCGCACGATCATGGCCATCGCCTCGAACTCGCTCAGACCGCGGCTCATCAGGTAGAAGAGCTGGTCCTCGGAGACCTTGGAGACGGTCGCCTCGTGGCCCATGGACACGTCGTCCTCACGGACGTCCACGTAGGGGTACGTGTCGGAGCGCGAGATGGTGTCGACGAGGAGCGCGTCGCACAGCACGTTCGACTTGGAGCCGTGGGCGCCCTCGCCGATCTCGACGAGACCGCGGTAGGACGTACGGCCGCCGCCGCGCGCCACCGACTTCGAGACGATGTTGGACGACGTGTTCGGCGCCATGTGGACCATCTTGGAGCCGGCGTCCTGGTGCTGGCCCTCGCCCGCGAAGGCGATGGACAGGGTCTCGCCCTTGGCGTGCTCGCCCATCAGGTAGACGGCCGGGTACTTCATCGTCACCTTGGAGCCGATGTTGCCGTCGATCCACTCCATGGTCGCGCCCTCGTACGCCACGGCGCGCTTGGTGACCAGGTTGTAGACGTTGTTCGACCAGTTCTGGATGGTCGTGTAGCGGCAGCGGGCGTTCTTCTTGACGATGATCTCGACCACGGCGCTGTGCAGGGAGTCCGACTTGTAGATCGGAGCCGTGCAGCCCTCGACGTAGTGCACGTAGGCACCCTCGTCGACGATGATCAGGGTCCGCTCGAACTGGCCCATGTTCTCCGTGTTGATACGGAAGTAGGCCTGGAGCGGGATCTCGACGTGCACGCCCTTCGGCACGTAGATGAAGGAGCCGCCGGACCACACCGCGCTGTTCAGCGACGCGAACTTGTTGTCGCCGACCGGGATGACGGTCCCGAAGTACTCCTTGAAGAGCTCCGGGTGCTCCTTCAGGGCCGTGTCGGTGTCCAGGAAGATGACGCCCTGCTCCTCCAGGTCCTCGCGGATCTGGTGGTAGACGACCTCGGACTCGTACTGGGCCGCGACACCGGCGACGAGGCGCTGCTTCTCCGCCTCGGGGATGCCGAGCTTGTCGTACGTGTTCTTGATGTCCTCGGGCAGGTCCTCCCAGGACTCCGCCTGCTTCTCCGTGGAGCGCACGAAGTACTTGATGTTGTCGAAGTCGATGCCCGACAGGTCCGAGCCCCAGTTCGGCATGGGCTTCTTCTCGAAGAGGCGCAGGCCCTTGAGGCGGAGCTTGGTCATCCACTCCGGCTCGTTCTTCTTCGCGGAGATGTCGCGGACGACGTCCTCGTTGATTCCGCGCTTGGCAGAGGCGCCGGCCGTGTCGGAGTCGGCCCAGCCGTATTCGTACTTGCCCAGGCCCTCGAGCTCAGGGTGAGCAGTCTCCGTGGGGAGAGTCATGCGGGGTTCCTCCCGGCCGTGCTTGCAGATGCGTGAGCGGTGTTCGTGGGTGCCTGCGCCGTGGGCGGCGCGGGCGAGGTCTTCGGAATGAACGTGGTGCAGACCCCGTCGCCGTGCGCGATGGTCGCGAGCCGCTGTACATGCGTACCGAGCAGCTCGGCGAAAAATTCCGTCTCCGCCTCGCACAGCTGCGGAAACTGCTCTGCGACGTGGGCGACCGGGCAGTGGTGCTGGCACAGCTGCTCGCCCTGCTGGGGGTGGGGTGCGCTCCGCGCGGTAGCAGCGTACCCGTCCGCGCTCAGGGCCTTGGCCAGCGCTTCCGTGCGCCGGCCGGGGGCGGCGGACTCGACCGCCTTGCGGTACGCGCCGGCCTGGCCGGCGATCCGGGCCCGGGCGAAGGCGGCGATCGCCTGCTCCCCGCCCTGCTGCTCGGCGATCCACCGCAGGGCGTCGGCGGCCAGCTTGTCGTACGACTGGTCGAAGGCGTCCCGGCCGCAGTCGGTCAGCGCGAAGACCTTGGCGGGCCGTCCGCGCGCACGCGTGCCGTAGACCCGCTGCTCACGGGCTTCGACCACGTCGTCGGCGGCCAGTGCGTCGAGATGGCGCCGGACGGCGGCCTGGGTCAGGCCCAGGCGTCCGGCCAGCTCGGCGACGGTCGACGGCCCGTGGTCCAGGATGGAGCGCGCGACGCGGTTGCGGGTGGACCGCTCACCGGTCGCGAGTTCCTCCTGCGGGGTCTCGCCAACGTTTTTCACAACGCCATTGTTGCGTAATTCCTCCGGGGCGGGCAAGCCGCGTCCGGATCATCGGACGGTGCCCTGCGTCACTTAGGTATACCTAATGTGACCTGCGGAAACGATCTTTGATCGATCAATCGGGTGGCGTCCCGAACGGGTCTGCGGGACACTCCGCGTCATGCCCACACCCCCTCCCACCGGCCCACTCGTCACCCGCGGCACGATCGCCGCCGGGCTGCGCGAGATGGGTGTGCGGAGTGACGACACGCTCCTCGTGCACTCCTCCCTCAGCTCCCTCGGATGGGTCTGCGGAGGGCCCGTCGCGGTCGTCCAGGGACTGCTCGACGCACTGGCTCCGCACGGCACCCTGGTGGTCCCCACCCAGACCGGCGACCTCTCGGACCCGGCCCTGTGGAGGAGCCCGCCGGTGCCCGAGGAGTGGTGGGACGCCGTCCGCGTCGCGATGCCCCCCTACGACCCCCTGATCACGCCCTCGCGCGGGGTCGGGGTGGTCCCCGAGACCGTGCGCACCTGGCCGGGCGCCCTGCGCAGTGCGCACCCGCAGACGTCCTTCGCGGCCCTCGGCCCGCGCGCCGCCGAGGTGGTGGCCGGGCACGCCGCCGACTGCCGGCTGGGCGAGCGCAGTCCGCTGGCGACCCTGGAGCGGCTGGGCGCCCGGGTGCTGCTCATGGGCGCCGGTTACGAGGCGTGCACCGGCTTCCATCTCGCCGAGTACCGGGTTCCGTCCCCGCTGGTGGAGGTGGGGCGGCCGGGGCCGGTGGGCTGGGAGCGGGTGACCGAGGTGTCGATCACCTCGGAGCGGTTCGACGAACTGGGGCACGACTTCGAACGGGACCGGCCCGTCCTGCGGGGACGGGTCGGCGCGGCCGTCGCGCGGCTGTTCCCACTGGCGGACGCGGTCGCCTACGCGGAGCGCTGGCTGCCCGTGCACCGGCCCCGCGCGTAGGGGCGCGGGGCCGGAGCGCGGCCGGCCGCAGACCCGGACGACCGGCCCCGCTCATGGGGGCACGGGGCCGGAGGGCGGCCGGCCGCAGACCCGGACGACCGGCCCCTCGGACGCCGCGGTCCGCTTCGAGGGTGGCCCGCGCGTCCTGCGCGCACCGCCCTCTCGACGTGCCCCGCGAAGGAGGCGCCCGCACGCCCTCCCGGCGCCCCCGCAGGGCCCCGGCCTCACGAGCGCCGTACGCCCCCGTACCCGGCGACCACCAGCCCCGTGAGCCTCCTGGACCCCGTACGCCCACCCCTCCGGAGGAGATCCCGCACCCCCGCGCCCGTGGCCCCGCCCGCGTACCTAGACTCGTGACCCATGCGAAGCGAGCCCGTGGTCCAGGTCCAGGCCCTGGTGAAGCGGTACGGCACGAAGACCGCGGTGGACGGCCTCGACCTGGCGGCCCGGGCGGGTGTCACCGCCGTGCTCGGCCCCAACGGGGCGGGCAAGACGACCACGGTCGAGACCTGCGAGGGCTACCTGAAGCCGGATTCCGGCACCGTGCGCGTGCTGGGCCTGGACCCGGTGCGACAGGGCTCCCTGCTGCGGCCCCGGATCGGCGTGATGCTCCAGTCCGGCGGCGTCTACTCCGGCGCCCGCGCCGACGAGATGCTGCGCCACGTGGCGAAGCTGCACGCCCGTCCGCTGGACGTCGACGCGCTGATCGAGCGGCTCGGGCTGGGCTCGTGCGGCCGGACCGCGTACCGCAGGCTCTCCGGCGGCCAGCAGCAGCGGCTCGCCCTGGCGATGGCCGTGGTCGGCCGCCCGGAGCTGGTGTTCCTGGACGAGCCGACCGCCGGCCTGGACCCGCAGGCCCGCCGCGCCACCTGGGACCTGGTGCGGGACCTGCGCGGCGACGGCGTCTCGGTGATCCTCACCACCCACCACATGGACGAGGCCGAGCAGCTGGCCGACGACGTCGCCATCATCGACGCCGGCCGGGTCGTCGCGCAGGGCTCGCCCGAGGAGCTGTGCCGCGGCGGCGCCGAGAACACCCTGCGGTTCTCCGGCCGGCCGGGACTGGACGTCGCCTCCCTGCTCAAGGCGCTGCCCGCGGACTCCGCCGCCGTCGAGCCGACCCCGGGCTCCTACCGCGTCAACGGCAGGATCGACCCCCAGCTGCTGGCCACGGTCACCTCCTGGTGCGCCCAGCACGGGGTGATGCCGGACCGGATCTCGGTGGAGCGGCACACCCTGGAGGACGTGTTCCTGGAGCTGACCGGCAAGGAGCTGCGCTCATGACCCGGGTCCGCACGGGGACCGGCCGGGGGTCCGGGGGCCGCCCCCCGGAAGGACACAGCCCGGAGCCGACCGGCAAGGAGCCGCGCCCATGACGACGACCACCGGCACGTACACGCCGCGGCCCGGCGCCGCGCCGCTCGGCCGCATGATCGCGGCCCAGGCCGCGCTGGAGACCAGGATGCTGCTGCGCAACGGCGAGCAGTTGCTGCTGACGGTGATCATCCCGACGCTGCTGCTGGTCCTGTTCAGCTCCGTGGACATCATCGACACCGGCGCCGGAGAGGCCGTCGACTTCCTCGCCCCCGGCATCCTGGCCCTCGCCGTGCTGTCGACGGCGTTCACCGGGCAGGCCATCGCCACCGGCTTCGAGCGCCGGTACGGGGTGCTGAAGCGGCTGGCCGCCTCGCCCCTGCCGCGCTGGGGCCTGATGACCGCGAAGACGGTGTCCGTCCTGGTCGTCGAGGTGCTCCAGATCGCCCTGCTCACCGTGATCGCCTTCGCGCTGGGCTGGTCGCCGCACGGCAACCCGTTCGCCGTGCTGCTGCTCCTGGTCCTCGGTACGGCCGCCTTCTCCGGGCTCGGGCTGCTCATGGCGGGGACCCTGAAGGCGGAGGCCACGCTGGCCGCCGCCAACCTCGTCTTCCTGCTGCTGCTCGTGGGCGGCGGCGTGATCGTGCCGCTGGAGGAGTTCCCGGACGCGGCGCGGAGCGTGCTCGGCCTGCTGCCGATCTCCGCCCTGTCGGACGGCCTGCGGGACGTGCTCCAGCACGGGGCCCCGATGCCCTGGGGCGACCTGGGGATCCTCGCCGGGTGGGGGGCCGCGGGGATCGCGGCCGCCGGGGCGTTCTTCCGCTGGGAGTAAGGACACAGCGGACGGGACCCTCGTGAAAGCGTGCACAAGCGGGCGCCTACGATGGACGGCGTGCCAAACGTGACCCGCGCCGACGCCGCCGCCGCCGTGCGCAACCCGCTCGCCTTCATCGCCGCGCGCTGGACCCCGGACCCCCGGACGGTCCGGCGGGCGGCCCTCCTCGCGCTCGCCATGTCGGTGGTCATCGTGATCACCGGCGGTGCGGTGCGCCTGACCGGCTCGGGCCTCGGCTGCCCGACCTGGCCCAAGTGCACCGACGACTCGCTGACCACCACCAGCGAGATGGGCCTGCACGGCGTCATCGAGTTCGGCAACCGCCTGCTGACCTACGTGCTGTGCGCGGCGGTCGGCTGGGCGATCGTCGCCGCCCGGTCGCAGAAGCCGTTCCGGCGCAGCCTGACCCGGCTGGGCTGGGCGCAGTTCTGGATCGTGATGGGCAACGCCGTCCTCGGCGGCGTCGTGGTCCTCGTCGGCCTCAACCCGTACACCGTCGCGGCGCACTTCCTGCTGTCCAGTGCGCTGATCGCGGTCGCGACCGTGATGTGGCAGCGCACCCGGGAGGGCGACGCGGCACCGCGCCCCCTGGTCGGCAGGGCGGTCCAGCAGCTGGTGTGGGTGATGACCGTCGTCTGCGCGCTGCTGATCGCGGTCGGCACGGTGGTCACCGGCGCCGGGCCGCACGCGGGCGACTCCAGTGAGGTCGAGCGGATGCCGGTCGACTGGGAGACGGTGACCAAGGCGCACGCCGTCCTGGCGTGGATCGTGGTGACGCTGGCCTTCGCCCTGTGGTTCGTGCTGAGGGCGGTCGACGCGCCCAAGGGCCCGTCGGCCCGCACCCGTGACCTGTTCCTGGTGCTGCTCGCCCAGGGCGTCATCGGCTACGTGCAGTACTTCACCGACCTGCCCGAGGTCCTGGTCGCCCTGCACATGTTCGGCTCCTGCCTGGTGTGGATCGCGACGCTGCGGGTGCTGCTGGCGCTGCGCGAGCGGCCGGACGGGACGGCGCCCGGGGTGCCGGTTCAGGAGTACGAGGCGACCAGCGTGTCGATGGCCGGTCCCAGGTAGCTCCGGGTCAGCTCCGCCCGGCGGGCGAGCCACCCGTCGGCGGGGTCCGCGGGGCTTCCGTAGCGCCGTTCCGTGATGTCCCGGACGACCTCGTCGGGGGCCCCGAGGCCGGGCAGTTCGTCCAGGGCCTCGCGTTTGCTGATCAGACGGCCGTCCCGCAGCGTGACGGTGGCGCGGGCGAAGGTGAGCAGGCCGAGATCGACCCAGACGTCCTGCCGCCACACAGCGGGCCGGCGGACGACCGGCCGCCAGAAGTCCCGCTGGTCCCGGACGACGAACTCCGCCAGCTCGGTCTCCGGCACCGGCGGCAGCAGTTCCTTCGGCGGTGCACCGTACAGGACACGCCCGAAACCGTGGAGTTCGCTCCGGGTGACCGGGGTGACCGTCCGCTTGTAGAGCTCTTCGTGGGCCCGGGTCAGGTGGCGGCGCCCGGAGTCCTCGACGGTGCCGGGCGACAGATAGGTGCAGTGGATCTTCGGGGCGAGCGGCTCGGCACGGAGCCGGGCGTGCAGCAGACCCAGCCGCCAGGCCGTACGGACCGTCACCGGGTGCTCCAGCACGGCGATCAGGTCGAGGTCGCTGCGGCCCTCCTGGTAGTCGCCGCCGGCCAGCGAGCCGTGGGCCCAGACGGCGACGGGGGCGAGCGGCATCAGACCCGTCACGAAGCGGTCGAGCAGGGTGTCGGTCGGCATCCGCCCAGCTTGGTCCGTTCAGTGCAGCCCGTAAACCCGGCTCGCGTTCCCCGAAGCGATCATCCCCGCCACCCGCTGCGCGTCCCCCAGGGACCACGCCCCCTCGGCCACCCAGGCGCCGAGCACCCGGCCGAGGGCGTCGCGGAACAGGCGGGCGGCGACCACGTGCAGTTCGGGCAGGCTCTGGGCGCCGCTGGAGAACAGGATCTTGCCGAAGGGGGCCAGTTCCAGGATCTCCGCGAGGACCGTCGCCGCGCGGGCGCCGGTGCGTACGAGGGCCGCGCCCGAGTCGGCGTAGACGTGCGGGAAGACACCGGCGAGGTGGGCGGCGTGGCGGTGGTACGGGTAGCCGTGGAGCAGGACCAGGTCGGTGCCCAGTCCGGCGGTGGCCCGCACGAAGTCCGTCAGCAGGACCGGATCGGTGCGGTCGACGCGCAGGCCCGGCTCGCCGAGGCCGGCGTGCAGCTGGAGCGGCAGGCCCGAGGCGACGGCGCTCCACAGCAGGTGGCGCAGCAGCACGGGGTCGCTCAGCTCGCCGCCGACCTCGCGTCCGGTCAGCCAGCGGCCGGCGGCGCCGCGTACCTCGCCCGGGCCGGGAGGTTCGGGCGCGAGCGCCAGACCGTGCCGTACGCCCGCGACCGAGGTGAAGGCGACCGCGCCCGCGGCGGCGCCGTGCACGGCCTCGGCGAGGTTGGCGAGGAAGGCGTCGACGGTGCCGGAGGTGTCGGCGACCTGCTCGGCCAGCAGCTCCAGGCGCACGATCTCGTGGGCGTCGGCCGCCGCCGCGCTGGCCATCTCGGCGAGTCCGGTGAGGTCGCCGGGGAGCCCCGCGTCGACCAGGTAGGTCGTGATGCCGCTGCCCCGCAGCAGCCGGCGCTCCGCCTCCAGGACGCCCAGCTCGCGGCGCCGGGCGAGGTAGCGGGCGGGCGGGCAGTGCGGTTCCAGGCCGAGCAGGGGCGGGCACCAGCGGCGCACCGCGAAGCCGGTCTGGGTGTCGAAGAGGGTGGTGCCCGGTGCGGGCGGGCCCTCGGTACGGGCCAGCCGGGCCTCGAAGGTGCCGAGGCCCAGCTCCGTCCTCAGGACGCCGTGGCAGTACTGGTCCACCAGGAACGGCGTTTCGATCATCCGGACTCCCCGTGACGGGACCGTGTGCGGCTTCCTGCGGTCCTAACGGGTGGACCCGGTCTCAGGTGTTGCTCGGTCCGCCCACCTGGATGCCCGCCATGCGCGACCACTCGTAGGGGCCGGTCTCCACCTTGGCCGCGAACTCGCCGTCGAAGTCCTCGTGGACGGTGATGCCCGACTTCTCCACGGCCCTGCGCGCGGTTCCGTGGGAGCGTGCGACGAGGTCGCCCCAGGCGCCGTCCGCGCCGACGAGCACGATCCGGGCGCCGCGTTCACCGAGGTAGGCCACCTGGCCCTCGGCGCCGCCGTGCGCCTTCGAGAAGGAGTCGATCCGCCGGGCCAGCCGGGCCGCCTCGCGCTCGGCCTTCGCGTCAACCTGCTGCGTGTCTGCCATGACCAGGATGCTACCGACGGGTAGATCGAACGGCGACGGGCGGGGGGGGGGGGGGTGGGGATGAAAAACCACCACCCAACCCCCCCCCACAACAACAACACAC
>NZ_JBSICH010000002.1:0-8151 GCF_053613315.1 Streptomyces sp. JK94 | reverse complement strand
CCCCTTTCCTCTGTGTGGAGCAACAAATCGTAGTGTTGTGTCCCCCCCCCCTTCCCCCCCCCCCCCCGCCCGTCGGACGTCTCGGGGAACGGGTGTTCAGCGCAGGAAGGGGTCCACCGCGATCGCCAGGAACAGCACCGACACGTAGGTGATGGACCAGTGGAACAGCCGCATCTCCTTGAGCTTGCCGCCCGTCACCTCGGCCTTGGCGCGGTTCTGCAGCCCGTGGGCCTCCCACAGCCACATGCCGCCGGCCAGCAGGGCCACCGCCGTGTAGAACCAGCCCGTGTACCCGAGCGGCGTCAGCAGCAGCGACACGGCGACCATCACCCAGCTGTAGATGACGATCTGCCGGGCCACGACCTTGTTGGAGGCGATGACCGGGAGCATCGGCACGCCGACGCGCGCGTAGTCCTCCCTCACCTTCATGGACAGCGGCCAGTAGTGCGGGGGCGTCCAGAAGAACATCACGCCGAAGAGGATGACCGGCGCCCAGGACATCGAGTTGGTCACGGCCGACCAGCCGATGAGCACCGGCAGACAGCCGGCGATGCCGCCCCAGACGATGTTCTGCGAGGTCCGGCGCTTGAGGATCATCGTGTAGACGACGACGTAGAAGAGGAGCGCGCCGAGCGAGAGCCAGGCCGACAGCCAGTTGACGGTGAGGCCGAACAGCAGCGTCGAGACGATGGCCAGGGTGATGCCGAAGGCGAGGCATTCGCGCGGGCCGACCATGCCGGTCACCAGCGGGCGCTGCGACGTCCGGTCCATCAGCGCGTCGATGTCGCGGTCGATGTACATGTTCAGCGCGTTGGCACCGCCGGCGGAGAGGTAACCGCCGACGCAGGTCAGCAGCACCAGCCCCAGATCGGGAACACCCTGCTCGGCGAGGAACATCACCGGAACGGTGGTGATCAGCAGAAGCTCGATGATCCGCGGCTTGGTCAGCGCCACGAACGCCTTGACACGGGCCCCGAACGGCCGGTGACTCGGGCTCTGGCTCGTCCCGATAACCCCCGCAGGACGGGATTCAACGGCCGTCACGCACACCCCTGACAGAGACATCCCAGCAAGCCTTGCCGTGTGAAGTGGCGGTAATGGCTCGCGCGTACCACGCCACTTTAGACGTTGGCCGCACCTCGGCCTCCGCGGGGGTGGGGTCGTGTTGGCGGGGGCGCTCCGACGTGCGTTCGGGGAGTCGATTGAGCGGTCAGATGAGCGGCTCCGTATTCACTTGCCGAATGCCGTTTCACCCGGTCGACAGGCGCTTCGCCGAGAGTCCCGGCAGTCTGGTTTGCAGCGGAAAAACGCACGTACTCACGGGGGTAGGCTCGACAGCGGCCGGCCGACGCACGGACGCGCCGGCAGCCGGTGGGCGCCCACGCGCACCGGCATCCGAAACATGTGGAGAGGAGCCCTGACTCAGGGTGAGCACCAAGCCGACCACCACAGACCTCGAGTGGACCGAACTGGACCAGCGGGCCGTGGACACCGCCCGCGTCCTGGCCGCCGATGCCGTACAGAAGGTTGGCAACGGCCATCCGGGTACGGCGATGAGCCTGGCGCCCGCCGCCTACACCCTCTTCCAGAAGGTGATGCGGCACGACCCGGCCGACGCGAACTGGGTCGGACGCGACCGTTTCGTGCTGTCCGCCGGTCACTCGTCCCTGACCCTCTACACCCAGCTGTACCTGGCGGGCTTCGGCCTGGAGCTGACGGACCTGGAGTCCTTCCGGACGTGGGGCTCCAAGACCCCAGGCCACCCGGAGTACGGCCACACCACGGGCGTCGAGACGACGACCGGCCCGCTCGGCCAGGGGGTCGCCAACGCGGTGGGCATGGCGATGGCCGCCCGCTACGAGCGCGGCCTGTTCGACCCGGAGGCCGCCGAGGGCACCTCCCCGTTCGACCACTTCGTCTACTGCATCGCCGGTGACGGCTGCCTCCAGGAGGGCATCTCCGCCGAGGCCTCCTCCCTCGCGGGGCACCAGAAGCTCGGCAACCTGGTCCTGCTGTGGGACGACAACCACATCTCGATCGAGGGCGACACCGAGACCGCCGTCTCCGAGGACACCTGCAAGCGCTACGAGGCGTACGGCTGGCACGTGCAGCGCGTCGCCCCGAAGCCGGACGGCGACCTGGACCCGAACGCGCTCCACGACGCGATCGAGGCGGCGAAGCAGGTCACCGACCGGCCGTCGTTCATCGCCATGCGTTCGATCATCGCCTGGCCCGCCCCGAACGCGCAGAACACCGAGGCCGCGCACGGCTCGGCGCTCGGCGACGACGAGGTCGCCGCCACCAAGCGGGTCCTGGGCTTCGACCCGGAGAAGACCTTCGAGGTCGCGGACGAGGTCATCGAGCACACCCGCAAGGCCCTGGAGAAGGGCCGGGCGGCCCGCGCGGTGTGGGAGAAGTCCTTCCAGCAGTGGCGGGACAACAACCCCGAGCGCGCCGCCGAGTACGAGCGGATCGCCAAGGGCGAGCTGCCCACGGGCTGGGAGGAGAAGATCCCGGTCTTCGAGGCGGGCAAGGGCGTCGCCACGCGCGCCGCGTCCGGCAAGGTCCTCCAGGCGCTCGGCGCGGTGATCCCCGAGCTGTGGGGCGGCTCGGCCGACCTGGCCGGCTCGAACAACACCACGATCGACAAGACGTCGTCCTTCCTCCCTGCGGGCAACCCGCTGCCCGAGGCGGACCCGTACGGCCGCACCATCCACTTCGGCATCCGCGAGCACGCGATGGCCGCGGAGATGAACGGCATCGCGCTGCACGGCAACACCCGCGTCTACGGCGGCACCTTCCTGGTCTTCTCCGACTACATGCGCAACGCCGTACGCCTGTCCGCCCTGATGCACCTGCCGGTGACCTACGTGTGGACGCACGACTCCGTCGGACTCGGCGAGGACGGCCCGACCCACCAGCCGGTCGAGCACCTCGCCTCGCTGCGCGCCATCCCGGGCCTGAACGTGGTCCGCCCGGCCGACGCCAACGAGACGGCCATCGCCTGGCGCGAGATCCTGCGCCGCTGGACGAAGGAGTTCGGCAAGGGCCAGCCGCACGGCCTCGCCCTCACCCGCCAGGGCGTGCCGACCTACGAGTCCAACGAGGACGCGGCCAGGGGCGGCTACGTCCTGTTCGAGGCGGAGGGCGGCGACGCCCAGGTCGTGCTCATCGCCACCGGTTCCGAGGTGCACGTGGCCGTGGAGGCCCGTGAGGCGCTCCAGGCCGACGGCGTGCCGACCCGCGTGGTGTCGATGCCGTCCGTCGAGTGGTTCGAGCAGCAGGACCAGGGGTACCGGGACAGCGTGCTGCCCCCGTCGGTCAGGGCCCGTGTGGCCGTCGAGGCCGGCATCGGTCTGACCTGGCACAAGTACGTGGGGGACGCCGGCCGCATCGTTTCCCTGGAGCACTTCGGTGCTTCGGCGGACGGCAAGCTGCTCTTCCAGGAGTTCGGCTTCACTGCCGAGAACGTGGCCGCCGCTGCCCGGGAATCGATCGCCGCAGTCCGGCGCTGACGCTGACACACGACACGTAGGAGATGCATTTTCCATGACAGACGCACTCAAGCGCCTCTCCGATGAAGGCGTGGCGATCTGGCTGGACGACCTGTCGCGCAAGCGGATCACGTCCGGCAACCTCGCCGAGCTGATCGACCAGCAGCACGTCGTGGGCGTCACCACCAACCCGTCGATCTTCCAGAAGGCGATCTCGCAGGGCGACGGTTACGACCAGCAGCTCTCCGACCTCGCCTTCCGCAGGGTCACGGTCGAAGAGGCCGTCCGCATGATCACCACGGCGGACGTCCGCGACGCCGCCGACATCCTGCGCCCCGTCTTCGACGCCACCGGCGGCAAGGACGGCCGGGTCTCCATCGAGGTCGACCCGCGCCTCGCGCACAACACCAAGGCCACGGTCGCCGAGGCCAAGCAGCTCGCCTGGCTGGTGGACCGGCCCAACACGCTGATCAAGATCCCGGCGACCGAGGCCGGCATCCCGGCGATCGCCGAGGTCATCGGTCTGGGCATCAGCGTGAACGTCACGCTGATCTTCTCGCTGGAGCGCTACCGCCTGGTCATGGACGCCTTCCTGACCGGCCTGGAGAAGGCCGCGGAGCGCGGCCTGGACCTGTCGCAGATCCACTCCGTGGCGTCCTTCTTCGTGTCCCGCGTGGACACCGAGATCGACCAGCGCATCGACGCGCTCGGCACCGACGAGGCCAAGGCCCTGCGCGGCAAGGCCGCCGTCGCCAACGCCCGTCTCGCCTACCAGGCGTACGAGGAGATCTTCTCCTCCGACCGCTGGAACGCCCTGGAGAAGGCCGGCGCCAACAAGCAGCGTCCGCTGTGGGCGTCGACCGGCGTCAAGGACAAGGCGTACAGCGACACGATGTACGTCACCGACCTGGTCGCGCCCAACACGGTGAACACCATGCCGGAGGCGACGCTGTTCGCCACCGAGGACCACGGCGAGATCACCGGCAACACCGTCGCCGGCACCTACGAGCAGGCCCGCGCCGACCTCGACGCGGTCGAGAGGCTCGGGATCGGCTACGACGAGGTGGTCCGGCTCCTCGAGAAGGAGGGCGTCGACAAGTTCGAGGACTCCTGGAACGACCTGCTGAAGTCGACGGAGGCGGAGCTCAAGCGCCTCGCTCCCTCGGAGGGCTAGAAATTGTCAAGCAGCAACCCGCTGCGTGACCCCGCAGACCGACGGCTCCCGCGCATCGCGGGGCCGTCGGGTCTGGTCATCTTCGGCGTCACCGGCGATCTGTCCCGCAAGAAGCTCATGCCCGCCGTGTACGACCTCGCCAACCGGGGTCTGCTGCCGCCGGGCTTCTCGCTCGTCGGGTTCGCCCGCCGCGACTGGGAGCACGAGGACTTCGCCCAGGTCGTGCACGACGCCGTCAAGGAACACTCGCGCACGCCGTTCCGCGAGGAGGTCTGGCAGCAGCTCATCCAGGGAATGCGCTTCGTCCAGGGCACCTTCGACGACGACGACGCCTTCGAGCGGCTGCGCGCCACCATCGAGGACCTGGACAAGGCGCAGGGCACGGGAGGCAACTTCGCCTTCTACCTGTCGGTGCCGCCGAAGTCCTTCCCGGTCGTCATCCAGCAGCTGAAGAAGCACCGGCTGGCCGACCAGACGGGCGGCACCTGGCGCCGCGCGGTCATCGAGAAGCCGTTCGGCCACGACCTGAGGTCGGCCGAGGAGCTCAACGCGATCGTCCACGAGGTCTTCGCCCCGGACCAGGTCTTCCGCATCGACCACTACCTGGGCAAGGAGACCGTCCAGAACATCCTGGCGCTCCGCTTCGCCAACACGATGTTCGAGCCGATCTGGAACCGGTCCTACGTCGACCACGTGCAGATCACCATGGCCGAGGACATCGGCATCGGCGGCCGGGCCGGCTACTACGACGGCATCGGCGCCGCCCGCGACGTCATCCAGAACCACCTGCTCCAGCTGCTCGCGCTGACCGCGATGGAGGAGCCCGCCTCCTTCGACGCGGACGCGCTGGCCGCGGAGAAGACCAAGGTGCTCGGCGCCGTCCGGCTCCCGGGGGACCTGGGCCGGGACACGGTGCGCGGGCAGTACGCGGCCGGGTGGCAGGGCGGCGCGAAGGCCGTCGGCTACCTGGAGGAGGAGGGCATCGACGCGAAGTCGAAGACCGACACCTACGCCGCGATCAAGGTCGGGATCGACAACCGCCGCTGGGCGGGCGTCCCCTTCTACCTGCGCACCGGCAAGCGCCTGGGCCGCCGGGTCACCGAGATCGCCGTGGTCTTCCAGCGGGCCCCGCACTCCCCCTTCGACACGACGGCCACCGAGGAACTCGGGTCGAACGCGATCGTCGTCCGCGTCCAGCCCGACGAGGGCGTCACCGTCCGCTTCGGCTCCAAGGTGCCCGGCACCTCGATGGAGATCCGGGACGTGTCCATGGACTTCGCCTACGGCGAGTCCTTCACGGAGTCCAGCCCGGAGGCGTACGAGCGCCTGATCCTGGACGTGCTGCTCGGCGACGCCAACCTCTTCCCGCGCACCGAGGAGGTCGAGCTGTCCTGGAAGATCCTCGACCCGATCGAGGAGTACTGGGACGCGCACGGCACGCCGGCCCAGTACCCGGCCGGCACCTGGGGACCCGTCGAGGCGGACGAGATGCTCGAGCGAGACGGACGGAGCTGGCGCCGGCCATGAAGACAGACCTCACGGACACCACGGCCAGCAAGATCAACAAGGCACTGGTGCTGGGCCGCCGGGCGATCGGCACGCCGGCCATCGGCATGGTGCTCACGCTGGTCATCGTCACCGACGAGGAGAACGCCTACGACGCGCTGAAGGCCGCGAGCGACGCCGCGCACGAGCACCCCTCGCGCACCCTCGTCGTCATCAAGCGCGTCTCGCGCTCGCCCCGGGACCGCACGAAGTCCCGGCTGGACGCCGAGGTACGGCTCGGCGCCGACGCGGGCACCGGCGAGACGATCGTGCTGCGGCTGTACGGCGACGTCGTCGACCACGCCCAGTCGGTGGTCCTGCCGCTGCTGCTGCCGGACGCGCCGGTCGTGGTCTGGTGGCCGGTGAACGCGCCGCTGGACCCGGCCGGGGACCCGCTGGGCGCGCTGGCCCAGCGCCGGGTCACCGACACCTACGCCTGCGAGGAGCCGGTACGGGAGCTGACCGCCCGGGCCGACGCCTACACGCCGGGCGACACCGACCTGTCCTGGACCCGCATCACGCCGTGGCGCTCGATGCTGGCGGCGGCCCTGGACCAGGTCGACTGCAAGGTGCAGGCGGTCCAGGTGGAGGGCGAGGGGCACAACCCGAGCTGCGAACTGCTGGCGATGTGGCTGGCGGACCGCCTGGACGTCCCGGTCGAGCGCACCGCGTCCGACGGGCCGGGGCTGACCGCGGTCCGCATGGACACCGACTGCGGGCCGGTCGTCCTGGACCGGGCCGACGGCTCGCTGGCGAACCTCTCCATCCAGGGCCAGCCCGCGCGTGCCGTGGCGCTCAAGCGCCGGGACACGGCCGAGCTGATCGCGGAGGAGCTGCGGCGGCTGGACCCGGACGACACGTACGCCTCGGCGCTGCGGTACGGGGTGGAACGGCTGAACGCGCCGGGCGCCGCAGCCCGGGAGGGCTCCGGCGGCGACGGGGACGGGGCCGGCGCGGTCGCCGCTCCCGTCGGGACCGCGGCGAAGGCCCCGGCGAAGGACGCGGCGCGCAAGAAGGCTCCGGTGAGGAAGGCGGCGGCGAAGTGAGCACTCCCCAGCTGGTCGTGCACCGCGACAAGGAGCTGATGGCCGAGGCCGCCGCGGCACGGCTGCTCACCAGGATCGTGGACGCGCAGGCCTCCCGGGGCAGCGCGTCCGTGGTCCTCACCGGCGGCCGCAACGGCAACGGCCTGCTGGCCGCGCTCGCCGCCTCCCCGGCCCGGGACGCCGTCGACTGGGGCCGCCTGGACCTGTGGTGGGGCGACGAGCGCTTCCTGCCGGAGGGCGACCCGGAGCGGAACGTCACCCAGGCCCGGGAAGCCCTGCTGGACGCGGTGCCGCTGGCCCCGGAGCGGGTGCACGCGATGCCGGCGTCCGACGGCCCGCACGGCTCGGACGTGGAGGCGGCGGCCGCCGCGTACGCGCGGGAACTGGCCGAGGCGTCCGTCCCGGAGAACCACGCCGCGGTGCCGTCCTTCGACGTCCTGCTGCTGGGCGTGGGCCCGGACACGCACGTGGCGTCGCTCTTCCCGGAGCACCCGGGCGTACGGGAGACCGAGCGCACGGTGGTCGGCGTCCACGGCTCCCCCAAGCCGCCGCCCACCCGCGTCTCCCTGACGCTGCCGGCCATCCGCTCGGCCCGTGAGGTGTGGCTGCTCGCGGCGGGCGAGGACAAGGCGAACGCGGTCGCGATGGCCCTGTCGGGCGCGGGCGAGATCCAGGCCCCGGCGGCCGGGGCGCAGGGCCGCGCCCGCACGTTGTGGCTCCTGGACACGGCGGCGGCCTCGCGGCTGCCACGGTCGCTGTACCCGCCGGCGTCGGCCTGATCCAGCCCCGTCCGGCGTGGGCGGACAAGGCCTTCCAGACCGATGGGGAGGAGTGGGGTGGGACGAGCGGGGGGCGGGGCACCGTACCTTTTTTCCCGCCTGCCACGACAGCC